>DUEX01000018.1 GCA_011170325.1 Dehalococcoidia bacterium | reverse complement strand
CACACTCAGGCGGTAGCGCTAGCGATACTACTTACATATACGAGGGTGGGCACGATTACTATATCAAGGTCATTGCTGCAAATTTGCGCAGTTGGGCTATTACAGTTGAGGATTACGCTGCTGAAACTAAAGCACCGGTCTCCCCCATTCAGATAACTAATATCCATTACAAAGGTACCTTCCATCCACGGGACCCAGAAAACTGCGTGTGTTTTGAAAGGGTCGAGCCTGATGAATACGTTGTTATCAAGAACCTAGGCAACTGCCATCAAGAGATAAGTGGCTGGGTGCTGAAAAATATATCCAAAGGATATCCTTCATTCACCTTCCCACCCGGTTTGGTCTTATACCCAGGTGAGATCATCCGAGTTTATACAGACGAGATCTACCCTGAATGTGAAACATGGCAAGAGTTCGGCGCTAAAGCCCCGTATAGCACAGACTTCACAAATGTATGGTTCACATTTTACTATGGCCCCGGTGACATTTGGAACGACGAGATACCCGATATAGCCGTGCTGTATAATGCCGAAGGCGAGGAGGTCTCCAGAAAGACCTACGCAGTCCCGGCCAAAGAATAGGTTTCAGCATATGAGTGGCTGAGTAAATTTGGATAGGACGATAGATATTCAGCCACAAGCCTAACTCCTCCATATCCCTCAGGCATGATTTAGACTTTGTGAAAGTTCTCCGACAATCCAGTTGACATTAGATGTTATAACTGGGACAATATATGGTATAGTAGGAGATAAATAAATGGGGAATGTGTTAAACAAGAAAGGAGGAAGGCCAAGGGAGGGATAACATGCAGCAGCAAGTAATCAGGTGCCCTAATTGTGGTTCACAAAATACTGTAGGCCAGCAGTTTTGTGGAGTTTGTGGAACAAGACTGGCTACTGGGGGGCAGCAGCAAGTAATCAGGTGCCCCAATTGTGGTTCACAAAATGCTATGGGCCTGCAATTTTGTGGAGCTTGTGGTGCAAGATTAGCTGCTGGTTGCCCTTACTGTGGAGCTGGTGTTGATCCCACATCCAGATTTTGCCCGAATTGCGGTGCTGCTCTAGGTGCAGGCATGCCACAGCAAGTAGGAGGCATGCCACAGCAAGCAGGCTGGGCTCCACCAGCAGCAAGGAGCCAAGCGCCATCAGGCTCACCAGTTCTGATAATGTTGCTAGTTGTCATCTTACTAGGTCTTGGATTTTTCTCCTACTGGGCTTTCGCTTCCCCTTCCTGGCTACCATCTCTGTTTTCCGGCACCACAACCACAGATACCACGCCACCGATAATCTCGAGTGTCTCAGCTTCTACAACCACCACAACTGCTGCTATTACTTGGACAACTGATGAGCTAACTGGCAGCCAAGTTGAGTATGGCACGGACATCAACTACGGTACATCGACGGCATGGGAGAATGACCCCACCTCCGGTACCTCGATGGGAGTTGTCACACACTCGGTAACTTTAACTGGCCTTACCTCAGGAACTGAGTACCATTATAGGGTCAAGTCAAAGGATGCGGCTGGGAACGTAGCGGTATCACCCAAAAACACCTTCACCACCGGCACTACAAATGGCAGTACAACCACAGATACCACGCCACCGATAATCTCAAGTGTCTTAGCTTCTACAACCACCACAACTGCTGTTATTACTTGGGCAACTGATGAGCTAGCTGGCAGCCAAGTTGAGTATGGCACGGACATCAACTACGGTACATCGACGGCATGGGAGAATGACCCCACCTCCGGTACCTCGACGGGAGTTGCTACCCACTCGGTAACTTTAACTGGCCTTACCTCAGGAACTGAGTACCATTATAGGGTCAAGTCAAAGGATGCGGCTGGGAACGTAGCGGTATCACCCGACAATACTTTTACCACGGGATAGATATAGTTCCTTTTTATACTAACCTGAGCCCAGTAATACCTCATCAGATACGATTTAGCACAAGGCGGGCTGCGGAGTTAATGGTTAAACAAACAAGAATTGCTTTACTGCTGGTGATCCTAGCACTAGTCTTAGCAACAGGAGCAGCGATAATGCCAACAAGTCTGGCGAAGGCACAAGGGCCGCCTCTGTTTGCACTGCAACACCTCAATGTAAGCCCACAGCAGGCAAATGCAGGTCAGCCGGTAACTATCTCAATCAATGTGCTCAACAATGGTGGTCAGATTGGCAATTACAATCTCGTCCTGAAGATAAACGGGCGGGTGGAGCAGACCAAGATGGTCAGCGTGAGTCCTGGAACTGCCTATCCAGTGAAGTTCACTGTATATAAGTCTGAGCCGGGGACTTATAATGTGGCTATTGATGGTCACCACAGCAGCTTTACCATCCTTGGCGGTGGCTCAATTTGGAGCGGTGGTTTGACTGCCATTCTCATCATGAGCGTCCTGGTTATCGCTGCAGTGGTGGTGCTAATACTAACCTTCCGCCGTCCTGCCTGACAAGCAAGTTAATATAAGGGGCATAGGGGTATAGTATCCTATTTAACTTAGGTTAGATGCATAATCAAGACAGATAGCCGGTAGTGCAAGGAGGAGGACGATTATGGTGCAGAAGCCTCAGCAAGGAGTTTAGCATCGCGTAATATGTTACGGATTTCAGCCTTTGAAACGATGATCGCGAGTTCCATACCCATCGAATCAACTTTACTCCTCTTCAGTCTTTCAACAGCAACTTCTTGCGCTATCTTATCTAAATCGCCTATCTGCTGGTACAGCTCAATAACATAACTCTTATACTTATCTGTCTCGCTTAGCCCTAGATGTAAGACCTTTCTTGCTTCGCCACCCATAACAACACCATGATGCTCAAAGGCACATATTTCAATTTTATAACCAGCCAGCTTCTGTAGCGATTCTCTATACATAGAAAAGTCATATTGGGGTGATGGATAATGGAGTTGATCCACATCGTCTGCGGGCCATGGAGCAGCATCCGAAGGAAACAAGGTCTTTAAATTTGGAATATATGCCGCGATGGAACACTGGGTATGACCCGGCACCTCCATGAAATGGGCTTCAATGCCATCGCCAAGGTCTACGATATCCTTTTCTGCGACGACACGGTCAATCTGAATCCCATCAAACTTCAAATTTAATCTTTCATACTCACTTTGGAGCCCTAGCCTGTCAATCATTTGCTTATTGGCAGCAGCAATGAAATTCACCGCTTTTTCCTTAGAAAACACCTCCTCAGAGTGTGCTGAGGCAAGTACCTGTATATGCGGAAATATCCTCTTCAGATAAGGCACAGCCCCACAGTGGTCAAAGTGGGAATGAGTGATAACTAGATACCTAAGCCTGTCAGGCTCGAAGTCCATTGCTGAGAGTTGTCTCTCCAAAGATGGCGCTATCCAGCTCATGCCACCACCAATAATCATAGCCTCTTTGCCCCTAAGCAAGTAGAGGCAATTCTCATGGGTTCCTAGAAAATCTAACCTATCAATGACTTTGCCTGGGTCTTTAATCCACATATCAATTCCTCGTTATTCCCTACGGGTACAGTAATTCGTTGCTCCAGCGTGAAACCATATCATACCATGGCATAAACTCCTCAAACAAACTCCCGAGAAACCCAGTACCCGGTAAAAAGCTAACGGGCTTCTCGAACCCGCACCAGATGGGATAAATCTGCCCAGGCAGTAGACAACATGTAGCCGTCCGCTGGAGGTATTCTATTCGGCTTTAGCTAGGTGTATAATTGGGTAAGCTCACAGCTAGTTGAATCTGGAAAGCCAATGTGCTACCAGTAAACGAATACAAACGTAGCAAGTGGGCAAAAAGTTTAGGGGGTAAAATATGGCTTATAAAACAATACTATTTGAGAAGCAGGATACCATCGGCATGCTAACTCTAAATCGGCCAGAAATGTTAAATGCCGCGTCCGTGGAGCTTATTGAAGAATTACGGGATTGCTTTGCCAAGCTCTACAATGATTTCCAAACACGGGTAGTAATAATACGCGGCGCCGGGCGAGCATTCTGTTCAGGGCTTGATTTAAAGGAAGGCTTTAAGGCCCCCAGTAAGAGTGAATTCGGTGAAATCCAATATCGCTACCACAAGGTGCAGCAGGCTTTTGCTGACGTAATAGTGAGGATGCGTCGTGTTCCACAGCCAATCATCGGTGCCATTCGTGGTCCCGCCGTTGGAGGTGGTTTCAGCCTAGCTCTGGCCTGCGATTTACGCATTGCCGGGAAGTCGGCTCGATTTAATGCTGGCTATATCCTAATCGGGCTCTCCGGTACCGACTTGGGTAGTTCCTACTTCTTGCCTCGGATAATCGGGTTTTCCCAGGCCGCAGAATACCTATTGACCGGACGCTTCTTAGATGCAGCCACAGCAGAGAGATTCGGTTTGGTATCTCGAGTGGTCGCTGATGACCAAGTTGATGCGGCTGCCTTAGAACTTGCTAATGAAATGCTCCAGAACTCCCCCTTAGGTCTCCGCATGACTAAGGAAGTTATGAACTTCAATATTGATGCGCCTAGCCTTGAAAGCGCACTCCACTTAGAGAACCGTACTCAGCTAATGTTAAGCCTTACTGAAGATGGCGAGGAAGGTGCACAGGCTTTTTTGGAGAAACGAACACCATTATATCGTGACCGCTGAAAAGTCAAAAGATAATCTGTGGTCTACCTTCGTGACTGAACAAGAACCCGTCAAGAGTTCAGTAACAATAGCCAGTTCAAAGGGTTCTGACGGGTGCATATTTTCACAAGAAGGCAGGTTAGTTCCCTCCGAGCTCCAAATGGAGATAGGGGGTATTCTACTTTACTTCGGCCGGGTGTATAATCAAGGCAGGTATGCTATGCTGCCACTAAGCAGAACAGAGGTGCCCGGGAAATGGTAGACAAACCAGGTGGTTGGCAATATCTTCTTGACTATCAGGGACAACATCCAGACTATGCTGAACTTAATGACCCGCCTCATCCCGTCAAGGTGATGATTTACGGTCGGGGCAATAAGAGGAAGGCAATCAGCAAGACCACTGGCGAGGTTGAATTCGAGTATGAGGTTTATCCAGAAAATATTGGATGGTGGAAAAGGAATTGTGGTGGTTTTGGAGGGACGCCTACACGTACAAAAAATAGCGGAGGCCAGAGATGCTGCCAGAAGTGCTAGATTGGACCTTAACCATTGCAGGTGTGGCACTAGTGATAAGCATAATATCCTTAGTGTACAACTGGCGTCATGCCGAAAGTCTATTTCGCCGTAAGGAAGGCTTAGAAGAGATGAGACTACCAGTTTGGATAGGGGAGGTAACAGAAGATATCCAACAGAATGAAGATGGCACACCTGAGGCGTATTGGAGACTTCGTGTTCATATTTCAGGCGATGAGCTATCAGTTGGAACGCATAAAGAGGGTGATAAGGACTATATAAGCGTCGGTGAAGCAAAGATGGCCTGGACCTCATTAGCATGGGACCTCTCCCAAATCAGAGGGGTAAAGTTTCTCTCAGAGGGACTACACCCCACGCAATTCCACGCAACCGATGGTGAAGTAGAAACGTCGGGGGCGCATTTCTCGGTCTGGGTCAAGAAAGCAACAGATAGAACTCAATATGAAGTCACCAGCAGGGAAATCGTCTCTCGAACTCGCCATTTCATTCGGCTTCGCTTATCTGACTACAAATCAATAAAGAAGGGCTTCAGGGAACAAGCATAATTCAGTTACAGAAAAGCAGAGCCAATGTGTGCTGCTAAATTAATTCTTTCAAGGAGGCAGTGATGTCTTACAAAACAGTAATCCTAGAAAAAGAAGACGGGATAGCTGTCCTAACACTGAATCGTCCTGAAACTTTGAATGCCTGGAATGCAGAGATGCAGACCGAGGGGGTGGCTGCATTGGAAGAAGTGGACGGGGATGACGCTGTTAAGGTGCTGATTATAACTGGCGCCGGCAAAGGCTTTTCTTCTGGAGCAGATGTACGCCAAGAGCTGTCCCTTACCGGGAAGACTCCTTGGATGGAGACGGTCACGGGCCGTATAGTCTCGGGTAAGCCCACCGTTGTGGCGGTAATGTTGAAGATTGCAAACTTGGGCAAGCCTGTTATCGCAGCGGTAAACGGGGTAGCTGCTGGGGCAGGCTTTGCTTTAGCTTTAGCCTGCGATATGAGAATAGCCTCCGAGGAGGCTCGCTTCAACATGTCATTTCTACGAAGGGGACTTATCCCTGACTGCGGCGCCACCTACTTTCTGCCTCGCTTGGTAGGACTAGGACATGCCTCCATCGTAGTCTTCAGCGGCGATACCATTGATGCCAAAGAGGCAGAGAGAATCGGCATAGCCGACAGAGTAGTCCCACATACAGACCTGATGAAGGCGACGAAGGACTTAGCCACAAAGATGGCTAAGAACCCCCCCATAGCTGTCAGGCTAGCCAAGAAAGCCTTGCACCAAGGACTCATAGAACCTGACCTGGCATCTCACTTGAACTACGAGATTTATGCCAATAGCGTCCTTATGAACACTGAGGACTTCAAAGAGGGGGTCAACTCATTTTTGGAAAAGAGAGAACCGACCTTCAAAGGAAAGTGAAGGCAAGGTTCTAATATTTTCCGTAGAGCAGAGCCTTCTTGACTTCGGCAACACATGAGCCAGCATATCCACTTCATCTTGTCTTCAAAAAGGGAGGACACGATAGCTATTCTATTTTGCTTTAGCTAGATGTATAATCGGAGCAAGCTTAGTCCAGCTAGGCGGATTCGGAAAGGGGGGGAGTTACGATGGATTTTACTGAGCTCATAGACTTCGTAGGTCTGAATATCGTAGATATACTGACGACCATACTTCTGCTGGTTGCTATACTAACTTTGGGAATCGTGGGCTGGCAAACCCTGCTGACTTCCAAGCAAATACGTGGCGAGGTTTACCGTAAAGCCAGAGTGAAACGTTTGCAGTTCCTCTTGCCAGCGAAGCCTCAACGTGAGATTGAGGGTTTTAAGCAAAAAGATGAAGAGTCAATATCATTAGGTAAATATATTGCTATACCAGTTGGTTTGGAACGGGAGCTACATATATGTTGGGAAATGACCCAAACTCAAACTTTGAGAGGCTACAGAGTAAGATTCGAAGGCAACTATCAAAGTAAGCCCGAAATACTGGGAATGGAGCGTGCCTTCAAGAAAAGGATTTTTCAGGAATATGGCAGCGAGGAGTACATTGATTGGAACGGAGATTTTCACCGAGAATACGCACGCCAGCTAAGATGTCCCAAGGGCTCATACCATTATACCGCAGTCAAGGTCAGGGGGATGGCAGAGGGCAAGTATTCTCTGCACATCCGGGTGAGAGTGGATGAAGCCCCAAATCCTTTTGAAGGGAGACTAACAGTAGATTGCCTTAGTGAACCTAATGATTGGGCAGAACAGCACTGGCGTTGACAAATGATGTGGCGCCCGGAAGTGAGGTTAACATACCGAGAGGTAACCTGACACCCTTCAGATGTTACTTAGTCTGACGGAGTCACAGCAAAACTCTGGAGAGGGCCTCAAAGCCACGACAAAGCCCTGTGTAGGGCCTCTTTAGCTACAAGAAATCTGAACCAGGTTATTATTTACTCTGAGCCTCACTCAAAAGGGACATAGGGAGTATCTCCTGTCATTCTGGCTAGGAGTACAATCAGGGTAAGCACTCGGTTACGATTGAGGTGAATGCGAGGTTGTGATGAAGCGTATATGCCTGCTCGCCTTTATTATCCCTTTACTTTTACTCGGGGCTTATATTCTAGTGAGGGACGTGCCTCATTATATGGCTGACGAGGTAATAATTGTAGCCAAGAGCTTCAGTCCTGATTGCCGAGTACGGATAATCTCTGAGAACACCTCTGGCTGATGTCGTGCCTCTCCCCCTCTGTATGAGGAGGCCGAACCAATTTTTACCGCTGAATATCTTGGGGATGGAATATGGGGCGTAACTAAGACCTGCCCAATAAACTCAGTATATGACCGCTTTTGGTATTTCTACGAGGATACCGGTGAATTGGTGTGGATGCCGGACTACCACAACCAGTGAAACCATCGTGGTGGGCAGAAGCTTTAAGGAGCCGAGGGGGTATTCTGTTTCGCCTTGGCTGGGTGTATAATTGGGGCAGTGGTCGTCGAATAGAAGACCCATACTGACAGATTCACCTACTATGTGAGGGAGGTTCAAATGAATGTTAAGGAGCTACTCGGTAAGGAAGTCCTGGATGTACACGGCGACAAGATAGGGAAGGTGGCTGATCTCGATGTCGATATGCTGCATGCAGTCATCAATCATGTTATACTGAAGTCAGGGTTGACTAAGAAATATAACATTAAGGTGGATGAAATAGTAACAATTGGCGATAAAGTAATTCTGAGGACCGGAGCGGACGAACTAAGGAAAAGGGTAGAGTAGCCTGGACAAGAACCGACATCAAGCAAAATAGATAATCACAAGAAGGAGGTTGTATCATGGCGGAAACTCCGACCGCATATCCGATGAGACTCTTCGTTGACTACCCCGATAGAAAGTTAAACAGGCTGACCACCTTTTTTAGGGCTTTCATGGTAATTCCAATCGGTATTATCTTGGGCTTAGTTATCGGCGCTACATACGCCTGGGAGGCGGGCGGGGAGAACTATCAATACGCTATGGGTGGACTTGTCGTTCTACCGACCGTATTAATGCTCCTCTTCCGGCAAAAGTATCCCAGGTGGTGGTTCGACTGGAATCTGGCCATAACCAAGTTCAGCACCCGCGTTTCAACCTATGTGATGCTACTGAGAGATGAATATCCTTCAACTGACGAAGAGCAGGCAGTCCATATTGACATCCCGTACCCGAATGCCAAAGAGGAACTCAACCGCTGGCTGCCGCTGGTAAAATGGATAATGGCCATCCCCCACTACATTGTCCTGTGCTTCCTCGGCATCGGTGCCTGGGTGGCTGCAATAATTGCCTGGTTCGCCATCCTATTTACCGGCAATTACCCGAGGTCTCTGTTTGACTTCGTAGTTGGTGTTTTACGGTGGTCTCTAAGAGTAACTGTATACGCCTTCATGTTAACCACCGACCGTTATCCAGTCTTTAGACTTAATGAGTAGTCGACTGCCTTCGACTGGAGTTTAGCCGGTCCTGTTAAACTCTTCGCCGAGTAGCTTCCTTAGGAATTAAGGGACAACCCCAGCCTTAGTAGCCAGTCTCTTAGCCAAGGTCATATTCTCTGTTCTAGCTTTGGAATACATATTGTGTGCTTTCATATCCCTTTTATCACTCACAGGCGTCTCAAGCTACTGCTTTTCACGCCTATCCGCTCAACTTTGTGACATATCTTATGTACTTGCTGTCAGTCATCTCCGCTGGCACAACGACACCCAACGTTTAATCGATAGGCGTCCGTGGCTCCAGACTTTGCTGAGGAATATTAGCCTACCAACCTCAAGGTCCGAAATATTGGATGTTCTTCTTAGAGAGGAAGGGAAGAACCAAAACCAAGAATAAGCCGTCTCCCTGTGATACCAATCTTCGAACCTTTAGATTCACCTCAAATCCTCGTTAGAAATCTCCCACCCACCTTGTAACCTACCACCCCCCACAAGGAGATAATTCTGGGAACCAGTACGAAATGGGGCAATGAATCGAAGGCCATATAGCCTCTGTCTCCAGTGGACAATGGTTTCTCATTTATCCTGGTTGGTTGTATAATAGGTGGATTGTTCCATCAATAGGTCAAGGGGACAAAAAGCGTGAGAAATATATTCAGTATCATCCTGGTTGTTTGCACAATCCTGCTGCTGTCTGTAGCCTGCACTGCTTCAGAGGTGGAGCCCGTAGTGGAACAACCAGCGGAGCATATTCAACAGGGCAATGCGTACTACAATCAGGGCCTTTATGATGAAGCCATCGATGAGTACACCAGAGCCATCGAGTTAGACCCCAGTCTGGCTGAAGCCTACTTGGCTCGTGGCAGGGCCTACTACTTTAGTAACGGTCAGTATCATAGGGCCGTATCCGATTACTCCAAAGCCATCGAGCTGGATCCTCAATACACGTGGGCATACTATTACCGAGGCTGGGCACATGTGGCCAACGGGGCATATGACATAGCCATATCCGATTATAGCAAGGCCATCGAACTCGACGCCGGTCTGTCTAAAGCATATAACGCTCGTGCTTGGGCTTATGCCAACAAAGCGCAATGGCAGCTGGAGTCTTACAATTACCTGTTTCGGTTCTTCGAGAGCCATGTAGACCTGGCCACCGCCTATACAGGTCCGGGCTGGTTTTACGTCAAACAAGCGCAGTGGGAGCTCGCAGCTGTCCCTGACCTGGCCAAGGCGGTTGAGCAAGACCCTGATCCGGCCGAGGCCTATTGTAACCAGGGTTTTGCCCATCTCAAGAAGGCGCTATGGGACATAGCCATTGCCGATTATGACAAAGCAATTGCGGCAGACCCTACGCTGGCCGAGTATCCTTTCAATAGCTTCGATAGAGATTGGGCTTGCAGCAAGATAGCGCTGTGGGACTCGGTCATTGCAGACTATGATAAGGTAATCGAGCTCGATCCTAGTTACGCTTCATCCCCCGAGAATCCAGCTAACTCCTCAGCAGATAAAGAGGAGTGGGACCTGGCTATTGCTGATTACAACAGGGCCATTAAATTATCAAAAGAACCTGCTCTAGCTCAGAAAGCAAAGCAATCGATAACATTCACAGACGAACTGCGCCAGGACATAGACGGGTAGGACAACTAAATAGCTGGGAAAGTCTGCGTTCTAAATCGTATTCCGCTAGTACTAAACTACCCATGCCCCCAATTTCCGTTGGAAATTCCTCACATCGGTTATGACCTGCCTGCTCCAACACAGGGAAGGAGAATTCTGTTAATTCAGCCTGAGCGTGTCCTCTGGCGTTTAGGCTTGGACAGTAGGTAGTGGGTCAGTTTGGACATAAAGTGAGAATTTAGTCCTGATTTGGGGTTAAACCTATTGACAAACGGGTATAACTTATGTTAAACAGTTGATTGTCATTGACAATCGATATATCGAAGATACTTTAGGCAAAGTATGTTCTAAAATGTGCAACCTTTTGAATTAAGGTCACAGGAAAAAGGAGGCAATTATGGGAGCTATAGGATTCAAGGAGCAGTTAAAAATATCTTCTAGCAATGAACTGGTAGAAAGCCTAAAATCGGATGCCAAGTTTATGGAAGGCATTAAGCGTGGTGTTGCTGATTATAAAGCTGGTAGAATGCGTGATTGGGAAGACGTTAAGAAGGAACTCGGCATTAAATAGGCATGGCGAGAGTTGGGCTCAGCGAGTCTGCTACAGATGAGCTAGCTTCATTTAGCAAAACCGACCAACAGAGCGTATCTGCTGCTATTTCTTTATTGAAACAAGATAAATATCGCAATCAAAATAAAGTTGATTTTAACCTCGTTGAGGGTGGATATAAAATTTGGGCACTATTTGTAGATGTGGTTAATCTTGCATTTCACGAATTGCCAAATGGTGACATATGTGTTGATTGGCTTTCCTTGCGCTCCAAATTTAGGTAGATATTTTATATAGAGATAGGGAAAAGCAACAGATGGAAGGCATGAAATAGTACTAAAGTACTATATAATACTATTGTATCGCGTAAGTTGGCGTAGTATAATTGAAACATGCCTAAGCGTTCAAGCAAGGAGGAAGCCCCCAAAGATATAAATATATTGGCAGCTCGTATTGTGGAAGGGGCTACCAAAGAGGACATATCGTTAACTGGAAAACAAGAAAAGCAAGTTAACGAGAAGAATATACATGCTGTTGCTCTTGGCCAACTTGGGGGGAAAAGGGGTGGCCCAGCCCGTGCCAAGAAGTTAACACCAGAACAACGTAAAGAAATAGCCAAAAGGGCAGCCCACGCCAGATGGATGTCTATCAAAGGTTGATAAAAGAATCTGTGGAGCTTATGATTGGCATTAGGCGTTACTGACTTCAAATATATTATTTATATTTGCATTTGCCTTAAAGATGGAAATAAAATAAGGATGGAGGGCAAGGGTCGATGAAAAAAAAGGTTAAAGAGGAGTTCGATAGGGTACAGGGCAGTGGTTTTGCGGCGTGTTATGACGGTAAAACAATCGCTACCGCAAGAAGTTTTGAGACATTGGCAAACAAACCGAAGGTCAGGGAGTTATTAGGCAACAAAAAGTTAGTCATTAAACATACCATTCCTGAGGGGATGATTGCCGTCTATTAAAATACCATATCCAAAAGCAAGCACAATATTTGGCGAAGTTGGTTATCCGGGGCTGATAGTTGAGGTTTGGCTTAACACCATAGGCTACCAGCCCTTTGAATTTATCCTAGACCCTGGGGCAGATTGCACCATGCTTCCACGATATATGGCTAATTTGGTTGGCGTTCAAATTCTGCCCCCACCTGATACTTATATACACGGTATCACAGGACAAGGGATGCCCGCTTACAAGGGGCAGGTAAAGCTGAAAATTGAAAGTGAGGAGTTTGAGATAAGATGTTTATTCACTGAATCCAATAGAACTCCTTTCCTTCTTGGCAGGGTTGATTTCTTTACACTTTTTGACGTGCATTTTGATAACCGAAATAATCAGATTGTCCTTAAAAGATTGAACTGATTCAGGATTTTAGCCTTCATCATATCGAAAGTTCCTCCAAATACGAAAATTTTCCTTCAAACCATAGGGAAAAGACTTGACAATGCTTGAGCGGTCAAGTATAATATAAGTATGAATAAGTTGAATCTTGACCGCAGAATAAAGGTCATTGCAGCCCTTGTTGAGGGTAATTCCATTCGTGCGACCTGCCGAATGACAGGAGCTGCCAAGGGGACTGTCATTAGATTGCTTGCTGAAATTGGCAAGACTTGTTACATGTACCAGTACAGGAACTTAAAGAACTTACAGAGTCGTAGAATCCAGTGTGACGAGATATGGTCATTCTGTTATGCCAAAGAAAAGAATGTACCAGAAGAAAAGCAGGGGCGGTTAGGATATGGTGATGTCTGGACTTGGACGGCAATTGATGCAGATACAAAATTAGTTCCTAATTGGCTGGTAGGATTACGGGATGCTGGTTATGCTTTCAGGTTTATGAGAAACTTACAGGCTAGATTAGCAAATCGTGTTCAACTAACCACAGATGGGCATAGGGTTTATCTAAACGCAGTAGAGGATGTATTCGGTGCTGATATTGATTATGCGATGCTAGTAAAGCTATACGGTGCAGAGCCAGAGGACGATAGGCATTACAGTATGGCTAAGTGTATAGGTGCTGAACCTCATATTATTCAAGGCAATCCTGACCCTACCAAGATTTCAACCAGCTTCGCTGAACGGCAAAATCTTACAATGCGAATGAGCATGAGGCGATTTACTCGGCTAACAAATGGCTTCTCAAAGAAGATAGAGAACCTAGAACATGCGGTTGCATTACACTTTATGTATTACAACTTTGCCCGTGTTCATAAGACATTGGGTATGACTCCAGCGATGGCAGCGGGTATAAGCGACCATATCTGGACACTTGAAGAAATCGTGTTACTCGCTGATAAAAATTTTTAGGGCTGAAATTGACCCACTACCGGACAGTACGCAATGTTCCGTTTTACCTTTGTTTGGTGTATAATCAGAGGAAAGCCCGAGCCAGTCACGTTGGAAGCTGTCGCAACAGGAGACAGAGGCCTCTTATGAGGGAAGCCAGCAAAGCCCACTCAACAAAAGAAAGAGCTGAGCTGCTGTTATTCAACCTGCAGAAGCTGAAGACTGAATTGTCTCTTATAGAAGCTCGATATGACGTCTTGAAGGCTGATTACACCAAGATATGCGAGGACGCTATATTGCAGATAAATGCCATAAAGGCTGACCTTGAGAAACGTGCTGAAGGTAAGATAGGAGAGCTACAAGCTCCAAAGTCAAAGATGAGCAACCTGGAAGCCAGAATTGCGTTAGGGCTAGTACCAGCCGAAAGAGGCTCGAAACAGAAGGAAGTCTTAAGTAAATATTCTACTCCATCGTCAGGGGGCGTACAATCTATCATCGACAAAATAGCAGATTGCATTGAATTTGGACTCGATAAAATGGGCGATGGAATGATATTCCCGATGGAAAAAACGGTTAATGCGTTTACTGCCATGTCCAAAACAGTAAACCGAAAATCCAAAAAACGACATTAGATTTAGATGGCAGCGTTTGTCTAATTCCAGCGCCTTATTCCTCTCCGCAACAGTCCTGACCCCGGCTATGATTTGCTCCGCCAACAGTCACTCGACCATTGGATGAAGCCTCCGCACTACGGTAAAGATTCAAGCTATCCTCAATGCATGGCCTTCTTACTTCTAAATATGTTAATCCGGGATTTCCCATATCAGGTACATCGGACAACGAGGTTATTCCAGCCACTACATATGTCCTCTGCCAAGCCATCGTAGTCGTTCTCAACAGGCTGATTCACATAATAGGAAGGTTTTGAAATTTGGCCTAGGTGTGTCCTCAAGGCTTTGGGCTTGTGGGGTGTTTTACTTCACTTTGACTATGTGTATAATCAGCCAGGAGTAGCCCAGCCAACAAGTTCAGAAAAGACAAAGGAGGTGGTTGCTATGTAGTACTGAACTTAACGGTACACTCAGGGTAGTAAATTAACCATTACGTAGTAAACAACGAGGTGAACGATTTATGGAAAGTCAATTGGAACTCTACAGTGATATAAGAAAGTACACACCTAGGTATGAGGAACCACTACCCAGTACAATGGCTGCTTATAGAGCTCTTAGTGACGAGGTATATAAGGATGGCGCCCTTAGCCATAAGGTTAAACGGCTAATAGCTCTTGGCATAGCACTCCGGGCTGGCTGTACCGCATGTATTCTGCATCAAACTAAGCTGGCGGTGGAGGCTGGAGCGTCTAAGGCCGAGGTCACGGAAGCTGTTTCAGTAGCCATTGCCATGAGTGGCAGTGCAGCCCTTGGCTGGTCATGGAGGGTAGTTAAGCTATTAGAGGAGCTGGGAAGGTGGTAGCCATGATGTCCCTCCACATAATGTCCAAGAAAGAGTTTGAATAATCACAATAGCTGCACCTCCTGGGCGTGCGAGATGTAGTTACAACGTCGGAGGGGGGAGGTGGTGCCGGCGACAGACTAGCAATTCGTTGCCCATACCTAAAGTGCTAAGCAGCCAATTCTACGAAGATTCTGCACATATGATTCCGCCCAAGGCAAAGCACTAGTTATCGGAGGTATATACGATAGAGCACCCTTTCCACTGGTTCTCAACATTGAGAGACGAGGCTCTGCCCGAAATTACTCTTTGTCGAAGTTGAGTGTAGTCGTCTATATTCTTCTTCGACCAGCAGCTGCTGCCAAAGGTGCCACTGCAAGCCAAAGAGTGATAGTTATCAGCATAGCCATAGGATAGTCTATGCCTTCTACCCCAAATTTTGGAGCAATAACACCCCAGAGTAGCATGGTAATGAGCGAACTCAAAAAGAAGCCAGGGATAGCCGCCAGAATCGTAAAGTAACCCACTTTATCAGTCCTCCTTGTTTTGATATCGGGGGATTTCGGTTGGGAATACTGTATTCAGTATGCAATCTATAAGTTCCCTCGATAGTTCCCTCCGTTTTATTCAGAATGACTATTTTCCCTTATCTTCGTCGTCTTTAAAATAGTCTGCTATGCTTTTACCAAAATCTTCAGCTGCTTTTCCTACATCTCTGAACTTATCTTTAACATCCTCATCCTTAAACCTACTTCCGAACGTTTTCGCCGACTCAACTGCACTTTCCCCAAATTCTCTTGCTTTTTGTTTCAGCTCAGGGTCGTTAAATACCTCGCCTATGGCGTCAGTAAATGCCTTGAACATTTCACCAAAATTCTCAGTCGCGGTTTTTTTAACGGAACTCTGCTCTTCAGACACAATCGCTCCTTTCCGTCCTGGAATTTGTGCAGCCTGTTTTGATTATCTATAGATACTAGGGGCCTGAGCTGCCTTTGTCAGTATCCCCAAACACAAAGCGTAACTGATTGACAATGTAACTAGCCAAAGGTATATTGCATTACGCAGCAACCGGGTTTGGAAATATATGCATTGAACGTTAGAAGGTTGCGAGGCCAAGGCATGAACGAAAAGAGGAGGTCTCCAAAAATGCTTATTCCAACGATAGTAATGGGTGTACTTGCTATTGTCTTCATCTTTCTCGCTTTTCAAAAGGGGGAAGGCCTACACATACTAGGATTAAAAGCAGCGGGTACCATGCTGATACAAATGGCCCCTTTATTGATTTGTGCCTTCATTATAGCTGGTATGATTCCGCTTCTTGTTCCGAAGGAAACAATATCTGGATGGATAGGTGCAGAATCTGGTTTGCGAGGTATACTGATTGGCACAATTGTTGGAGGTTTCATGCCCGGTGGTCCGTATGTTAGCTTGCCTCTCGCCGCTGGGTTACTGCGGGTTGGAGCCAGTGTAGGAACCATGGTAGCACTTATAACAGGATGGTCGTTGCTGGCATTCTCACGATTGCCCCTAGAACTAGGTATAATCGGTTGGAAATTTACACTTATCCGCTTGGGATGCACCTTTTTCTTCCCGCCGATCGCCGGGCTAATAGCGAACAAGTTTTTTTCGGATGTTAGTATAGTTTGAGTGGCAGAATAGTGCCTTAGCTTATACTGCTGTCACTGAGTTAAACCGTACCTGGTTCACAGGTTCTATATACTGAGCCCAATATGTATTGACACTCGCCTATTTAAAATTATAATCTTAATCCTTAACCTTAGCTAAAAGGAGGTAAACTTCGATGGAAAAGAGTTCAACTGGACTGGACGCAAATGTTGCCGGGCTACTATGTTATGTCCTAGGCTGGATAAGCGGTCTCGTTTTTATCTTGATAGAGACCAAGAGTAAGTTTGTCCGCTTCCACGCTATGCAGTCGATAATCGTCTTCGGTGTCCTTACCCTTGCTAGAATTGTTCTTGACTTCATACCGTTTATCGGCTGGGTGATTAGCTGGCTCATCGCTGTGCTCGGGCTTGTGCTATGGATAGTCTTGATGGTCAAGGCTTACCAAGGAGAGATGTATAAGCTGCCTTGGTCAGGTGACTTCGCTGAGAAACGGGTAGGGTAGTCTTGAAGAAAGAAGTGGGCGTTGGCACTCACTGGCTCCATCGCCGCCATCTTTTCTGTATTTCTTCTGGGGATACCCGCTGTTGTATTCACAGCTCAATCCAAGAATGAGTCCGAATAATCACAGTAGCTGAATCCCTGTGCGTGCAGAATGCAATTACAAAATTGGGGGTTGAGAGCCGAGTTACCAAAGGTAAAAAATTCTCTTACAGTCTTTGTTTCCGAAAGCGACTAAGAGGCATAACTAATCAGTGTTTCTCCGATTGTGGTATTCCTATCCACCTTGGAGTCCTATCCATATATTCACGGTAGGAATCCCCATACTTCTCAAGGCAAAAGCGTTCTTCGGGACCTGCACAAATAACCGACAGAATTGTGTATACAATTGTAAACAATAAGAAAAGCCACGAAGCCGAAGCTATACCCACCCCAATAAACATAACCAATTGAGTGACGTACATAGGATGTCTTGAAAAACGGTACAGTCCTTTGGTAAGCGGCTCATCATCAATCGGGGTGATAGCAAAAGTCACTATAACCATCGTGAAGGTACTTAATCCTACTAGACAGATAGGAAGACCTATGTAAAACCATATCGTCCCTAACTCTAACGGCAGGAAAACAGAGTATATAAAGCCGAGGATCCAGACTACCCATATAACGGGATAGAGTTTCTTCTCAGTTTCACTATGTGGCACAGGTTGCCTTTTCCCCGTTGCACCTTTATGAATTAGCATCAGCAAAGGCATAGGCAAGAAATTATAAAGCACGAAAATCCAGGCATTCGACAGACCTATCTCGAAGGCTGGTATAAGCGACATTTCTTCCTCCCCTTTAATTATGCGTAGTCAAAAACATTGGCACAACTCAGCAATGGAGACTTCAAGCAGTTGAGCTTTTTTGCCAATGCTAAACGAAATATAGCCAGAGGCATAGACCTGTGCCCGTACAGTTACTATGGCACCCCCTGAGAGTTGTTCTCTAGCTCTTGGCCACCCAACGGCCCAAACCTCCGATGCTCAGCTCGAAGTTCGCCCTGCCCAACAGCTCTACAGACATCTGCCGTGATGGCTCACACAGCTATAATTCATCCTTGTGATACACCGCTTCATAATGATTAAAGATTAGTAACCTTGATAATGATGAATAAATCGTAGAAAAGTTGTTCCTCTCAATAAACGAGTTTAAATCAGGAATTGTTGTGATGCCGTAACTATGTTTAAACGATTTCCCTATTCTAGCCGTCAGCTTAGGGTAAACAATATCCCTGTAAACGAAATAGCCTCCTGGTTTTAAGACTCTATCTATTTCTTTTAGAGCATCTAACCAATTACATATGTGATGCATGACTCCAAACGATAACACAATTTCAAAATCATTATCTTGAAAAGGTAAATCCGCCGCATCGACTTCCAAGAAACGAAGACCTGGTAAATTGTCAGTATTCTCTTGTGCAAGCTGAATCTGTTCTGGGTCTATATCAGTTCCTGTGACATTCAAAAGGTATTTCTTGGCAACATGTTTGGACATTGCCCCACTACCACATCCAACTTCCAGAAAATTTTGTTTCTCTTTCATATTTATAAAATGCAAAAGTTTTTCAGCACGGTTAATCGCTTGTTTGGCATGCTGTGGTCTATTCATAAACCACTTTTCAACTCTACTCAATTTCATTTCTTCGTCTCCCTTCTCGGTACAATCTATGATAGCCGATATTCCACCTTGAATCATATATTACACTTGGCCTACGATTGTCAATGTTCAGAAGAAAGCAGCCCAAACCTCCGATGCTCAGCTCGATTCTCGTCTTACTTCACGGTCTTGCAGACATCAGCCGTAATAACAATTGAAGTGCGACCGGAATCTTCGAGACTACTTCAAGGTTGGCTCCGCTCCACAGGCATAAGTAGCAAAACAATGCCTCAGCTTGTGTAGGCTCATCCCTGGTATGCCCAGCCTACTGTAACTTAAGACCTAATGCTTGGTCGATTAAAAGAGACAGTTTTAAGAATGAGGTCCTGGCTTCGCTAACCGTAATATCGTCACTTGGAATCATTCCAAGCAACCTAGACAAATCGGCTACCTGTGCAATAATCTCTTGTTTCAAGTCTCCAATATCTTGTGGTTGGTTTATTTCCATAACTAGCCCCCTGTTTATACTGTACCACTTTAGATAGGAAACTGAAATTGGGCCAACAATTGCGTAGGCTAAATCTCTATCCTTAGAGTTTCTGAATTTAGGGTTTTTTGTAGGAGTATTGTTGCTTGTGTCCGCACAACTTCTTTTGCTTTCAAAAAATCCAGCTACGTTTCCTTGGTTCAACCATAACGCAAAAGGGGCGTAGGGGGTTGTAATATTCTGCTTTGGGTGATGTATAATCGGGTGGTTCTATAGACAAGGCTTAATTGTTTGTTTTGCCACAATCTTGAAAATACAGGCTAAGGAGGGAGAACTATGAAGATCAAGAGGGTCGGGGTGGTTGGTTGCGGGCTAATGGGGAGTGGTATCGCTGAAGTCTGTGCACGGTCAGATTACGAAGTGGTGGTCTCAGAAGCCAATGATGAATTACTAGCTAAAGGCTTATCATTAATTAATTCATCTTTGGCAAAGGGCGTAGAGAGGGGTAAGGTGACCCTAGAAGGTAAATCAGCAGCCATAAGTCGTATAAGAGGCACAACCGATATCAAAGATTTCAGCAGCTGTGACTTAGTAATTGAAGCTGTCACCGAAGATATGAGTGTGAAGAAAAAGGTGTTTGCCGAACTGGATAAGGTTTGTCCTAAATACGCTGTTTTGGCCTCCAATACTTCATGCCTATCTATTATCGATATGGCTATGGTGACTAGCAAGCCTGACAAGGTTTTGGGGCTACACTTCAGTAATCCTGTACCCATTATACGAGGCCTTGAGATAGTGAAGGCTATCACGACGAGTGATGAGACACTTAACATAGCCATCACCTTTGGGAAATCGTTGGGTAAGGAAATAGCGATTGCTCCGGATATACCTGGCTTTATCACGAATCGACTCCTTATACCGTATTTGCTTAATGCTATTCGCTTGGTGGAAAGTGGCTATGCTACAAAAGAAGACATTGATAAGCAAATAGTGACAAGTTTGAACCATCCTATGGGACCAATAACTTTGGCTGATTTACTCGGTCTCGATACCATCCATTTCGTTGCGAGTTCCATGTACGAGGAGTTGAAGGTTCCTGAGCTTGCACCCCCACCGCTGCTAAGAAGAATGGTTAGTGCGAGATGGCTTGGGCGTAAGACAGGGAAGGGATTTTATGAGTATTAAGAATCCCTAGCATAACTAATGGTGTGGGTTCAAACACCGGTGTAGGCGTGTTAACCACAGGCATCAGTCCAGAATGAGCGGCAATAGCCTTCAGTCATCCCCTTTCTCATTAAAGATGCTCACACTTAGCTCTGTGAGCCTAGTCCCCTTTATATGAGCTACGAACTTAGGTATTTCTATAAAGACATAGGGCATATTCTATTCAGCCTTGGCCGGGTGTACAATTGGAGCAGACACAGGCTTGCGATTGAGATTGGGAGGGTATAATGAAGCACATGCGATGTGAATGCCCAGTTTGCGACTATCGGGGAGCAAACCATATGGATGTAGCACGACACATGTATGACCTACATGACGAGAAACACATAAAATGGATAGAACCCAAAATAGCATCAAGGGGGCTAAGCTATCCTGAATTCATAATGTTCATGGGGAATCTCAAACTTCTGGCGGAAATCCTTGAAGACGAAGCCAAGAACACAAATAGCTAGGATGGGTTATGAAGACTCTTAAGGCGACTCTTATTAACGCAAGTATGATTGACCTAGTACACAATTTATGGGAATTGACCCTTATAATTGAAGACGACCCAGCAAATGTAAGGAAATACACAGTTCGTTCTAAGTATCCTTTCAAGGATAGCGAAATTCGGCGCTTTCAAGTAGTTCTTAAAGGTAACGAAGTAGTCCAAATAGAACCCTTAGAAGAGTGGAAAGCAGAAGACCCCCGCTATTAATGGTGACCTAGAGGTAGGATAAGATATCTTGACATTTGAAATCTGTTGAACCAGTCCATGGCATTTGGGTTAACCGTTGCAAGCTAAGACAGCCATTAGTGCCCAATAGATATGAGGCTCAAGTGATATTGACATACGATGCTAGAATATTGATTGGGAATATCCTAAAGCCAGAGAGGAGGTGAAAAAATGCCACCTATTTTCAAAGCTCTAGCAACGATAACGGCTTGGTTTCTATTTATTTGGGGCTTAATCTTAGCGGTATTTGATGGCCTTGTGTTGCCTCTTATTGAGCAAATCACGATGACACAGGCCTACTTGGCTACTGGATTGGGTATTACCAGCCTCATTTTGTCGGTAGTTGCCATGAAATTAAGGCAGATGTTGGAGTAGGGCTAAACACACCTGCTATCTTGTTCTAAGGCTATCCAGCGGCGAATAGCGTTTGTGAGCCTCCACCGCATCATAACATCCCACAGCCTGGCAGTATTGATTTGTTAGACCATTGCTTCTGTAACATAGCCAATACAAGCAGGTTACTAGATACTGACCTACTTGACGTATACAGCCTCCTATGTTAGTTTTTTGAGAACACCAGAATGGGCGATGAAAGCATGGCAAATGAGATGTCCTAAGAGCAAATCTACGAGGAGGCCAACAGAAGAGTTAAGGCGAGGAAGTGATTCTATGGTAGCAGAGATAAGGTGATATATAAATGAATCATAAAGGGAAATTTATTCAAATTACTTATATATTAGTTTTTATTGGAGTTATATCTATTTTCTTTTGTTGTGCTCAGAAAGATCCGGCTGTTATAGCAAGTGAAGTTGCTGAAGGATGGGTAGTTAACAATGTTGACAGCGTGTCAAAAAGCATTGCGGGGCTGGTTGTTAATGAAAGTCCTCTATTCGAAAAGGTTGTGGCTATGACTATCGAGAAGGAGATCAGTCAAAGAATTGCTTGGGAATATTCGAAACCTCAAAAGATAGCGGAAGATCGGTACGAGGTCGTTACAACAGCATACACAGGGATAGCTTTGCCTTTGCTGGGAAACTACAAAGTTTCAGTTAATTATAACCTGATAATTGATACTAAGAACAAGCAAGTATTAGATGCTGATATAGATGTTAGCTCATTTGCCTTGAGTAAACAATAGTCTTTATATGGGAGGTATAAGTGACCTATTCCAGAATCATTGTCTCCCTACTTATACAATACAATAGTTGTTATGGGAATACGTGTGAATAGATCAAGAACAGGTAATCCCTTACCCTCAAATAAGCTAAGCGATAGCCCCCCAAGAAGTTAGGAAATTTCGAGTGTAGCCTACTGGTTTTCGCTGTGACAGAATTTCTCATTTCTTGGCTGTAACCCCCGGGCAATCATACTAGCTTGCGCATCAACAAATATGACTTAAAAGGTGATAGAATGATTTGGGGGCAGTCATTAGCGTAAATAAGAAAAAAACGGTATTAATGGGATGAAACAAAGTTCTACTGGTTATGGCCCTACTATAATGAGGGCGATGGAAAATTTATTGCCAGAAGATAAACGGCTTTTTGAAGATGCCTATTCTGAGAAATTTCTGCCACCTTTTTGGAAATTTTGGGTGATTTTAATGCGTTCTCCTAAAATGTTGAACTTTTTGGTAAAGATAAGAGAAAAGTTATCACCTGGAGTAATTGGGGGGCTTATTTGCCGCACACGCTATGTAGATGATGTATTAAAGAATGCCATTAAGGAAGGGGCTGGAACAGTTGTTAATCTAGGGGCCGGTATGGATACCCGTGCTTTTCGTATTCCCAGTATTGAAAATATACAATATTTTGAATTAGATTTTCCTGAATTACAGAAAGTCAAAAGAACATACATTGATAAAAATATCGGAGAAGTTCCTTCCAATGTTTTTTTTGTTCCTATTGATTTTAATAGTCAAGACCTTGGTGAGGAGTTGAAGAAAGCAGGATATGCTTTATCCTCTAAAACTCTTTTTATATGGGAAGGTGTAACCCAGTATATTTCTAAAGAAGCAGTTAATAATACCATAAAATATGTTGCCCAGGCTTCCACTGGCAGTAAAATTATTTTCACTTACGTTCTAGAGAGCTTTATTAATGGCAGCCATATCCCCGATGGTTTAAATGGGCTGCACAAACTTACCCTTAAAAAGAAGAACCCATTATGGTTTTGTGGTTTTGACCCTGCCGAGATATATGAGTATTTGTCAAAATATTCCCTATGTCTAATTGAAGATGTTGGTCATGAAGAGTATCTTGAACGCTATATTAAACCCAAAGGCCGTGATTTAGCAGTGTTTGAAATTGAGCGTGCAGTTCTGGCAGCTGTGAAATAAGACGCTGACCTGCCACCCCCAAAACAATAAGTCCAGATACAAAGAAACTACATTCTAATGTTATCCACCGGCGAATACCTCTTATGAGCCTCCACCGCATCATAGCATCCCATCACCCTTATACCAAGCCATCGTTCAACCTATCAATGGTCCGGCACTTTCAAACGATGAAGAATGGGTGGTAGAATGAAAGCATCCTATGCGTGGGTAATACTATGCCATCAGTTGAAACATCTATCAAAATACACACACCCGTTGAAAAGGTTTTCGATACAATGGTAGATCCCGAGAGCATACCAAAATTTGCTCCAATTCGTAGGGTATCCAATATAAAAGGCAAACCTGGAGAAAAAGGGAATTCTGCTGACTATGAATATCGTCTACTAGGCATAAAACTCAAGCAGACCATGACTGTATTGGAGGTACACAGGCCTCATAGTATCGTCTATGAGATGTCTGGAGGTATTCCCGGTAAGTGGGTATATACTCTGCAGCCACATGAGCGTGGCACCATAGTTTGGACAAGGGTAGATTACTCTGTTCCTGCGGGGGTCATCGGCAGAATAGCTAACTGGCTCTTCATAAATCGAATGAATCAGAATAATTTAGAGATTGGTCAAGCAGGACTTAAGAGATTTTGCGAGTCGTTAATGGAGTAGATGCACTTAAAACCATAAGTGTAAAGAGTAGCAAGATTCTGCTTTTGACCTTCCCCACAACGACCATTCCAGATATGAAGAATTTATGCTTTAATGTTATCAATCGGACTAAATCGTTTGTGTGCTTCCACCGCATCATAACCACCGATACCTCAATGAAATCTTAGATGGAAGGACGACATCATTATAGATAGTGCGTATTGGAATCGACACTTGGATGTGGTCACTTGCTTACCTCTTTCTTGTTCCTCATTCTACTTCCTTTAAGCAATGCCTTAACTGAAGGCATGCCTTCTTTTTGAGTTATGGCTTCGAATAACATTTTAGAGTCTTCCAGCAGTGTCCGAGCATAAACTATTGCCTGTTTCATGTCTTGTTCTGGAGTATAAGAAATACGCCCGTGACCTGGATAAAGCTCAGCGATTTGCAATGTGCTCAAGCGCTCCAGAGAATTGACATAGTCGCTTATGTTACCAGAGGTAGCAATATTCGATAAGGTGCCTCCAGCGAAGACTGTATCTCCAGAGAAAAGCAATCTCTGTGTGAGCTCATAGATACAGATACACCCTGAGGTATGCCCCGGGGTATGAATAACCCTGAGCTTGTAATTGCCGAGGTCAATGAGAGTGTTGCTCTCTAGCCATAGGTCAATGCAAAACGGTCGTGTGGGTGCGTTAACATATTTGTTCATGGTGACGAATTCGTCCTGCAGTTCAACCTTGTTGGCAGCCAGGTGGTGGGCGCCCACCACAGCGGTATCAAGGAAGAAGACAGTAGCGCCGATATGGTCTGGATGTTCATGAGTGAGTATGACAAACTGGGTGTCTTTGGTTCTAAGTCCCAACTCGCGAAGGCACTCTTTGATATAAGGAAAATTGGTGGCTATCCCGGTGTCAATAAGGACGTTCTTGTTTGAACCACGTATCAAATATACGTGACTCCCTGGTTTCTCACCATAGAATTGATAGATGCCTGGTCTAAGCTCAGTAATCCTATTCAAGCTAGGGGCAGATTCTGGCTGGGGCTCTCTCTTTGGTGACTCCATATCCTCTTTTCACTCAGAGCTAATTGCCTTGTTGGCTTCTCTGAGTCGCTGGGACAATTTGCCCATCACGACGAGAGCAAAATCGGGTTGGTGTCGAAGCAGATAGGTAAACTTAGTTTTGTCTAATGCCAAGAGCTTAGTATCGTCTTCCTCGGCTATTGCTGTCGCCGAGCGAGGGCTATCATCAACTAAAGCCATCTCACCAAAAAAATCGCCGGCTTCGAGAGTTGCCAATATTTTGTCCCGTCCCGATGCCCCTTGAGTATAAAGCACCACCTTTCCAGAATAAACGATATACATCTCACCACCCAACGTGCCCTCAACAAAGATAACTTCTGACTTCTTGTAAGTCTCAATGAACTTCTGCAGTAATGTGCCTTCTGTTTCCATTCACATATCCATGAAGTTAAACCTTGTTTGTCAGAAAAACTAGTTGGGAAATAACCGTTTTGTCTATCTAAAGACTAGCGAAGCACCATGATAAATTATATCATCTATCGTCAATAAGGTTGACCTTCCGCCCATAATAATCGGGTTCGCGTGGCTGAGTTCTCCATCTTGAAAGATAAGAGGTTGACAGCAGGTTATCTTGTGTAGGCACTTGCCAAGAGGTGGTGGCAGCGGAGGGATTTGAACCCACGACCAAGGGCTTATGAGGGCCAGCCATAACTGGTAACGCGACGGTGCTTTTCATCTTAACCTCTCCTTCACTGTTCTTAATCGAGACTGCGCAACGATAAGTGACGTTTGGGAGAAGGTCAAGACGTTACGGCTATCCTACGTCTAAGCAAGGTGAGGTCAGGGCTGAGCATGGGAGATTTGGGCGGTTATCACAGAGGTATTGGACAACCAGTGCTGATGAACGGTAGCATTGCAAGAAACTAAGAGAAGGAGAGAAACATGTCGCTGATACCAGCTTTCGAAATAGGCGTGTGGAATGCCTGGATTTTCGTACTTTATACTCTAGTGATTGTTTCCTTGCTGCCTGCAATTAACAAGAGTGCTAGGGAAACGGGTGATATTGCCATTGCCTCTGTGTATAACAGAAGGGAAATGATAATTCTTTATTCCTATCCTATTATCGTTTTCTTACTACTTATATACTCTGTTTTCCTGCCACTTAGATTAGGTACCGTGTGGTTTTACACAGGTCTTCCTATCACTCTGTTAGGACTAGCTATATACACCATGACTATGGCCAGTTTTGCCACTACACCTCTTGACCGTGAAGTAATTGCTAAAGGGCCATTCCGTTACTCCAGGCATCCTATGTACCTTAGTTCATCTCTCGCCTATGTAGGTGTTGGTATTGCCTGCGCATCATGGCTTTTTTTGTTGCTTACAATCGCATACGCAGTTTTGTCGCTTATTTCTGCAATTCCCGAAGAGCGTTTCCTACTTAAAAAGTATGGCAATGCTTATCGTGAATATATGAACAGGACCCCGAGATACATAGGAACACCGAAATCAGGCGGAGCCAGCTAACCCAACAGAGAAGCTTTGGACCACAGCACTAAGGCTTCCCCATTTCTCCCCTTAACGCCTGAGAAGCGGCCTCAATCCCTATAATGGTATTTAATTTTCTGCCTGCTACGTGCTGAAGACCCGCCAGGCGCTATCGTACGGCCAAGTAGCATGAGATTAAGGTCAAGATGCCATTGCGTTGATTACTCAGATAGGCAAGAGTAGAATTCGCCTATTATGGTGGAAGGTAGTGTGGAGAAATGTCTATAAAAGAACAACCACTTTAGGGCGTTGGATTCAAAAGAGGAAGCAACGAGCAGTATCTGCCCCCCCTTGCAGGCAAAAGACGACATAGGAGAAATAGTATCTAGAGGTAGCCACAGCCAGGCTCTAAAGAAGGTACTGGTAGCTGAATCCTAGTCCTGTCAGGCTATTAGCTTTAATTACCTGAGACCTGGTTAGTGCCCCCAGCTCCAGCTGTCAATGCTTTCCACCTGTCACTTCAATTTTGTCGACTGGCAAATCGAGCCAGTGGAATTCAATGTTAGCCATTATGGCAACAGCCTCAATGCGCGCTGCCTTCTCGTAACGCTTATCCCAAGTCCAGTTGGCATAGTTCTTTTTATAGTCTACCAGCATCAAGAAAAATACCGTTTCGTATGGATTGCCACAGCCGACACTTATCATTAGGACTGACTATTGCTATGACTAGTAGAATAGCGATAAGCAATCTCGTCATTGGTTTGGTCTTCATCTTATACCCCCATCTTATACCGCCACTGATTCAAATATAACTTTGTGGCAAGCCTGTGTCAAGCCCTATCGTAAGCTCTATTATGATTTTTATGGAGAGAACGATAAGGTGGTAAGAACCCTTGGAACAAAGAAAAGGTTGGTAACAACAGCTTTGTGAAAAGACCTAACTGAGGCCGATGCCCGTAATCTACATGCTAATATACGGAAGGTCAAGACGCTGTCACGTTGATTACGTCGAAGTCGATTATCCTACGGTTAAGCAGGATTAAGATTAGGGCTGAGCATCGGAGGTTTAGGCCGCTATCACAGAGTATTGACAACCAGTCTCGGTGAACGGTAGCATTGCAAGAAACTAAGAGAAGGAGAGAAACATGTCGCTGATACCAGCTTTCGAAATAGGCGTGTGGAATGCCTGGATTCTCATGCTCTGTCAGTTACTCCTTTATATACCGCTGATGCTTTTTGCCAGAGAACAGACCAGGGACATGGAGTCGCCACACGGCGGCACTGAAAGACGGCTATATCCTGTTATCATGACACTCTGGGTTGTCGCTATTATATATTCTATTTTCGTTCCGCTGCGCCTGGGAACAGTATGGTTCTATGTTGGTTTGCCCGTTTTTATTCTGGGACTGATTGGTCAATCCGCAGTCTGTGCAAGCATTTGTGTTACCCAGGTCGGTGAGAAGCCTCTTACCGGCGGAATCTACCGTTTTTCAAGGCACCCCTATTATGTAACTCAACTAGTTATGTTTATAGGTATTGGTGTGGCTTCTGCTTCGTGGCTATTGCTGCTATTTGCAATTGTCTATTCTTATCTTCACTTCATCATGGCAGGTTCCGAAGAACGCTTCTGCCTTGAGAAGTACGGGGATGCCTATCGTGAATACACGAAAAGAACGCCAAGATGGATGGGAATACCGAAATCAGGCGGAGCCACGTAGAAGGAATACACTAATGGGTTCCTAGAAGGACTATTGTAGGAAGCCAATGTGCCGATAGAGTATGAAATTTTAGAAAGAATTCACGTATACGCCACTGGTTTTCGTGTCTGTGGCAATTTTGTAATTTCCGAAGTGTAATCCTGAGGCAATCATACCGGTGACACTAACTTAAAAGGTAGACTAATCAACGGGACAGGTCACTTGCACGGAATGAGATAATAGTCACATACAAGTGGTCGCTTTTCAACATATAATACAGCCAAAGTTTGTTAATGGGGGGTGAATGAGAAAAGTAATTGTTGTTGTCGCGGTGGTTTTAGTTACTCTTTTCATAAGTGCCACAGCCTTAACGGGATGTACAGGAAGAAATGCGAAGACACCGAGCGAACTGGAACCTGTAGAGATTACCGAATATGAAGGCCAAAAGCTCTCGTCAGCAGATGATTTTAGAGAGAACTCCATAAAAGGTCCGCAGTACGTAGATATCAGTAGTTATCAGCTTGAAGTCAGTGGTCTAGTTGAGAACCCGAAAAGCTACTCTTATGATGAAGTTACGAGCGAAAATCAACACTACAAAAAAGTCGTAACTCTGGATTGCGTAGAAGGATGGAGTGCGACTATACTCTGGGAAGGGGTGCTGGTCAAAGATCTGATAGCAAAATCCGGTCCATTGGCCGATGCCAAAGTGGTTATATTTCATGCCCACGATGGGTATACAACTTCTTTGCCGCTTGAGTACCTAATGGACAACAACATAATAATGGCACATAAGATGAACGAGATTAACCTTCCTCCAGAAAGAGGCTTTCCCTTCCAGCTGGTAGCCGAGAGTAAATGGGGCTATAAATGGATAAAGTGGGTAACTGAGATAGAATTATCTGACGATGTCGATTACCGGGGTTATTGGGAAAACAGAGGCTACTCAAACGACGCGGATTTAGATAAAGGCTTCTTTGAAAGGTAGAATAAGACGAGACTAACGAACAGAATAATACGGTGGTTGTTACTGGTAGTAGCGGTACTCTATATGATCTCTGGCTTTGGCATCACCGAGTTCAGAGTTGTTGAGTCTCTGACTTTCGGATTATTCACTAAGAGATTGGCTTTTCAGATACACGAGTATCTGTGGATTCCTCTTGTAGTCTTATTAGTCCTGCACATTCTTCTGCCCTCGGTCAAGAAATGGTTACATCCGACTAATAATCCCTGACTGAGAATGCAGTAGTGACCTGCCCCCTAATAAAACAGTCCATTCATAAAGAATCTATATTCTAATGTTATCCACCGGCCCATATTCTTATGACTCTCCACCGCATCCTCACATCCTACCGCCTGACAATACCTATTTGTCATCATCAGCGTAGTATGCCCAAGCAATCTCTGCAACATCAAGCTATCTCCACCATTCTTGAGCCACAATATAGCAAAGGTATGCCTGAGTACTTGAGCTTTGCCAGTACACCCTCTAATGTCAGCCTAATCTAGCCTTTCTTTATACAAGCCGAATCGCTTGCCTGACCAAATAATAGGACCTTCTTGGAAGGGAATAACCTCCCATTCTTTCTCCGAAGGAAGCTCACGCATTAGAGCAAACTTATAATAGTCGTAGAATTTGTCCATACAACCTTTCTCGATACACTCTTCTAGCGCGCCAGGCCGCAGGAAATTGGGTTTCATACCAGTTAGGTCACGACAATAAATGCTTCCAAACTCCTTTTTGAATTCATTGCAAAACTCCCTAGTAGCCTTTTGGATCTTGTATCTAACTACGACAGTGTTGAAGCCTGTTTCTTGCGCTTGGTTTACAATATCGAGACCTAAGGCCATTATGGTTCCGGTAACTACTCCACATATTTCGCCTTGAAAAGCAAACCCACCACCGAGCCCACAGGTCACTATTGGAAGCATCTCTATTCTTAACGGAATAAGCGATTGGAAACCAATCAAGGTTACCTCGCTGCAAGTGGCACCAGCAAATCTGGCACCTCTGTAAGCAATGTCGCCGTCATCCCTCTCATACCTCATCGCAATTCTTACAGCTCTCTTGTGTGACTCTAAATCGTACTGATGTGTATCAGACACCATCTCACCCTCCATGAACAGATTATTGTTCCGATATGAAGCCAAGTTTCAGTCACTCTAATTCTAGGTTATGAACCTACATAACTCAGCCCCTGCCGGCACTCCTTGTGAGAGGGCTATCACCCCTCTAGCAATGTATGACATTCCGACAAGTATCTCGGTTGCCAGCAAGAAAACTCCCCCTATCATACTCCTTTGCAGCATAGGATGTTAATTGGGATTTCCCATTTCAACTCGCGATGAGGTATCTTGATCCCTCGTCGCTCTTGTCACCAATAATATATCCATGGTATCTGGTTGTCAATTTCCCTCTCTGAGCCCTGCAGTAGCCCCTTAACATACAAGCCGTGCCCTGCTACCCTCCCAAACCAGTCCAGTCATAAAGAATCTATGTTCTAATGTTATCCACCGGCGAATACCTCTTATGCGCTTCCACCTCATCATAACCACCGATACCCCTACGAAGTTTTAGAACAAATGGCGTGGACGCTATTAGTTTTTCGTGTCTGTGGTATTCCTGAGTTTCTTAGCTGTAATCTAAGGGCAATGGGCAATCACCATAAGCCATACTAACTTAAAAGGTGGTACAATAATTGGGGCGGGTCAACAGCAGAACAGGAGAAGCAAAAGACAAGTTAAACATACTTGAATCTTGGGAATCTTCGGAAATAGAGATTCTGCAAGAATTTTGTGCTATATTCAATCCTGACGAAAAATGGAAATTCATACCAATTGGATGCAATCTAAGCTTTGATTTTACTAGCCTAATCTGTCGTTGGAGAAAGATAGATATAAAAGTAAATGCAAAGAATTTATTTGCTGAACACCTGTATATAGATATACAACCAATTCTGATAATGTTCAACAAAGGTTCATTCAGTAGAGCGGCTCTAGAGAAACAAAGAAGAGGAGCTGAGGCAGTAATGAAATTAGATTGGGAAAGGAAGAAAGTTCTAGGTTTACGAGATGAATTTTATTGATTCCTTAACAACTGGCCTGAAATCACTGTCTGCTCATAGGCTACGCTCCTCCCTAACTATGTTGGGAATTATAATCGGGATTGGAACCGTAATAACACTGGTATCAATAGGCAGAGGAGTTCAGACTATGATTACTTCTACCTTTGAGCAACTGGGCACCAATGTACTCTATATAATGGCTAGTTCGCCTGAAATGGAAGAAATGGTAGGAGGCATGGCTAGTATGTCAGCAAGTATTGCATATCCAACTCTTACCTTAAGTGATGCTAGAGCTTTGGAACGTTTACGCTCAGTGGAAGCAGTAGACCCAGTGAATGAAAACTATGTTGAAGTAATCGCTGGTAGAGAAAGAAAAGTAGCTATAATTCACGGAGCTAGCCCAAATTATCAGGTAGTATATAATTACGCCCTAGCCTCAGGTGAGTTTATTTCTGATAGGAATGTGACCTCAAGTGCTAGAGTAGCAGTATTGGGGAGTAATGTGGCTGAAGACCTATTCGGTTCACTTGACCCTTTAAATGAAAGGGTTAGCATCAAGGAAAAAAGGTTTACTGTTATCGGGGTTTTAGAACCTAAAGGTGGAGCAATTATGGGAGTTAGCCTAGATGACGTTGTGGTGGTACCAATAACTACCTTTCAGACTAGGCTATTTACCCAGTATACTACTCGTGGAGAAGATGCCGTTCAGTCAATTGGTGTTAAGGTAGCTAGCGCCGAAGTGGTAGATGAGGTGACGTATGAGATAGAAACTATCTTGAGAGAACGCCATCGGCTATCAGCAGGTGAAGAGAATGATTTTACAATCATTAGTATGGAGGAGATGATTGGCTCATTAGGATTGGTAGTTGGAATACTTACCTTATTCCTGGGAGCTATTGCCAGCGTTTCCTTACTAGTCGGTAGTATTGGTATTATGAATATTATGTTAGTTTCAGTAACTGAACGAACTAGGGAGATAGGTATTCGTATGGCTGTAGGAGCTAAACGAAGGGATATTTTACTTCAATTCCTGCTAGAGGCAGCCATGCTCAGCCTAGTTGGTGGAAGTATAGGAATAGCTGGTGGCTGCATAATATCTAAAGCAATTTCTCTCGTGGATATTGGTGGGATGACTATCCAATCTGTAGTTTCACCAGATATTGTTATTCTAACTGTCTCGGTATCAGTTTTCGTTGGTCTAGCATCTGGTATGTATCCAGCAGTGAGGGCGTCTAAGCTAAATCCTATTGATGCTCTGCGTTATGAATTATAGATGCATAGAATGAAGTAATGCCAGACTTGCAATGACCTGCCCCCAAAAACCAGTCCAGATACAAAGAAACTACATTTCAATATTATCCACCGGCGAATACCTCTTATGTGCCTCCACCGCATCATGACCACCGATACCCCATCAAAATTTAGAATAAATCGCGTGGACGCTATTGCTGAAACACTGTGCCATAATTTCCTCTTGTCGCAGCTGGAATGGAATGCAGGGGTGGAACCTTAGGCCCGACCTGAAAGTGGTATAATTCACAATCGTGCTTCTATTCAATTATTCGAACTTGGTCGATCCCATGTTGAAAGACATCAGGACTTGTGTCACTGGGCTTTGTGGCATGAAAGCTGGCGACAGGGTGCTGGATGTGTGCTGTGGGACAGGCGAACAGGTGTTTCGCTATACGGAAAAAGGGGCCAGCGCTACTGGTGTAGACCGTGACCCGGGCATGATCGAAGTAGCCGAAAAGAACAGGCAGAGGCAGGGATTCAATGATGGCACCTTCCATCTAGCTAGTGCTACCCAGCTGCCGTTCCCAGACAGTTACTTCGACTGCGCTTCCATATCACTTGGGTTGCACGAGGTACAAAGAGCTGAGCGATATAAAGCGGTTTCCGAGATGAGGAGGGTGGTAAAAAAGGAAGGCGTTTTGATGTTCATTGACTTCCAAGCTCCCTTGCCTAAGAACTGCATTTCTTATCTCATCATGGCTATAGAATTCCTTGCAGGCGGAGACAATTACAGATGTTTCACAGATTACCTGGCTCAAGGTGGATTAGCCAAGATACTGAAGGAAACACAGCTTACCCCACAAAAGGAAGCTCTTCTTAAGTTCGGCAACCTACAGATATTAAAGGTAAGCAACCCTTGACCCACCCCTCAACAACTAGTCCAAGTATAATCACGGGTAAATCGACCAATGACTGTTCGATCCCATATCCCAAATATAGCTAGCCGATACCTCTATGAAGTTTTGGAACAAATAGCGTTGATGCTATTTGTTTTCGTGTCTGTGGAATTCGTAATTTCTGAAGTATAATCCCGAGGTAATCATTGCAAGCAATTCTAATTATGAAGGTGGTACAATAATGAGGGGTAGGTCAACCTATTTCCCTTGGGTAAACCAGACTTCGTTTAATAAAGGGAAACAACTTAGTGTAGGAGGAACAATGGCAGGTGATGATAACGAAGCTAAGAAATCAGGCTTAGGTAGTTTTGTATTTGTGGGGTGTCTTATCATTGGCTTGGGCGTTGGGATAGGGTTCAATTTTATGCCGGCAGCACTTATCATTGGCTTTGGTGTTGGTTTCATCGCTATTGGGATAGTGCGCTATAAAACTGGTAAATGGTAAATTCTGTCTCCCATTTATGAGCTGACCCGCAATGGCGGAGTTTAGCCTGAGATTATCTACA
>DUEX01000017.1 GCA_011170325.1 Dehalococcoidia bacterium | reverse complement strand
CTTCGCTGCCATAGCCATCGTTGCCGTGCTTTCAGGTGTAGCTACCACAGGCATTGCAGATCTAGGCGGCATAGGTTCACTCTCACTAAGGCTGGTTATTTTCATAATAGCCTCACTGGCATTTGGAGCAATTATTGTACCCAAAATCATCCATTTTACTCATCGCTTCCAGTCCAAAGAAGCTCTCCTCATCACTAGCCTAGGACTGTGTTTTGCCATGGCCTTGATTGGCAAGTATTTGGGGTTATCAGTGGCTGCCGGTGCTTTTCTAATGGGAGCTTTGATTGGTGACACTCAACAGTCTGAAGTTATCATAGACACCATAACTCCTGTGCGAGATATGTTTGCTGCTCTCTTTTTCGTGACCATAGGAATGCTCATCGACATAACCCAGTTCAAAGATTTCATTGTCCCGGCCCTCGTTGTGTCCGGGGTTTTCATACTGGGGAAGATCCTTAGCAACACTGTGGGGACCTTTATATCTGGTCACGATGGCAAAACCTCACTGCAAGTGGGGATGGGCATGCCCCAGATGGGAGAATTCTCCTTGGTTATCACCAAGGTAGGAATAGACAAGGGAGTGGTGATTCCTCACCTTTACCCTATAATCGCTCTGGCTACAGCTCTTACATCGTTAACCACCTCATACATTATGCGTTCGGTGGACTCAGTCGTCAGCTTCCTTGACCGTAAATCACCGGGGCTATTGAAAATATACGTGTCTCGCCTAGCAGACTGGCTGCAGGCACTGCGCGCCACCTTTGCCCACGACAGCATAGCAGCTTTAGTAATTCGGCATGCTTTTAAGACCATTGTGATTAACCTCCTGATCGTGGTAGTTATTATCAGCATAGGAACCTTTGGCCTCCGTTTCGTCAATGACCTGGCTCTTCTCATCAGGATTCGAGCTGACGTCATCGGGTTATTCTTCAGTTTCTTACTACTAATGTTGTGTGTGCCCTCATTTGTAACCATATGGCGAAACATCCGAAATCTCGTTGATGAATCGGTAGCACATGTATTGACTCGGCGACTATCAGCCAGGAAGTGGAGACGGGAGACGCTTCATGTTGTTCTGAGAAACAGTATTGTGCTCTCGTTGGCTGTGCTTATAGGAATGTGGTTTATTCCATTTATCAGTGGTCTCCTTCATATTGGGTCTTTTGCCTTAGCTATGCCTATATTACTATTGGTGCTTATTATCTATCTTGTTCTGCGGCTCATGTTCGATATCCCTGGTCAGCTTGAGCGGACATTCAGGAAGACTCTTCTGGGCGAAGAGTATATCTCTACCTCTCAGGCAGCAATCCTTCTTGGTACTAGCCAAAGCAAAATAGCGAAGCTAGCTCGTAAAATGAAACTGCCAGCGGTGAAGATACATCATCGTTGGTATATAGATAAAGCCAAGGCTGAGAAACCGGCTGAAACTCCCCAACAAAATGGGAACGAATCTATTGAAACCACCAAGGGAGCAGATCCAGCTCCAAGGAGTGCGAATCGTAAGCGCGGCTAGGGAAGGACGTGCTCGATAACTAAATATGTTTTTGAAAAACTAATCGAGCAATACATTAAAAAGGATGGCTTTTCTTTATATCTCCTGCTATCAGTCTAATCTGGAGAATGCGACTCCCATCGGGCTACAAGTTAAAGTAGCATGGTTAAAAGTGCTAGAATTTGTCGAAATTAATTGATTCATCAGGGAGGTGAAACATGCCATTTAAGGCGTATTATCTGAACCCAAAGGGTGACCTTCGGCATGATCTCATCGAGGAAGAGGTTAGAACCGCTTTTGAGTCCAGGCAAGGCCTGCTCTGGGTGGATATCGTCGAGCCCTTGGAAGAAGACGGTAAGTTCTTGGAGCAAAGCTTCCATTTCCACCATCTTGCCATTGAGGACTGCCTAAGCTCAGAGATTCACCCACCGAAAATCGACGACTTTGATGATTACATCTTCATCGTAGTTCACGGTATCAATCACATTGTAGAGTCGGACATAGTGGAGACAACGGAACTGGCAATCTTCCTTGGCCCCCATTTCGTGGTGAGCAGCCATCATTTCCCCCTTTACAGCGTTGAAGCTATCAGAAGGCAGGTGGAGGATGATGGCCGTCCTATGAGACATGGGACAGATTTCCTAGCCCATGCCATTATCGACGCGTTGATCGATAATATCTTGCCCACCATTGATAGGATGAGTGACATTGTTGAAGAGATCGAGGAGGAGGCAATCCTCAGCCCGCATCAGTCAACTTTGGAAGCCATTATGAAACTCAAGCGTTCCGCACTGCGGGTACATCGAGTCATGGCTCCCCAGCGAGAGGTTTTAAACCAGCTGAGCCGTGGCGAGTTCCCGTTGATAAAGGAAGAGGCACAGATATTCTACCGGGATATTTACGACCATCTGATGCGGATAGAGGAGTTGAATCAAACTACTCGGGATAGAGCTGACAATGCTCTTGCCGCCTACATGTCATCTGTAGCAAACCGACAGAACGATACGATGAAAGTCCTATCCATAGTGGCAACTATTTTCCTGCCTCTTATGCTGGTAGCTGGCATCTACGGCATGAACTTTGAGAATATGCCGGAACTGAAGGTGTCATGGGCTTATTTCGCTGTGTTAGGGTTCATGGGGCTGGTCATTGTGGTTGTCATGTGGCGGTTCTGGGCCAGAAATTGGATAACTCTGAGGCGACGGCAAGTTACTAAAGCTATTTCCTTTGTTGTGGAGCCAGACAAGCTCGTTGGTTACATCGGGCGTATGATGAAACCTCCCCACAACAAAGGAAACAAACACTGCTAGGTAGTTGAGCTTGCTGAGTTAGCAGTGGAGTGATTCGACCGCAGGGACGCAAAAATTATTATAGATTGAGATGTATCCGTTAGAAGAGAAAATGGTCAGGAGGTAGCCAACATGGGCGGACTATATTTACTGTTGCCCACCCTGATAGTGATAGCCTTATCTTTCCTAGTAGTGAGGGCGGCCGCTATTGCATTGATGATGACTGGAATGGAAGAGCAAAGGGCAAGGTTCCAGGCTTTATCAGCCTTCACAGGAACAGGGTTTACCACTCGAGAGGCGGAAATTGTGGTGAACAATCCCCGGAGGCGACGAATTGTGACTTGGCTGATGATACTGGGTAACGCCGGAATTGTCACGGTCATTGTAAGTGCCACTTCCTCACTTGTTACCAGTGAGGGTTATCAGGTACCAATAGGGATTGTCATTCTCATCGTCGCAGTATATCTCATCTACAAGCTCGCCAGCCATCGTGGTCTCACTCAAAAATGGGAGGGGTTTGTTGAGAGTAGACTTTTAAAACTGCATGCTTTCCAGGATACTAGAACAGAAGACCTATTTCTGGTGAAGGAAAACTATGGCCTTATAAGAATATTTGCTGCCCAAGATCCGTCGCTTGCCGGCAAATCCATTTCGGAAGCGATGCTACCCTGCAGTGATTCATCAGTAGTTCTTGGCATTGAGCGAGGCAATAAATGGATTAGCTTTCCTAAACCGGACGAGACGATAAAAGGTGGTGACAGACTTATTATCTATGGTCAACTGAATGTTCTGAAGGCTGCATTTGAAAAGGATTAGAGAGTGGCAGTAGTGAACTGGGACTGGGGCCAAAGAAAGAAATTGAGCGAGAATGTGTGGTTTTTAGTGGCTGACATGTAGTTGTAAACTTGCCGCCGTTACCGAGCGGGCACCGGATTCGAGATAATTGGTGTGCTTGATATCTAAAGATTTCCCTTAGAGGAGGCAAAATATGAGTAGCTTACCCATTCTCGTTATGCTTATTCTTTTGCTATTACTCCTGTGCCTTTCCGCCTTTTTTTCAGGCTCGGAAACAGCCCTTATGGCTATTAATAGGTTGCGATTGGCACACATAGCTAAGACTGAGCCTAGAAGGGCCAAAATCGTTGAGCGTGTCTTGAAAAAGCCTGAGCAACTCATCGGGACAATACTACTGGGCAACAACTTGGCCAATGTGGCCATGTCTGCAATTGCCACTGCGCTCGCCATATCTTTCTGTGGGGAGACGGGCATTGCTTATGTCACAGGTGTATTAACGCTTGTTATTCTGGTATTTGCCGAGATCACCCCTAAAGTCTACTCGAAATACTTTAATGAGCGCGTGTCTCTTATCACTGCACCCATACTAAGGACAATTATAACTCTCTTCAATCCTGTGGTTATTGCAGTGACATTCCTTGCTAACAAAATATTGCTTTTACTAGATGTTAACGTCTCCAAAATAAAAAGGCCATTATTGACAGAAGACGAAATAAGGACTTACATTCAGTTAGGTCAGGATGATGGTGCTATAACAGCTGAGGAAAAGAAGATGTTATCAAGGGTCTTCACACTAAATGACAAAACAGTGGAAGAGGTTATGATGCCCAGGGATAGAATGACTGTCCTTGATATTGATGCGCCTATTGAACAGATTATGAAGACTGTATTAGACAAAGGTTACTCCCGTTTTCCTGTTACCAAAGGAAAGGATATGGATATAATAGGTTTCATACACACAAAAGATTTATTAAAGCTTATCAATGCTAAAAAATCCGTTTCACTCAGGAAGATAATCAGGCCACCTTATTTTATCTCGGATGATAAGAAAATCGATGCACAACTCCGCAGCTTCAAGGCCAAGAGGCTCCACCAAGCGGTTGTCTTAAATAGAGAAGGTGAGATTGTGGGCCTTATCACCTTGGAAGACATTTTAGAGGAACTAGTGGGGAGCATTCAAGATGAACATGATCAAGCATAAAAAGGTAGCGCTGGATTCTTAAAATGTGAAGGACACTCCTCACGCTGGCACCAGAAACGCTTGTGTTAATGTGAGCTGGGTGGTGCTCCTCGTTTTGGAGTTTGTGTTATACTTACAGGGGGGCCAAATATGAAACACCGGCTAGGGAGCCCTGTGTTTGTGCTAAATTATGCCATAATGCCAGTCCTAGAAGGGAGGTAGTGCATGATTGAAAAGTTAGCATTGATAGCGGTTGCTTTGCTGTTTTTGCTTACACCATCGATAGACTGTGCTCCAGCAGAACCTGAGACAATCAAGATAGGGTGCGTGTTATCCACTACTGGATTGTTGGGGCCCAAGGGTAAAGATAGGTTGGAAGCTGCCAGACTTGCAGTTGAGGAAATAAATGCCGATGGAGGAGTACTGAGCACGCTGGTAAAGCTATTGGAGGCGGATGATGCCACCGATCCAGACAGGTGTTTGGAAAAAGTGAAGAAAATGGTTCAGGCCGACGGAGTGACGGTGCTTGTAGGTGGCATGAGTAGCGGCGCTGTTATGGCTTGTGGTCCTTATTTAGCAGAACAAAAAGTGTTAATGGTATCGCCCTCAGCTACCTCGACGGATATTTCTGACCAGCCATGGACAAACTGGGTTTTCCGCACAACGCCTCGCGATGCTTTTCAGGGCAGGATATTGGCTAAAGTCATCATGGAGGAGGGGTTTACCAGGCTGGCTACGATGGTTCAGGCTAACCCATATGGGGTAAGTTTAGAAGAGGTGCTTATTGAAGCGCTCAAAAAGGCTGGATGGAATGGTAATCATGTTATATCGATACATTTTGATCCAGCTAAAGAGGATTATCGCACCCAGCTACAAAGCATTAAAGATAGCGAACCAGACGTGGTTCTTGCTGTTACCTACATTGAAGATGGCATTATAATCTTCAAGCAAGCATTGGAGATGGGCCTGGACGAAATTGCTTGGCTGGGCTGCGATGGCAACTACAGCGACCATATGTTTCGTGATCCAAAATGTGCTGAATTCATGGAAAAGGCGATATTGGCTGGCACCAGGTCTGTGCCTCCATCAGGAGAAACCTATGATAAGTTCGCTGCTGCTTACAAAGCTGCCACCGGAAAAGACCCCAGCGTTTACTGCGATACTACTTATGATGCTGTAAAAATGATTGCTAAGGCAATAGAGAAAGCTGGTATCTATGATGGTGAGGCTATAAAAGATGCTCTCTTCGAAGTAGGGCAGAAGTACCGTGGTGCCAGCGGCATCATCACTTTCAATGACAAGGGTGACCGCGTTTCTGGTATCTATGAGATTTGGAAAGTGGTGAAGGACCCTACGACTGAAACTGGCTATAAGAATGTTCGGATAGAAGTGATCAGCATAGGCTAAATAACAGCGACTTTTTACGATTGCTATACTGTGGAAAATGCTACCTTAGTTGAGTCATGGTAGCATTTTATTTTAACAGTAAGAGTGTTATGAAGAAAGACAAATTTCGAAAAGCTCTCAGTGAGTTTATGTATAATTCAAAGGTAATACATGAGCATTAAGGAGATCTTTCAACCTAAGCCAAGTCTCTCAGATCAGGAAGTGAAGCACGGGCTGAGAATGCTCACCTGGGAGGGCATGGCTTCTATGGGCTTCTTCAGCATCACCACGAGCGGCTTTCTGGCTGCCTTCGCCCTAGCTCTGGGCGCCAACAACTTCCAGATCGGTATTTTGGCGGCCATCCCATTCATTACCTCACCTCTGCAGATACCCGTCATCCTGCTAGTTGAGCGATTAAGGCAGCGCAAGTTCATCACGATAGCTACCTGGTTCTTAGCACAAGGGTTGTGGATCCCCATGGCTCTGATCCCTATTTTCATTGGAGTTCCCAGTGGAGGAGCTATATCCATACTGCTAGTATTAATAACGATTCGTGGTATATTTGCCGCTGTTACTAGTTGTGGCTGGAACTCATGGCTCCGTGACTTGGTTCCTCGGGAGATCCTAGGGCACGTTTTTTCGAGGCGGTTAGCTCTGGCAACTATAGTCGCCGTAGTCTTCAGTCTAGCTGCTGCATTCTTCGTAGACTATTGGCGGGCTCATGCATCCGGTGAGAACGCGGTGTTTGGCTATACCATTGCCTTCCTTTTCGGTGCTCTCTTCCTCGGGCTAGCTAGCCCCGTATTCATGTGCCTCATGCCGGAACCACAGATGCAACCTGGAACCGAACCAAAGTTGTCTCTAAGGAAAACGCTCACCTCACCCCTCCAGGACAAAAACTTCAGGCAGCTAATGAAATTCCTGCTCTTCTGGGGTTTTGCCTCAAACTTGGCTATTCCCTTCTTTGCAGTGTACATGCTTGAGCGTCTAGGCATGCCTCTTTCAACAGTGATTGGGCTTAGTGTGCTAAGCCAGCTGTTCAACATATTATTTCTCCGCGTTTGGGGGCCTCTGGCAGACCATTTTGGTAGCAAAGCGGTCTTATCACTGTGTGCCTCCCTTTATCTGCTGGTAATACTTGGCTGGACTTTTACCACCATGCCAGAGCAGCATTTTTTAACCATCCCGCTGCTGGTGATACTGCACATCTTTGCCGGGATAGCCACAGCTGGTGTGACACTCACAGTGGGCACGATTGGCTTAAAATTGGCTCCTCAAGGCCAGGCGACACCTTACTTGGCTGGGGCATCCTTGGCCACCAGCCTAGGCATCGGTCTAGGGCCGCTATTTGGAGGTCTCTTTGCCGACTTTTTCAGCGTTCGCCAATTTACCATAAGCTTGACATGGGCTGATCCCACAAGGGCCCTTCAATGGCCAGTACTATATCTAACAGGCTTCGACTTTCTCTTCGCTGTAGCTTTCATAATGGGGCTTGTGACACTGAACACTTTGACCAAGCTCCGCGAAGAGGGCGAAATTGGTCGGGAAATAGTGTTGGGCGAGTTGTTGTCACGAACGAGACCAATAGCTCGAGCCGTGAGCTCGGTTCCGGGACTAGGCTTTGTGACCGCGTTCCCGTTCAGCTATCTCAGGCAAGTGCCGGGCATAGATGTAGCCATTAGCGTGACAGCCTATCAGCTGGCCGATATGGCTAAGACGACAACCCTGGTGGCGTCACGAGGTTTGAGGCTCACATCCAGGGTTGCCAAGATGCTGGAAAACGGCCTATCACAAATGTTGAAGCCTGCAAAAGCGGCGCCAGTAAATGGAATTGATGTGGCTCGACATACAGCACGGGGAGCCATCCACGCCGCTCATGAGACATCATTGAACACTGAGCAATTGATCCCTTTAACAATGGTAGGCATTGTGCGCGCTCTGAAACGTGCCAAGGTAAATCCTCAAGATGCCTTCCGTGGCACTGGTTATGGAGTTATCCAGGGTGCAGTTGAGACTGGAGCTAACCTTGTTGAGGCCGTAGCTCAAGCTGTCGCTGGTGCCAGGGAAGCCGCTCGAATGCTCGGTCTAACCGAAGAAGAGGCCGCAACACAGACCGCCCATGGCGCGCTAGCCGCCATCGAGGAAATGGATCCTGAGGCACTGGGCCAGGTCAGAGCAGCTCTACCTCCAGAGTTAACAGAGATATCTTGCCTCAAGCCTGAGCAAGAGGACAATTGTGAGGATTAAGCTGACATAGATAGTTGGAGATTTGCCATGCATAATCTCAACGACTGCTCTAAGACAGCCTGGATATGTTTCTCGAGGAGAGCCGGTTTTCCACACCTCTTATCGAAGTTCGCAGCGGGTGGACTTGACAGCTAAGAGCAATGCGCCATATTATTAATGCAAATACGAGTAGGTTATGGCTCATATTAACTGTCTGACAGTATGAGGAGTATATTATGTATAGCGAGATTTTGGTTCCCTTGGATGGCTCTGATGTAGCAGAATGTGTGCTGCCTCATGTAGAGGCAATAGCCACGAGAAACAATGCAGTAGGCATAACATTTCTGTATGTCGTTCCGCCCCTTGATATGCCATTAGTTAAACATGAGTTCAAATCTCGTATTGAATCAGAAGCTAAATCTGGGGCTAAGGACTATCTCAGAAAGCTGGTCAGTGGACTCAAATACAAGGAAAGAGCACATGGCCAAGTCATTTTTGGAAAGGCTGCTGATAGTATCCTGGACTATGCTGCAGAAAATAAGATGGATCTTATAGTAATTGCAAGTCACGGACTATCAGGCATTGGCCGCTGGATCCGAGGCAGCGTGGCAGATAAAGTCATGCATGAATCCACGGTGCCCATCCTGCGGATTAGAGCCAGTTCTCCCCGAACACCTTTCTACAAAGAAGGCCAAAAGATGGTGGTGTTAGTGCCGCTGGATGGCTCAGAATTAGCGGAAACAGTACTTGTCCATGTCAAAGAGCTGGCAAGACAATTCGGTATCCAATCGGTAGATATAGTACTACTCAGAGTCTGCGAGCTGTTTTCCCATCCTCATCTCCACTATCCTCCACCCATGCCCTTAAGCTGGGAAGAGTACCTTAAGTACGAAACTAAAAAATGTAAAGAGATATGCCTAACCTACCTAGCTGATGTGAGGAAACGTCTTAAGAAAGAGGGACTTAACATAAGGTTGGAAGTGCCTGTAGGAAGTCCTGCTGAAGCTATAGTTGAATACGTTAATAGAAAAGCCGTTAGTCTTATAGTGATATCAACACATGGGCGCACTGGAATTGGTCAATGGGCATTCGGGAGCATCACTAACAAGGTAATGAGGGGGACTTCAACTCCAGCCTTGTTGGTTAGATGTACTAACCAGTAGAATTATTCCGCTTATACACCAGCCACAGGGGATATATTTACGCTGTTGGATGGTGCTAATCCCAGCAGAACATCACTCGTGGTCAATCGCTAGGGAAGCCAAACCCTTATTAGTGCCCTCACAGCTGCGATAACTGCCGCCGGTGCCATTAGCCTGGCAAGGTAGTAGACGATCTGATTGGTGACTGTACCAAGGCCTCTAACCAACTGATCAAGAGGGTCAAATCCTGCAATGCCTACTATATCAGAGCTACAGCTGCTATCAGCAACGGCACAATTTCTGTAGTGTTGATGTTAATGGCCCCAACAATGATACCCAGAATTACTAGCACTAAGATTATTGTGCCATTAGCAGGGGCTACTATGCCTGCAACTAGTGCTGTAAGCGAGCCGACAGCAAAAACGATGAAACCAATCATCCCGAGAACCTTGCTCATCTCTGCAATTTCAAGATTGGGAAAGAAGACAGGAGGGACATTTCTTTTGCGGTCTAATCGAGGTATAATTAGTTGAAAGCTGACATTGCTGTTGAGGTACACATAATATGGTAATTGACTGGACAATCGTGACAGATTGGTTTTTGAAGTACGGCTGGAGCATTCTATTAATCATCGCTATCTACCTGGCTCTATACTTCGTGATGCGCCGCATTGTACCTATGACAGTAAGAAAAGTCGTGATGAACACAATGAAAGGCAAGCCGGAAACCTTAATAAGGAAAAGAACAGATACATTAAGCTCAGTATTCATTCGGGCCGGGATGATAGCTACCGGCATAATTGTCCTTTTCACTATCTTGGCTGAAGTGGGCATAAATGTGACTCCAGCTCTGGCTGGACTTGGTGTCGCCGGTATCGCAATCGGCTTTGGCGCGCAGAGCCTAATTAAGGACATATTTAATGGTTTCTTGATCCTGTTGGAGAATCAATATGGCCTAGGTGACGTAGTCAAGGTTGCTGGAGTCATCGGTTTGGTTGAGGATGTAGACCTGCGAAGGACGGTCCTGAGGGACCTCGATGGCATACTTCACAGCATTCCCAATGGTGAGATCGGGGTTGCCAGCAACTATACCAGGGAGTGGTCACGATTAAACATGAATATCTCTGTCTCATATAATGAAGACCTGAGGCATGTCATAGAAGTTATCAATAGAGTGGGCCAGGAATTGGCCGCAGACCCTGAGTGGGCGCCACGGATTATTAAGGCTCCCGAAGTCCTCAGAGTCGATGCCTTTGAGGATTCTGGTATTGCAATAAAGATACTCGGTGAAACCAAACCAATTGAACAGTGGAGTGTAATGGGAGAACTCCGTCTAAGATTGAAGGAAGCCTTCGATAAGGAGGGTATCGAGATTCCCTGGCCACACATAAAGCTTTACCTTGGCGACCTTCCAGTGCATAAGCTGCTTGGTTATTTGATAGAGAGCCAACAATCATTGTTGCCATCTTCCTCTGGCAAGGAAGAACCTCCAGTATGATAGGGTCCCTGTGGTATCTGAATTGTCTGCTAGTCTGCCAGGCAGTCGGCGACTCTAGCTTGGTGTTGCCTTACTATGTTGTAATGGTAACCTAACTACTGCCTCATCTTTAGGCTTTATCTTGCCCAAAGCAAAGAAACCAGTTGTGTGTAAAACAAGCTTTATAAATTGCAACATCTCCGTGACTACCTGAAGGTTAAATAGAACTCGATGGGGCAGACAGGGCAGTTGATTAGAGGAACTATCTGATTCATCTATGCGTCCAACCTACCTAGGAGCTTGTGGCTTTCGTGTTTTTGTTTCTGCCTCAGGATCAATCAGGCTGATCAACTTCTGTCCAGGTCATGATTTGGGCGGGTTATCCGTGGTAAATACTTTAAGGTTACCATTCAGGTTGGCAACATCGTGCAGCGAACTAGGGAAAGAGAGTTAGAAAAGCAGGAACTGATACGTGAACTGGAGGACTTGCGCCACTGTGAACGAACAAACATGCCTCTTCTTGTAGATAGAAAAACAATAGAGCCATTCCTCAGCAATCTGAGGACAACATTAAACTCCGGCTCACCTAGCGAGCGCTCCGGTTTTTAAGAGCATTTGTTACCAGAGTCAATATCTGGAAAGAACATGGTGAGATCAATTATCGATCCCCGCCGGAAAAGCTGACAGTTGTATGGGAAGTGCCCCCAAGGGAATTCGAATCCCTGTTTTCAGCTTGAAAGGCTGGTGTCCTAGGCCTCTAGACGATGGGGGCAGCTCAATTAAGGATAAACAGGCAGGGCTTCAAGCCCAGCCGCCTCTGGAAAGCCAAACATTATATTCATATTTTGAATAGCCTGTCCAGCAGCCCCTTTGACCAGATTATCAAGGCAACTGATGACTATAATCCTGCCAGTCCTGGGGTCAATGGTAGGATAAATGAGACAAAGATTACTCCCCCAGGTATGTTTGGTCTCAGGCGGCTCATCCACTATTCCGATAAAAGGTTCATCTTTGTAATAATCACGATAAAGTCCTTTTAGCTCTTCTCTACCTTTAGCCAGTTTTCCCTGTTTCGGCTGGGCATAGCATGAACTTAATATACCTCGAGCTGTCGGCACTAGATGAGGTAAGAAGGTCACCAAAGGGGAAAGGCTAGGGGTCAAAGTTTTGAGTTCCTGAATAATCTCCGGTAAATGGCGATGTCCTTCCACCGCATAGGCACGGACATTATCACTAGCCTCAACATAATGGGTTGGTAAGCTTAAAGTCCTGCCAGCTCCGGAAACACCCGACTTGCTATCAATAACAATGTCAGGATAGACAAGTTCCTCTTTAACCACCGGCGCCAGAGCCAACAATGCTCCTGTTGGATAGCAGCCAGGATTAGCTACCAAGCTAGCTGTGGCAATTTCAGAACGATGGAATTCAGGCAGACCATAAACGGCTTCCTGCAATAGCTCCGGCGCTGGATGAACAAACTCATACCACCGTGGATACTCACTGGCATCTTTAAGCCTAAAGTCAGCACTGATATCAACAACCCTGATGCCTCGTTCAATCAATGGCAGTATTACCTCAATGCTTGCCTTGTGGGGCATTGCTGAAAAGGCAAGGTCAACCTCATCAAGCTCAGCAGTAACTGTTAAATCAATGCCAACCAGGTGAGGAAAAACATCAGCCAACTTCTGACCGGCTGCACTTCTCCCAGTAACTGAGGCAAGCTGCACCTCAGGATGATGATGAAGCAACCTAGCTAATTCTACCCCAGCATAGCCGGTAACATTTATGATGCCGACTCTTAGTCGCGACATAACTAAATTAAGACTCCTAAATCAGGATGCTTTTAGCTCCTTCAGATGACAGGTATCATTAAGAAGCAGAGCCGATGGGATGCCATCCCTTATTTCAAAAATGTTAACAGCACTGACATCTTGGACTACCTGCCAAAAATGAGAGTTGTCCAAATCAAGAAAACTGAGGATGAGAATCTGGCACACCACTTTGTGAGAGACCAAAGCAATGGTTCCTCCCGAGTGCTGCATTACATTACTTGCTGCCAAAGCTGCTCTTTCCCTGACCTCCGCCAGGCTCTCGCCATCTGGAAATTTTACCGTATGAGGATTTTCCAGCCACTTAGCATAAAGAGCCCTGTCTTTAGTCACAGCTTCCTCGGGAGAAAGTCCCTGCCAGCTCCCATAATCTATATCAATAATTCCAGGTAGCAACTCCACTTCGAGGTTAAGGTGCTGAGCTAAAATTCTAGCTGTGGTCAAAGCTCGGCGGAGCGGACTAGAATAAATTGTCGAAATCTGCCATTCAGCAATTCGCTCGGCTGTAGCTTCAGCCTGCTTCACCCCCACCCCATCCAGGTCAATATCCGCCCTGCCTCGAAACCTTTCCACCCGGTTCCATTCCGTTCGCCCATGTCTAATCACAATAAGCCGAGTCAAGGAGTCTCCTTAATAATATGTGAGGTGGCTAATTTTTACACACACAGCACTATCTTTCTACAACCATAGCCATACCTTGCCCGCCACCAATACACATGGTTGCCAGACCTAAGTTTAAACCACGCCTTTTCATCTCGTGAAGGAGAGTAACTAGCACCCTAGCGCCGGTGCAGCCAATAGGATGCCCCAGAGAAATGCCGCTGCCATAGACATTTGTGTTATCTAAACTTAAGTTCAACTCCCTTATGCAAGCTATGGCTTGAGCAGCAAAGGCTTCATTGAGCTCGATTACATCCATATCTTTAATACCTACGCCAGCTTTATCTAGCGCCTTTTTAACTGCTGGTACTAATCCTAATCCCATATAAGCTGGGTCTACAGCTCCTGAGGCGTAAGACTTAATGACTCCCCACGGTTCAAGCTTCAGTTCTTCAGCTTTCTCTCTAGTCATCAGCACTACTGCTGCAGCAGCATCATTAATCCCAGAAGCATTCCCAGCAGTAACCGTACCGTCTTTCTTAAATGCTGGAGGTAACTTTGCCATTTTTTCCAGACTTGTATCCATTGGTCGCTCATCAGTATCAAAGACCAAAGCTTCCCCCCTCTTCTGAGGCATAACCACCGGCACTATCTCTTCCTTACATATCCCCTGGGTTATAGCCGCTCTAGCCCGCTGATGGCTCAAAAGCCCCAGCTCATCCTGCTCTTGCCGAGAGATGTTATACTTCTCAGCAATATTTTCCGCTGTCAGTCCCATATGATAGCCATAGAATATCTCCCACAGGCCATCGTAAACCATCAGGTCGATAGCCTCACCCTTGGTATTAATATCCATCCGATATCCCCAGCGAGCTCGAGGTAGAATGTAGGGGGCATAACTCATATTTTCCATACCACCAGCAACTACAACTTCAGCCTCACCCAGCATTATCGCCTCAGCCCCTAAAGTAATTGCCTTAAGTCCTGAGGCACATACCTTGTTTACGGTAAAAGCATTAGTCTCCTTAGGCAGACCAGCGTAAATCGTAGCCTGTCTAGCAGTATTTTGGCCTTGCCCCCCCTGAAGAACATTGCCCATAATTACCTCGTCCACTTGAATCTCCCGAAGAGAATCATCCCAATCATAATGAGCCTTCTCCAGCTCAATCACTCCAGTATCCTCCAATGCCTTCGGAGCATACTGTAATAGCCTGTCACTAGCTTTAGGTCTCAATCCAGCCCGCTTCAATGCTTCCTTAATAACCAGTGAGCCAAGATTTACTACCGGAACATCCCTCAAAGAGCCTCCGAAAGCACCAACCGCTGTTCGAACACTACCAACAATGACCACCTCTGGCATAGCTATTCTGCCTCCTTAATTTACTTCAAAAGGTTATTATCCAGCAATTCCTGAGAAAGCTTCAATGCTAAGCCATTAAGAAAATGGCGGTTGGAGCTATCAGGATTATTGGGCAAAGGGGTGATGGAAATCCTATTTTGCTTCAGCGCCCATATATCGCTGCCCGGACTTATATTCCATTGTGATTCGCCATGTACAATCCAGTAGTATTGCCTTCTGCCGTCGTGCCTCTGTTCGATTCTATCAGCATATTTTCGCTCGCCCAGCTTAGTAATCTCTATCCCCTCAATCTTTTCTCGGGGCAGATTAGGTAAATTGACATTTAGCAGCAGTTTTTGGGTTAAGGCTCCATCACCGATTCCGCTAGCTAACAGCCTAGCTAGCCTAGCGGCGACATCAAAATGAAAGCCTTCAAAGGCGGCTACGGAAATGGCGATGGCAGGAATTCCATAGAAATAGCCTTGCAAAGCAGCACCAACTGTTCCCGAGATAAAAACATCGTTGCCTAAATTGGCTCCTTCGTTGATGCCAGAAACTACCAAGTCAGCTCTGTCCCTCATAGCAAACTTGAGAGCTAAAATTACACTATCAGCAGGAGTACCTTCCACTGAATATGTATCCACCCTTTTCAGCAGCGGCTTTGTTTTGCCTAATCTTAAAGGCTGGTGGAGTGTTACTGAAGTGCCGACACCGCTCTGCTCACGATCCGGCGCGACCACAGTTACTGTACCTACATCTCGTAGCTCCTTTACCAATGCCCAAAGCCCATCAGCATATATGCCATCATCATTGGTAACCAATATTTTCATGGCAGCATCTCAAAAAACTATTTGAGTTTATCATAACAGGCGGGAGAAGACAAAAGCTGCTTATCCAAAGGGCTAAGCTTGTTCGAGTGGCTGACTGTGGTCAATGTCAGGATGTGTGCTCATCCAATATACCTTTAGCCCGATTAACCTTCATGCTAAATAAGCAACTATTTGACATTTTCAAGTACCAGTCTGGAATGGATACAGAGGCTCGTCCTCCCTTGAGGACGATTACCGGTGAGGAGCTAAAAGTGGAAGGGGTTGAAATCGCCTTGTAGACAGGAAAATTTGCAATGAATCTCATAGGTTTGGGGCCGATTATGCTTGCCAAGTTAGCAAACACGTGCTACAATATTCCCCCATGGGGAACTGTGTTTATCCAAGGTAGCTATATTGAGTAATGGCTCAAGCTACCTTTTTATTTGCTTTTATACATAGCAATTTAGTAGGGAAGATTTTTGCGATAGACAAAGGAGGCGATTATGGTTGTTCAAACAGTAAGCCCATCACCAGAGACGCTAGATTTTATGAAGGAAGTTGGTGGTGAAAAATTCGAGCTGTGTTATCAATGCGGTCTATGCACTGGCACTTGCCCCTGGAATAGGGTAAGAAGTTTTATGCTTCGCAAGTTAATTCATCAGGCACAACTGGGCCTGGTTGACTTTGAAGATGAAGACCTGTGGACCTGTGTTGGCTGTAAAGCGTGTGTTGATCGGTGTCCTCGTGGTGTGGAAGTAGTAGATATTATGAGGGATTTGCGTAGAGTCATTGTGGAGGCAGGCGTAGGCAAAGTTCCTGACTCACTCCGGCTTGTAGCTAAGAACTTTGCCGCCGTGGGCAATCCGCTGGGAGAACCGCGGGAGACCCGCCCAGATTGGGCAAAAGACCTTGGCGTAAAGACATATACCAAAGGAACTGAGATATTATACTTCCCCTGCTGTATTCAAACATACGACCCAAGCATACAGAGGGTTGCCCGGGCAGCAGCCAATATTCTGAACAAGGCCGATGTAGATTTTGGCATCCTAGGTGCTGAGGTATCCTGCTGCGGTGAAAGTATTCGCAAGTCAGGTAGTGAGAGCGTGTTCCAAAGTCTGGCCAGAAATAATATTGAGGCTTTCACTAAAGCTGGTGTTAACAAAATCGTTGTTACCTCACCACATTGCTATCACACCTTCATGCAAGAATACCCCGAGTTAGGTGGTAATTTTGAAGTAATTCACCTTTCTCAATATTTGAACGAGCTTATTAACGAGGGAAGGCTAAAGTTCACTAAAGAATTGAATAAAAAGGTTACTTATCAAGACTCCTGCTGCCTAGGGCGTTATGCGGGGATGTATGATGAGCCTCGGCAAACTTTGAAGAGTATCCCTGGTTTAGAGTTGCTTGAGATGTGGGAATACCGTGAAAATTCCTTATGTTGTGGTGGCTGTGCCGGGAGGCTCTGGATGGAAACCAAAAAGGGTGAAAGGTTCTCTGACTTAAGACTCGAGCAGGCGCTTGAGACTGGAGCCAGTATATTAGCCGTTGCTTGTCCTTACTGCATGCTTAACTTTGAGGATAGCGTGCTGACCTCAGATAAGGGCGACGTCATTGAAATTAGGGACATCGCCGAATTAGTTCAAGAGGTGATTTAAACTTAAAGGAGGTGTAAATATGGAGGATAAAGTCCGAATCGGTGTCTATATTTGTCACTGCGGGGCTAATATCGCCGATACAGTTGATATACAGCAAGTAGTCGATTTCGCCAAGGGTTTGGACTCGGTGGTAGTTGCCCGGGAATACAAGTTTATGTGTTCCGATCCAGGACAGAATATGATTAAGGAGGATATTAAGCAACTAGGCCTTAATCGGGCCGTAGTTGCCTCCTGTTCGCCGCTGATGCACGAGCCGACCTTCCGCCGTGCTGTCCAAGAAGCTGGAATAAATCCTTACCTCTTTGAGATGGCTAATATTCGGGAGCACTGCTCCTGGGTCACCGAAGACCATGAAAAAGCCACAGAGAAGGCAAAAAGACTAGTAAGCGCTGCAGTGAAGCGCGTTTATTATCACCAGCCTCTGGAGATAAGGGAGATCCCGGTTAATCCGAATACTTTGATTGTTGGTGGCGGTATCGCCGGTATCCAAGCTGCTCTGGAAATTGCTGACTCCGAGCATAAAGTCTATCTAGTAGAGAGAGACCCCAGCATTGGCGGACACATGATTCAGTTTGATAAGACCTTCCCTACCTTAGACTGCTCTGCCTGTATCCTCACGCCGAAGATGACAGCAGTAGGTGCCCATCCTTATATTGAACTGATGACCTATAGTGAGGTGGAGGAAATCTCTGGCTTTATCGGCAATTTCAAAGCGAGGATTCGGAAGAAGGCTCGCTTTGTAGACGAGTCTAAATGCACTAGCTGCGGTGTCTGCCAAGAGAAATGCCCGTGGAAAGCAGATAGTGAGTTTGACCTCGGCCTGAGTAAGAGAAAAGCTATTTACACCCCATTCGCCCAGGCGGTGCCAAACATCCCAGTTATTGATAAAGAATACTGTGCTTATTTCCTAAAAGGTACCTGCCGTGCTTGCGAAAAGTTCTGTGAGGTGGGAGCCATTGACTTTGAGCAGGTTGACCAGGTCATCGAAGTAGACATAGGAAATATTATTATTACTACCGGTTACGATGCCTTCGACCCCACTCCCATCACCCAATATGGTTACGGGCGTTTTGATAATGTTGTTACCGGCCTTGAATTTGAGAGAATATGTAATGCTGTAGGACCTACTAGCGGCAAAATAGTTCTTAAAGATAGTTCAGAACCAAAGAGTATAGCTATTATCCACTGTGTGGGTAGCCGCGATGAAAACTATCATGAGTATTGCTCACGAGTGTGCTGCATGTATGCTCTCAAATATTCCCATCTTATAAAGGAAAGGACTGATGCCGAAGTTTATCAGATGTATATAGATATGCGCTGCTTCGGCAAGGGATATGAGGAATTCTATAAGCGTCTCTCTGAAGAGGGGGTTACTTTTATACGAGGAAAGGTAGCTGAAGTTACTGATAGGGCAATCAACGAGGATGAGAAGGGGAAATTAATCGTCTGCGGTGAAGATACTCTATTAGGGACAACTATGCGAGTTCCGGTGGATATGGTCATTTTGTGTATAGCCTTGGAGGCACGCTCAGATGCCAAGGAAGTTGCTAAGTTATTCAGTATCAGTCAAGGTGCAGATGGTTTCTTTATAGAGAGACATCCCAAACTTGACCCAGTGGCAACCATGACTGACGGCATCTTTGTTGCCGGTTGTTGCCAGGGTCCTAAAGATATACCTGACACTGTAGCCCAAGCCTCGGCTGCTGCTACCCGAGTTTTAGCCTTAATCAGCAAAGGCAAAGTCGAGATGGAAGCAGCTACCGCTGTCATTGATGAGGAGAAATGCTCTGGCTGCCAGATCTGCAACCTTCTTTGTCCTTACAGTGCCATCTCCTTCATTGAGGACAAAGAGGTATCTCGAGTTAATGAGGCTCTATGTAAGGGTTGTGGCACTTGTGCTGCCGCCTGCCCCAGCGGTGCAATTACTCATAAGCACTTCACTACCGAAGAAATTATGGCTGAAATTGAAGGAGTGCTAGCATGAATTTGGCACCTAAAATTGTTGGGCCCCGTGGGGCAAGCTAGCCAATAAATGCTTGAGTTGCTAATCCTTAAGGCTATTCTGAATTGGTACCTCAGCAGTTACGGTTGTTCCCTTGCCCGCCTCTGATTGCACTGTTAGCTTGCCCCCAATGAGTCGAGCTCGCTCCTGCATTCCAATTAGCCCAAGCTTGCCAATGCTGGCTAGGTCTCCTATATTTTGTAGTGGCTCAAAACCTTTGCCATTATCCTTAACAGTCAGAGAAGTTCTGTCATCACCAAACTCCACTGTAACCCAAGCTCTTGATGCCTCAGAATGCTTCCACACGTTCCTCAGTGCCTCTTGAGCAATGCGGAACAACACTAACTCTACCTCAGGAGCAAAACGGCGCACAGGGCCAAGTACTCCTATCCCCACAGCTATCCCAAAGTGATGGGTCACATCAGAAGTTAGCCATTCCAACGCCGGCAGAAGGCCTAGGTCGTCTAAGATGGATGGTCGCAGGTCTTGGCTAAAGCGGCGCACCCCCTCCAGTATCGCGTCGGCTTGCTGCTGTAACTTCTCTAGATGTGCGATATCCTGCGTTGATAAGTGGTCAGTAGTAGAGGTAAGGCTATCCAGCTGACGTGAGAGCACTATCAAAGCTTGTGCTGTGTCATCGTGAAGCTCTCGGGCAATACGCTTACGCTCCTCCTCCTGAGCCATAGTAACCTGCTGAAGGTAGAACTTCATGTTCTCTTCCATATGCCTCTGCATAGTCACATCTCTGGCAATATTCTGAAAAGCCTCTGCCTCACCATCACTGGTAATCAAGCTGGTAGTAAGCATACAAATCGCCTCTGTGCCGTCCTTCCTGATCAGTCTCTGCTCATAGGGCTGGTCCACAGGCCGGCATTGGATCAACTTACGACCTACCTCTCTGGCTAAATTTAGGCTTTCCTCAGAGAGAAATGACTTTACATTTGCTTTGCAGAGCTCTTCTACAGAATAGCCGACAAGCTTTTCAGCGGCCTTATTAACCATTTGAATGTTACCTTCCAAATCATGTACCCAGATAGCATCATGGGCATTCTCGAACAACCTTCGATAGCTTTCCTCTGACTTTCGCAGCCACTCTGTCATCAAGCGCTGCGTCTGATAGAAATGCATATTCTCGATGGTAATTCCAATCTCATTACCTATAAGAGTAAGCAGATCCACCTCGTCAGCCAGAAACCGCCTCTGATTATGTCTGGCCACGCATAGAGTGCCAACTACCCTGCCTTCTGACTTCAAAGGCACGATGAGTTGACATTGCAGCCCTTCTCGCCTTACCACTTCTCTAGCAAGCCTAGGGTCGTGAGAAGAATCCTCTACCAATAATGTTTCCCCCGTCTCAGCAACTCGGCCATTGAAGCCTTCGCCTACCTTTAGCCTTTCTACGCCAGCGGCGAATTCTTCAGATACACCTTGGTAAACCTCAAGCTTAAGCTCTTGAGTCCCTTCGTCCAAGAGGAATAGTAGTGCAGTCTCTGCACCAACTATTTCTCTAGCCTTATCGGTAGCAGCGCTTAGGGTATTTTGCAGTTCCAAAGACCGGTTGAGAATAGCAGAGATATCATTTAAAGCAGCAAGCCTTTTTCCATTAGTCCTTATGACCTCAATTTGCGATTGAAGCTCCTGCTGGGCTGCTTCCAGTCTTAGCAGCATCTGTTGCTGGTGTTCCCTTTCTCTCCTGCGCTCCTCAAACCATAAGTTCACCAAACCGCCAATCAAGATAATGCCAAAAGTCTCAAATAAAGCATCGGGCAGGCTTGGAGAGATAAAAACAGCCCGAGGCAACATAATGAGAAGGGCAAACCCTAAGCTGGTCAGCCCAGCCTTTATTCCGAAGACAAAGCCAATATAGGTTACAGGCACTAAGAACAGAATCCGTTCAACTGCATGTCGGGTTAAGCCTAGAAAGGAGAAGGGAGCCGTTAGGCCTGTGAAGGGCATCTGCTGTGGGTAGTGAAAGATTATACCTATGGCAAATATCGCCAGCACAATCCAGAGATGACGATTACGTATAACCCTTAACACCCCGCTTGACATATGTAGAACCATATACGCAAAATTCCTTGAACATCTTGAATAAAGCAAGAAGTCAAGGCATGTCTTCCAAAGTGAACCAGCCTTTCCTTAAACCATATAATATAGCCTCCGTCCGCGAACCGACACCCAGCTTATTAAAAATATTTCCTAAATGAGCTTGAACTGTGCGTGCGCTGAGACAGAGCTCCTCAGCAATACCCTTATTGCTTATCCCCCTTGCTGCCAGCTTCAGCACCTCTACCTCGCGCTCACTCAGAGGCTCAATTTCTTGGTCCTTAGCTGGCTTGAGGTCTGGGAATACAAGGCTGTCTATAACTCTACGGGCAACTGCAGGATGAAGTACTGACTCGCCAGCATGTACTGCTCGAACAGCATCAATTAATTCACGCCCTCGCACATTCTTCAATAAATAGCCTGCCGCCCCTGCCTCCAAGAGAGCGAAAATATACTGGTCATTATCATAAGCAGTAAGTATCAGAACGGCTACAGCCGGCTGAGATGCCTTTATCTGCTTTGTAGCTTCGATGCCATTAAGCTTAGGCATAGCGATATCCATTATGACTACATCTGGCTTCAGCTTAGCCGCTAGCTTGACAGCTTCATCCCCGTCACTGGCCTCGCCAACCACTTCCATATCCGGCTCACGCTTTATAAGCTCGCGAGTACCTTCGCGCACTACCACGTGGTCCTCGGCAAGTAGAACCTTGATCTTATCCATAACGCCCTCAAACATTTTCTCCACCTCAATTATATCCTACGTTAGCCAGTGCTTCAATAGAGGCACTCCTACAAGCAAAAATACCTAATTTTAGCCCGCTAGCGTGGTCAAAATACTTACTCAGCAGGATTTCAATTAAGCCTTTTTGGCAGCTAAAAATAGGCACCGTTCCGGATGGCACTTGGCAGCTAACTTGATAAAGTGAAAATGAGGCTAGAACCAGTTACACGGTTCTTTACCTCGAAAACTTAATTAGGAAAGGAGGATGTGAGCATGGGAACGAAGGCTTACTTCATGATCGATGTGGTGGATGCGGCCTGTCAGGGGGATAAGTGGCTAGATGCACAGAGAGATTTAGAGGCAATCCCCGAGGTGGAAGCTGTTGAGCCAGTCTCAGGGGCATGCGACCTCCTGGTGAAGGTAGATGTCCCGATAAGGGCTATCCTGGTGGCCAACAAGATACGGGCAAAGGAATGGGTCAAACGCTTCCGCATCCTCACGGTTGAGCATGTCGAACCAGAGATGGCGACGACGCCTGCCCTCAGCGAGGTTATAGCCGAAGAACAGAAGAGGTCAAAGATTAGGGATCTCCTGAGGATTCGAGCCGGAAACAAATAACCTGAGAACCAGGGGCAGGTTTGGATAGGGGAGAGGAATCACCCACACCAGGCTTGCCCCTGGCAAAGGGTTGGAAGAAAAGAGGTGAGGAAATGGGAACAAAGGCTTATTTTTTGATTAATGTGGATGAGCAGATTACTCAAAACCAGGAGCACCTCATAAGGGCAACCGGTGAGCTAGAGAAAATACCCGAAGTAGAGTTCGTCGAGCCAGTTTCCGGGATCTATGACCTTATGGTTAAGGTAGATGTGCCGATAAGGACTATCTTCGTGGCAAACAAGATACTGGAAAAGGAATGGGTCACACGTCTTCTTGTGCTTAGGATTGAGCCTGTTGAGCATAGGAGGATTGAGCATATTGAGCCTGAGAAGATTTCAGAGCTGTCCGTCACGCATCTTCCGCAAGCTTGAGCCAATTAGCTACTAAAAGGAGGATAACAGTAGGATGGGAACAAAGGCTTACTTAATGGTCAAAATGGAGATGTCATATGCGCGAGATGGTCATACAGACGGCATGAAAGAGTTAAAGGCAATGCCCGAGATAGAGACTGTTGAACCAGTATCTGGAGACTACGATTTTGTAATTGCAGCCACGGTGGATGCCCCTGTAAGAGTGGCTTCAGTAGCCAGCGAAATCCGGGCAAAGGAATGGGTCAAAAACCTCGACGTTCTTAAGGTTGAACCTGCCGCACCTAACCCTTTTTTGGATGAGGTCTGCTCTACGCCAGGTGGCGAGTGCGTTCGCTGGTGCGTCCAATGTGGCATGTGCTCTGCATCCTGCCCCAATGTCGGCAAAATGGACTATTCGCCTCGAAAAATTATTGCCTTGATCCGGGCGGGGAGACGTTACGATGTCTTGACTAGCAACAGCATGTGGGTTTGCGCCTCCTGTTACCTTTGCACTGTGCGTTGCCCCAAGGATGTCAAGCCAACCGAGCTTATGCACGCCCTTGAACGCTTGAGCTTTCATCATGGTCTACGCCACGGGGCAACATCCACCCCCGCCATGTACAACGCCTTCGTTAACTCCATTAACAATAACGGACGTGTCCATGAGCTTGGGGTCATGAGCAAGTTCTACTTGAAAACAAATCCCCTAGCTGTTCTCAAGATGATCCCTATAGGGTTAAAACTGCTATCACGCGGGCGCATGCCCCTTAAGCCTAGAAAAATAAGGGGAATCAACCAACTCAAAACTATTATAGAAAAAGCTAATGTTTTAGGAGGTGCTCAATGAGGTACTACTCCTACTTTCCAGGCTGCTCACTAGAGGCTACCGCAGTAGCCTATGGTCTGTCTACTCAGGCTATCACTGGAGCCCTCGACATGGAGTTAATCGAGCTAGAGGATTGGAACTGCTGTGGGTCGACACCTTATGGCTCAACCAATGAACTCGAGTCGCTTTGCATCGCAGCTCGTAATCTGGCCCTAGCTGAAAAGACTGGGCTTGATTTAGTAACACCCTGTAGCTCCTGCTACACTACACTAAACAGAGCTAACTCTCAGCTCAGGGAATATCCTGACCTGAAGGGCAAGGTTGATGAATGTTTAGCTACTGCTGGCCTAGAGTATAAGGGAACAGTCAAGATACGGCACTTGTTTGAGGTTATTTTTAATGATACCGGCCTTAAGACCATCGAGTCCAAAGTGATGAACCCACTTACCGGGCTAAGAGTGGCTCCCTACTATGGCTGTCAGCTAGTTCGTCCTGAGCCTAGTTTTGATAACCAACAGAATCCGCAGTCGCTTGACCGCTTGATAGCAAGCTTGGGAGCAGAACCCGTCCCCTTCCCACTAAAGGACCGCTGTTGCGGGGGGTCCTTAATCATACCTGAATTAGATTTGGCTCTGGGTTTGATCCACCAATTGCTTGAGAGCGCCGGCAGCAATGGCGCCCAGTGTATTGTTACCGTCTGCCCCCTGTGCCAGACCAATCTGGATGCTTACCAAGGTATGGTCAATAGCAAATTTGGAACCAGCTATAACCTTCCCATTTTATTCTTTACTCAATTGCTAGGTGTAGCGCTAGGCATTGAGCTTCAGGGCTTGGGGCTAGATAAAGGTGTAATATCAGCCGAAAAGGTCCTTGCACCATCCGTAACGATGGCTGAACCAGCGACGTAAACAGGAGGATATAAGGATATGAATAGGAATATGGACAGGAAAATCGGCGTCTATATTTGCCACTGTGGGAGCAATATCGCTGGCACAGTTGATGTAGATGCGGTTACTGAGTTCGCTCAAGGATTGCCCTCTGTAGTAACTGCTCGAAATTACACCTATATGTGCTCTGATCCAGGGCAGGACCTTATTAGAGAGGACATTAAGAATCTAGGAATTAACCGAGTAGTGGTAGCTTCTTGCTCGCCACTGATGCATGAGCGAACCTTTCGTCAAGTTTGCGAAAGCGCTGGGCTGAACCGATATCAGTTCCAGATGGCCAATATCCGAGAGCACTGTTCCTGGGTAAGCGAAGACCATGGGGCAGCTACGGAGAAGGCCAAAGCCCTGGTTAGTGCAGCAATAAGTCGTGTTTACTATAACGAGCCCTTAGAGACCAGAGAAGTTCCAATCAACCCCAATACCCTGGTGGTGGGAGGGGGCATCGCCGGGATTCAAGCAGCTTTAGAAATTGCTGATTCCAGACATAAGGTCTACTTGGTAGAAAGGGAGCCTAGCATTGGCGGGCACATGATCCAGCTGGATAAGACCTTTCCTACCCTGGATTGCTCGGCTTGCATCCTTACCCCCAAGATGAGCTTGGTGGGCTCTCATCCATATATTGAACTAATGAGCTATAGTGAGGTAGTAGAAGTCTCTGGGTATGTGGGCAATTTCAAGGTCAAAGTCAAGAAGAAACCTAGATATGTGGATGTTGACAAATGCACAGGCTGTGGAGAGTGCGAGAAAGTATGCCCGGTTGAGGCCCCTTCCGAGTTCGAATACAAACTAGCCAACAGGAGGGCTATATATAGGCCTTTCCCACAGGCTGTACCTAATGTTTTCGCTATCGACAAACGAGGCTATCCACCCTGCCGGGCCGCTTGCCCCGCCGGGGTCAACGCCCAGGGCTACATAGCCCTTATTTCCCAGGGCAAATTCAAGGAAGCCCTGGATGTGCTCCGCAGAACCATGCCTTTCGCCGGGGTTTGTGGGCGGGTGTGTACCCATCCTTGTGAGCGAGATTGCGAGCGAGGCAAGGTTGACCAACCTATAGCTATCAGGTCGCTAAAGCGTTTTATGGCTGACTATGAGCTGAAGGCAGGCAGAGAGAAAGCAACTCCAGTGAAAAGAACCAAAGAGGAAAAAGTGGCTGTCATCGGCTCCGGCCCTGCCGGTATAGCTTGCGCTTACGACCTGGTCAGACAGGGATATCCAGTTACAGTGTTTGAAGCTGCCCCAAAGGCTGGCGGTCTTCTGCGCTATGGTATCCCTGAATATCGATTGCCCAATGAGATAGTAGACAACGAAATTAGCTATGTGCAAGAGCTGGGTGTGGAAATTAAGACGAATACTCTGGTGAAAAACCTTAGTGAAGTTTTCAATCAAGGGTACAAAGCAATTTTCCTAGCCACAGGTGCTGGCGTTAGCCAAAAGATGAATATTCCTGGCGAAGATACCCTAGGAGTGATTCACGCTCTCGATTTCTTGGAGCAAATTAGCTCTGGAGCCAAAGCCAGCCTGGGAAACAAAGTGGCTGTTATCGGTGGCGGCAATGCCGCTGTTGATGCTGCTCGAGTAGCCATGCGCCTCGGAGTCAAAGAGGTAACTATAGTCTATCGCCGGTCTCGAGCTGAGATGCCAGCTATCCCCAGTGAAATTGAGGAAATGGAGCATGAAGGGGTAAAGATTCACTTCCTGGCAGCACCGGTTAAGGTACTATCCAAGGATAATCGAGTAACCGGCATACAATGTATTCGTATGGAATTGGGTGAACCCGATGCCAGCGGTCGTCGTCGTCCTATGCCAATCAAAGGCTCGGAATTCGACATAGACGTGGATAATGTGATTATTGCCATTGGTCAAATGGTTAACAAGGAAATGCTACCTAAAGAGCTTGCCTTTACTGGGTGGGGAACACTGGTTGTTGACCCAATTACATTACAAACTAACATAGATGGTGTTTTTGCTGGTGGTGATGTAGTTTCTGGCCCGGCTGATGTTATCGCTGCTATAGCTACTGGCAAGGAAGTAGCCGTTTCTATTGACCGCTACTTGTGCAGCGTTGACCTGAAAGAGGGTAGACCAGAAGCCCGGGAAAGCGTTAAGGATGTGCCCAAAGAAGGGGTTGTAACAAAAGAAAGAGCAGTTATGCCCGTACTTGAGTTGGGGAAACGGGCTGGCTCTTTTGCTGAGGTGGAGCTAGGCTTTGATGAGACAAAGGCTGTAGCCGAGGCCAAGCGCTGCCTTAATTGCGCAGTCTGCTCAGAGTGTCAGGAGTGCGAAAAGGTTTGCGAAGCTAAAGCCATTGACCATGAGATGCAAGATGAGGTGGTCGAGGAAGATGTAGGAGCGATAGTAGTAGCTACTGGGGTTAAGGTATTGGACCACACCCAATTTAGTATCTATGGTGGAGGTGTATATCCTGACGTCATCAGTAGCCTACAGCTGGAGAGAATGATGAGCGCCGCCGGTCCTACCGGTGGCGAAGTAATCTGCCCTTCTAATGGAGTTCACCCCAAAGACATAGTCTTCGTCAGCTGTGTTGGGTCCCGTGATGAGCGTACTGGAAATGGCTATTGCAGTAAGGTGTGCTGCATGTATATGGCTAAGCATGCCGTTATGCTAAAAGAGCATTACCCGGAGACCCATAGTTATATTGTGTATACCGACGCTCGGGGGCCAGGAGGCAAGATTTTCGAGGAGTTCCTGACACGGGCACAGGAAGCAGGTACCACTTACCTGAGGGGGCGGATAGACAAAGTATCTCAGTGCGACGGCAGGCTCTCGGTTTCTGGGCAAGACCTTCTCAAGAACAAGACATTCAACATACCTGGTGACCTAGTGGTTCTAGCCACGGGGCTGATGCCCAGTGATGGAGTCTCTAAGCTAGCCCAGAGCCTCAATATCAGCTACGATACCAAGAACTATCTGCTTCAGGCACATGTCAAGTTGCGCCCAGTGGAGACCTTCACTGACGGCATCTTCCTCGCTGGATGTGCTATTGCACCCACTGATATACCAGAATCTGTAGCTCAAGGTGGTGCTGCTGCAGAGTATGTGCTGAAACTATTTAGCCATGACGTCATTGACGCCGAACCGATGACCTCTATTGTAGATATTAGTCGGTGCAGTGGCTGCCTGCTATGCCGCCAGGTTTGCCCCTTCACAGCTATCGAAGCTGAAACCCTCAAGGATGGACGTGTTGTGGCCTCAATCAATGAGAGCCTGTGTAAGGGATGTGGTGTCTGTGTTGCTGCGTGTCGCCCTGGGGCAATAAAACTCAGGGGTTTCAGTGACCAGCAACTTCTGGCAGAGGTTATGGCATTATGAAGGTGGAGTATCAACCGAAGGTCATTGGTTTCTTGTGTAATTGGTGTAGCTATGCTGGCGCTGATATGGCTGGGACTAGCCGTATAAGCTACGCCCCTAATGTTCGTATCATCCGTGTCCCTTGCTCCGGACGGGTTGACCCTCTTCTAGTGCTGAAGTGCTTTCAGCGTGGGGCTGACGGAGTCTTGATTTCAGGCTGTCATCCGGGCGATTGTCATTACACCGAGGGCAATTATCACGCCAGGCGCAGGTTTGCACTACTTCGCAATTTCCTCGACTATCTAGGTATAGCAAAGGAGCGCCTGCGAGTGGAGTGGGTTTCTGCCTCAGAAGGCCAGAGGTTTGCCGAGATAGTAGCCAGTTTCACCACGGAGTTGGCTGAGCTTGGACCCTGTGTCAAGGAGCGAAGTTTAGGATGAATTTAGAGTTAACCCAGCAAATTCGGGACCAGGCCCGAGGCCTCTTGAAAAGCGGAACAGTCAAGGGTGTCATCGGCTATGAGCGGGCCAGCGACGGGCTTACTGCTCGCCCCTTCTTCGCTTATGAGCTCACTGGCACAGACCAGCTTATCTTCGACGAAACTTGCAGTCATAATCTGGTTAAATACCTCCTGGACAAGAAGGGTGAAAAGATGGCTGTCGTGGTCAAGCCCTGTGACTCGCTGGCTATCAACCTGCTCTTGAATGAGGAGCAGATAAAACGAGAGATGGTCTTTATTATCGGTGTTAGCTGCACTGGTGTGGTGGAAACAGCGTGGAACCAAAAGAGCCAAACATTGCAGGCGAGGTGTCAAACTTGCAGGTTGCCTAAACCAGTGGTCTATGACTTCTTGGCTGAGCAGGAGCCTATACGACGGCTAGAGGGTGAACTCTACCCTGACATTTTAGAAATGGAGGCTAAGCCTATTGCTAGCAGGAGGGAATTTTGGCATGAGCAATTCGGGCGCTGTATCCGTTGCTATGCCTGTCGCCAAATCTGCCCAGGTTGCTACTGCCCCGAGTGTTTTGCCGAACAGCTCAGTCCCTTGTGGGTAGGCATCAGAATTGCCCTGGGAGAGAATGAACTGTGGCAGACCAACCGCACCCTTCACCTAGCTGGGCGTTGCACTGGCTGCAATGAGTGCGAGCGGGCTTGCCCAATGGATATCCCCTTGAGTCTACTCAACCGGAAGTTGGAGAAGGAGATGGAGGAGCTCTTTTCCTTCCGGGCGGGGCTGACCTCTGAAGAACAACCTCCCTTCGCGACCTTCAGGAAAGAAGAAAAGCTGGGATTTGAAGAATGAACTTGCTTGCGTCTAAGGATAATCTGATTCGTTGGCTCGATTTGCTGCTTCATGAGCATGTCGTCATTGCACCAGTTCGGGTTCAGGGGCTGACTTTATTTCAACCTATCTCTAAAGCGGAGGAAGTTGACCTTGATTTCGATAACACCACACTCCCACCTAAAGGGTGGTTTCTGCCCCCCACGGAAACCCTTTTCTCAGTACAGAGGAATGATGGGCAAACCAAGTTAGTCCCAGCCATGGTGGAGAGAGACGCACTCATCTTCGGGGTGCGCCCCTGCGATGCCAGAGGCATTGCCTTAATGGACAAGCCCCTCCTGCAGGAGCCGAGTGATGCCCTGTATCGGGAGCGACATGCTCGAACAGTGCTTGTTGGACTCTCCTGCCGCCAAGCTCGGCCGGAGTGTTTCTGCACCAGTATGGGCAGCGCGCCCAATGATGCGAGCTATGTAGATATCTTGCTGACTGAGATAGAGGTTGGCTATATTGTTCAAGTTACGAGTAAAAAGGGCAAGATGCTATTACCTGAGAGCTTCACAGAATATGAGGGGGTATTGCCTACACCACCTGAGCCCCGGGCAGTTCCTATTAAGGACGTCATGCCAGCGATGAAGGGACTCTTTGACGATACTTACTGGGAGCGACTTGCAGACCGATGCCTACACTGCAGTATCTGTGCCTATGTCTGTCCTACCTGCTATTGCTTTGATGTGCGGGACTATTCTGATAGGGGAAACATTGAACGAGTACGGAGTTGGGAGAGCTGTCAATCTTCAGGCTTCACCCGCATTGCTGGGGGTTATAATCCGAGGGCTACGAAGGGGTCCCGGTTAAAGCAACGCTTCTATCATAAGCTGCTCTATTTCCCGGAGCAATTCCAAGATATCGCCTGTGTTGGGTGTGGCCGGTGCATTAAAGCCTGCCCAGTGAATATAGATATTCGGGAGATTATAGATGACCTTCAGCAGTTGGAGGCCAAGAGTGGGGCTTGAGAATCCTTTTCTGCCATATCTGGCAACTATAAAAAGCACTGTCGAGCTGACGCCTGATGTCAAGCTTCTGCGTGTGGAACTGGAGGACGCTGCTATCAGAGGTAGCTTCGACTACAAGCCGGGGCAATTCGCCTTTCTCTCTGCCTTTGGGGAGGGTGAGGCTCCCTTTGGTATCGTGTCTTTGCCTCGGCATCAGGATGACCTGGAATTCGCTGTACGGCAAATTGGCACGGTGACCAGGGCACTTCATGAACTAGAGCCAGGGGACACCCTAGGAGTGAGAGGGCCCTTCGGCAACTACTTCCCTTTGGAAGATTATGCGGGGAAGAACATGGTCATCATCGGCGGTGGCATTGGGATGGCGCCATTACGGCCGGTGATCAACAAAATACTCGAACAGAGAGACAATTATGGGAATTTGCTAGTCATTAACGGGGCACGCACGCCTCAGGACCTAGTGTTCAGGCCAGAGTTTCAGACTTGGATGGAAGCACCTAGAACTCAACTGGAGCTCACCGTTGACAGGGGCGATGAGCACTGGGGAGGGCGAGTGGCTTTGGTCCCCGATGTATTGAGGGAATTAGCACCCTCACCAGATAATGCCATTGCTATTATCTGTGGCCCCCCGATAATGATTCACTTCACCTTAGCGGTGCTAAAGGGGCTAGGCTTTAAAGACGACCAGATTGTCACTACACTGGAAGCTAAAATGAAGTGCGGCTTGGGTAAATGTGCTCGATGCAATGTGGGTGACAAGTATGTCTGTCAGGATGGCCCGGTATTCACCCTAGAGCAGATATCGCAGTTTTTAGAGCAGCCATAGCGAGGTATCAATTCAAAGGCTAAAGGATTGGAGCTAGTATGGAAGAGGTGAGAATAGGAGTATATATCTGCCACTGTGGCAGTAATATTGCCGGAACGGTAGATGTAGCCCAGGTAAGCCAGTATGCTGGCACTCTAGATTCAGTAGTAATAGCCCGGGATTACAAGTTCATGTGCTCTGAGCCTGGTCAAGAAATGATAGGGCGGGATATTAAGGAATTGGGGCTGAACCGGGTCATAGTTGCCTCTTGCTCTCCTCATATGCACGAACCTACCTTCCGCCGGGTCTGTGAAGAGGCAGGGCTGAACCGCTACTCATTCCAGATGGCTAATATTCGGGAGCATTGCTCTTGGGTAACTGAAGATCACGAAAAAGCCACAGAAAAGGCTCAGGCCTTGGTACAAGCTGCAGTACGGCGAGTCTTCTACCATGAGCCCCTCGAAATAAGAGAGGTTCCCGTAAATTCAAACACATTGATAGTAGGTGGAGGTATCGCAGGTATCCAAGCAGCCTTGGAAATTGCTGACTCTTATCACAAGGTCTACTTGGTGGAGCGTGAGCCTTCTATCGGCGGACATATGATTCAACTGGACAAGACTTTCCCCACTCTGGACTGCTCCGCCTGCATCTTAACTCCAAAAATGAGCCAAGTGGGCTCACATCCTTATATTGAGTTACTCTCTTACAGTGAAGTTGAAGAGGTGTCAGGTTATGTCGGCAGCTTCAAGGCCAAGATCAGGAAAAAGGCTAGGTATGTCGACGAGGAGAAGTGCACCGGTTGTGGCCTTTGTCAGGAGAAGTGTCCGTGGAAAGTAACCAGCGAGTTCGACATGGGTTTAGGGCAGCGGAAGGTTATCTATACCCCCTTTCCCCAAGCAGTGCCCAATGTTCCCGTCATTGATCGGCAGAACTGTGCCTACTTTCAGAAGGGTAAGTGCCGTGCTTGTGAGAAATTCTGTGAGGCGGGGGCTATTGATTTTGAACAGGAGGACAAGTTGGTGGAGGTAGAAGTAGGTAATATCATCGTGGCTACTGGCTTTCAGACCTTTGACCCTTCCATTGCTACTCAATATGGCTATGGGAAATTTGACAATGTTATTACCGGACTTCAGTTCGAGAGACTGTGCAATGCCACAGGTCCCACCGGCGGCAATATTCAATTAAAGGATGGTTCTATTCCACGAAGTGTAGCCCTTGTTCACTGTATCGGCAGCCGTGATGAGAATTATCATGATTATTGCTCACGGGTATGCTGCATGTATGCCTTGAAGCATTCCCACCTTATTAAAGAAAAGACTAACAGTATGGTATATCAAATATTTACTGATATCCGCTGCTTTGGCAAGGATTATGAGGATTTCTACCAGCGGTTGGTCAAGGAAGGAGTCAACTTCGTTCGTGGGAAGGTGCAGCAGGTCACTAGTGCCAACGGAAAGGAAGCAGACCAGGGGAGGTTAATTATCACCGCTGAGGACCCTGATAATAGTAAGGTGACCCAGGTGCCTGCTGATATGGTTGTCCTGTGTGCTGCCATTGAGTCACAGCAAGATGCCAATGAAGTGGCTCATATCTTATCTATCAGTCGCAAGGCTGATGGTTTCTTTTTAGAGCGCCACCCCAAGCTGGACCCAGTGGCTACCATGACCGAGGGAATCTACGTAGTGGGCTGCTGCCAGGGACCAAAGGATATCCCAGATACAGTGTCCCAGGCTTCGGCAGCCGCTGCCCGAGTTTTAGCCTTAATCAGCAAAGGTAAGGTTGAGATAGAGGCAGCTACCTCCATTATTGATGAGGAAAAATGCTCAGGTTGTCGAATCTGCGAATTTCTCTGTCCTTACGGAGCTATTTCTTTCATTGAAGATAAGGAGGTATGTCGGGTTAACGAGGCTTTATGCAAAGGTTGTGGCACTTGTGCTGCCGCTTGCCCATCAGGAGCCATCACCAGCAAGCACTTCACCACTGAGCAGATAATGGCCGAGATAGAAGGGGTGCTAGTATGATTCTCTTTTCGCCGAAGACTATGGGCTTCTGCGCGACTGATATGTCTATATAAGGGGCAGATTTGATAAGCATGTGACCCTGATACCTTGCTATTGGTGATTGTATTGTGAAGAGTTCTCCTTGTGTACCAGCTATTGAACGCCACCAAGCAAGCAGTAATAAGAAGCTAAGAGTAGAAAACAGGTAATGCCAGTTTACGACTATAAATGTCAACAATGTGAGAAGGTATCGGAGATATTGGTCCGTAGTTCTGACAGCAAGGCTATTCGGTGCCCTAGTTGTGGCAGTGGCCAGCTGGAGAGGCTTGTCTCTGCTTCTTACCTAGTGAGAACTGAGACCAGAGCGCCAGGTACCACTTGCTGCGGCAGGACAGAACGATGTGAAACACCTCCTTGCTCTACAGGTGATGTCTGCCAGAGAAGATTAGGAAGATGGACAAAATAGAGCTTAAACCGACATATTCAACTGTGGAGATACCAGGAAAATGCATAAAATGCTTGGCTGAGCAAGAATACGGGAATTGCCTCAGGGAACTCCTGAAAGGGAATGAAGGCAGAAGGGAGCTTGAAAAAAGATTTGAAGCCCTTATATCTTTGCTAAAATCGCCAGAGTTAGCAAAAATTCGCGATGAATCCGAAAAATACCTGGCCAATGGAAAGGAAGTCAAGCTCATAATAAACTTAGAGGAAGGTAAACCCAAGTATGAGATAGAGATAGATTAGCTAGGCCTGGAAGGGGAAGGCTATGAAGATTGCAGCTTGCTGTGGCAGAACAGAATGCTGCGAACCATTGCCTTGCCCTATGAAGATGCGTGCTGTAGAGGTTAAAGTTTGTTGAAACATATGCTGAAATTAAACTAAGGAGAGCAAAATGAGGTATGCTGTTCCGGTGACTGATGGAAGAGTAGCTGCACACTTTGGCCATTGCCAGCAGTTTGCCTTCTTCGATGTTGATGAGGCAAGGAAAGAGATTGTAGGAAAGGAAATCATCGCTTCCCCAGGACACGAACCTGGTCTGCTTCCAATATGGCTGGCAGAGGAAGGAGCCTCTGTTGTTATAGCCAGTGGCATGGGCTCCCGGGCGCAGGGTCTGTTCAGACAAAATCGAATCGAGGTCGTCATTGGTGCTCTAGAAGGTGACCCGGAGAAGGCGGTTCTGAACTGCATAGAAGGTAAATTAGCTACAGGCGATAATATATGTGACCACTAGGACACGGATTCCAAGGACTAAAGTCGATGGCAACTGAAGCGCAGGTAAGACAGAACTTGGAAGAGGTGCTAGTTCCAGGTGCTATGCGCAGTCTGGTAAGGCTCAATTTAGTTCGTGACATCACCGTTTCCAACCAAAAAGTCGATATCACTCTTGCCTCCGTAGCTATGAACTCAGATGTTCAGGACTGGCTCAAGGGCAAAGTTAGCGATGTTACTAAGAAACTGCCAGGGGTAAATGAGGCAAGCGTCAATTTTATAGAAGCTAAACCCAACGAAGTTAACGATATCGGCTATGTGGTTGCCGTAATGAGCGGCAAGGGTGGTGTAGGCAAATCCCTCGTGGCAGCACTTCTCAGCATTGCCCTCGCCCGTCAAGGGAAGGGAGTTGGCATTCTTGATGCCGACATCACCGGTCCTAGTATTCCCAAGATGTTCGGTTTGACTGGTGCTCGCCCCAGTGGCAGCGATACTGGCATCCTGCCGGTTTTATCTAGAATGGGCATTGGGGTTATGTCTATCAATCTTGTCCTAGAGCATGAGGATGATGCGGTTATCTGGCGTGGACCTCTTATTGGCAAAGCTATTCAGCAGTTCTGGGAAGACGTGCTCTGGGGCCAGCTCGATTGCCTTATAGTCGACCTGCCACCAGGCACTGCCGATGCTCCGTTGACTGTAATGCAGTCCATACCAGTATCCGGTGTAGTTATAGTATTCACCCCTCAAGAGCTGGCAGCAATGGTAGTAAGGAAAGCAATGAAAATGGCTAAACAAATGAATGTCCCTATTTTAGGAGTAGTGGAAAACATGAGCTATTTCACTCTGCCTGATACTGGGAAAAGGCTGGAACTTTTTGGCGAGAGTAAGGGCGATGAAATGGCAAAGATAGCTGGGGCATCTCTTTTAGCCCAGATACCTATCGACCCTGAGCTGGCCCGGCTTTGCGACAGAGGTGAGATCGAGCGCTACAGCTCGGATGTATTCGACTCTCTTGCCCAGAAATTTGCTGAGGCACTGCCGCTTAAACCAAAACAGACAGAGAACGTTTAAGGAGATCAGAGTGGTTACGGAGTTTGATGAACTGGAAAACCAGATAATGGCAGAGATGAAGCGAATATATACCGAAACGGTTATCGACCACGCTATGAATCCCCGAAATGTAGGCAGCATTCCCGGTGCCGATGGTTTTGGTAGTGTAACCGGTGCTTGTGGCGATACTATGGAGATATGGATTAAGGTGAAGGATGGTAAGATAAAGGATGTTGCTTTCTGGACAGATGGCTGCGGCACCAGTATTGCCTGCGGCAGCATAGCAACAGAAATGGTCAAGGGCAGGAGTATCGCTCAAGCACTGGGGGTGAATCAGGGTGAGATTTTGGAGGCTTTAGGCGGATTACCCGAAGATAGCCTTCACTGTACTCTCCTAGCGGCAGACACCGTTAAAGCAGCAATTCAGGATTACTTAGCTTTAAAAAAGGAGCCGTGGAAAAAGTCTTACAGGAGATGACAAAGTTAAAAGTTTCTGCCTTCAATTCCATGGCTTCGGAATATGATTCTTGGTTTGAAGAAGATAGAGGGAAGCTTATCTTCGCTATAGAAGTTCAAGCCTTGCAGCAGGTCTTGTCTCCACTACCAAAGCCATGGCTTGAAATCGGAGTGGGTAGCGGTCGTTTTGCCCAAGCATTAGGAATAGAGAACGGGCTGGATCCATCAATCGAGCTTCTTAAGATAGCTAGGAATCGAGGTATAAATACGTTTCTTGGAATAGGAGAGAAAACTCCCTTTGAAAGCGAAACTTTTGGGACAGCACTTCTCATCATCACCCTATGTTTTGTAGACTCATCCCCGAAGACTCTAGTGGAGGCCAATCGCCTCCTTAAAAATGGTGGGAAACTAGTGTCTGGCTTGGTGTTGCGAGAAAGCCCCTGGGGGGAAATTTATGAGTTAAAGAAGGAGATAGGACACCATTTTTACAAGCATGCTGCCTTCTACAATTACGCAGAAGTTGAGATGCTCCTGACGCAGGCTGGCTTTTCAATCGAAAAAGTTATCTCAACACTGTTTCAGAAGCCTGATAAGGTAGAGCATATAGAGCCCCCACAACAAGGTTTTTCTCCTGGTGCTGGATTCACGGTGATTGTGGCTGGGAAAAACTAGGTGAAGAAGCGGGACTAGAAGGGAGAGAAATAGAGAATGCCTCCCATAGTTTCAATTGTGGGTAAATCAAAATCAGGAAAGACTACCCTGATAGAGAAACTGATTTTGGAACTAAAATCGAGAGGTTATCGAGTAGCTACCATCAAGCATGCCTCTCGTGGATTGGCTTTTGACACACCAGGCAAGGATAGCTGGCGCCATATTCAGGCCGGAAGTGAAGCTACAGCCACCGTTTCCCCAGATAAGATTGCACTAATCGAGCCCATTGCACGGGACCTTAGCCTTGATGAGATAGCTTGCTTCTTTGGCGAAGACTATGACATTATCTTGGCTGAAGGATTTAAGCAGAGCAACGCGCCTAAGATAGAGGTTCATCGCAAGGAAGCTGGACCACCGTTTAGCTCCCTTAGGAAACTCACAGCTATAGCCACTGATGAACTACTTGAAACCAAGACCAGACAGTTCTCTTTGCAGGATATCAAGGGCCTGGCTGACCTCTTGGAAAAAGGTTTCATAGAGCCTCAGAGGGAACGTGTCTCTATTTATGTGAACAATAGCCCTGTACCACTAACTGCTTTTCCTAAAGACATCATCAGCAATACCCTGGTCGCCATGGTTTCCAGTTTGAAAGGAGTAGGAGACATCAGGAGTCTAAAGATTTTCCTGAGGAAAGAACCAAAGCCATAAGCTTTAATGGCTAAGCTATCAAGGATTGCCTGGCTCAGGAAGCAAAATACAGAAAGGAGATTTCAAAAATGAGTTATGAAGCTGAAGAGCCAAAGGTAGAAATAATGCAAGAAGTAGCGATTGCCGTGGAGAACAAAAACATGAAACAGGCAGTAGCGTTATATGAAGATTTATTTGGTTTCAAATTTAATCTTGAATGGACACTGCCAAACGAGAACA
>DUEX01000016.1 GCA_011170325.1 Dehalococcoidia bacterium | reverse complement strand
TGCTAGGCCGCTTAGAGCTCCCTGCAAAATGGGATACTCACAACCCAACATCTGAGTTACCCTAGTTTTCCATTCCATCTTGTTCCCTCCTTCATAAATTATAAAAAGCGCATCTCATCATTGCAACAATAAGAGCCTCACAACGCTTGTGAGATTTCATACCAAATAACTTGGGCTGTTCCTGGGCCTAGTCTGGGAGTAGTTCCCACCCCCTGTACAAGCGCGCTATCGCAACAGAGACTATCATGCACTTGGAATGCATGCAGTCAGAGGGTAAAGTGAGAAGACAGTTAAAGACGACTCCGCGTCGTACGGATCTGAGTGAGGCAAGGGGTCGTACTCGTATTACTCCGTGAGCTCAGAATACAGTCCCACCTTCCCAGAAAGAGTATGGAAGCCGCCTCCAGGTTCTTTCCTTCAGCTGGGGTCATTAAGCTTTACTATCCTAACTAGTTAGGCTAAAATTGCTGACATGGCTCTTTCCTGTATCAGTGAGGGCTATTGTCTGAAAAGGTAATTCCACTGGTGCTACGGTTATAGCCCACTCTGGGTTAGAAAGGAGTCCAAGGAATTTTTATAAAGGAGGAGACATGGCACTACGAGGAAAAGAAAGCTTCATTTATGATGAATCGAAAGAAAGGATGCCCAAGGAGGAGAGGGAAAAATGGCTTGACCAAAGATTAGCAGACATAGTCGAATATGCCTACAAAAATGTGCCTCCGGTGAAGGATAAATTTGATAAAGCCGGTGTTCCTCCCAGTGAAATCCACAGTATTCAAGATCTTGAGAAGGTCCCAGTAACAACAAAGGATGAGCTTGTACGTTTGCAGCGGGCGAATCCACCTTTTGGGGGGTTTTTGACTGTTCCTATAAACAAACTAAGTAGAGTTTATATTTCTCCTGGCCCTATCTATGATGTTGGCGAATTAGACCGTTCTAGTGCCTTTGCTCGGCACTTCAAAGCAGCAGGATTTGCCGAACCTGGCGATATAGTAATAAATACGGGAAGCTACCATATGGTTCCATTTGGTCTACTAATAACAGATGCCTTAGACCTGTTGGGCGTTACAGTCATTCCAGCTGGTGTAGGGCAAACCGAACTTCAAGTTCAGATAATGCATGATCTAAAGGTTACAGGATACTTTGGCTTTCCTAGCTTTCTAATGAGTATTATAAAGAAAGCGGAGGAAATGGGTTATAATTTCCGCCGCGATTTCAGCCTCAGGTGGGCTTTAGGTACTGGCGAGAGGCATATTCAAATGTTGAGGGGAATCTTCGAGAAGGACTATGGCATTGAGATCTCTCAGATGTACGGGACGGCAGATGTAGGGATGCTAGCTTACGAATGTACTGAGAAAAATGGCATGCACTACAATGATGAGGATGCCATAATAGAGATAGTCAATCCAGACACAGGAAAACAATGCTCCCCCCTCGAAGAAGGCGAGGTGGTAGTGACTCTCCTCAACAAGATTTACCCCCTAATCCGTTTTGCCACAGGTGATTTGTCCTCATATACGCATGAACCTTGCCCTTGTGGCAGAACAACACCTAGATTGACTGCTATTACAGGTATGATCGGAGACCATGTCAGGGCGAAGGGAATGTTCATCCATGCCAGAGAGCTTGATGAGGCTATGTCCACGTTTGCTGAGGTCTCAAAGTATCAGATGGTGCTCAGTTTGAGCGGTCATAAGGACACAATAGGTCTTAAACTCGAAGCCAAGCAATCAGTTGATCAACAGACATTATCCAATACCATTAGGAAGAGATGCAAGGAGGTATTCCGACTCACTGTAGATGACATAAATTTCGTGCCTGAAGGGACGCTGCCTGAGCCCCATAAGAAATTCGTAGACGAGAGGTGGAAATGAATTCTTGTCCGTGCGGAATGTAGTGACAACACTAGAGAAAGAGGCACTGTAGACAAACGCCTACGGATTGGCACAAGAAGCTTTTAGGAACCGATTCGGCTTTTGGAAGAAAAAGTAACAATCTGGTCTAAAGTGTTAATGGTAAGCCAGATTGTGCAACAAGAAAACTGGCGACCCCGATGGGATTCGAACCCCCAAAATTACACAACGGAGAAAAATATTGAGCCTGTGTAAATTTTTGTCTTGGCAATGCAAGTTATGGGAGAAGCACAAAGTTGTAATTGTAATAGGTGATACAATATATTACGACAGCCATGGCAAAAGCAGTAAAAGGGAGTATTAAATTGGCAGAGGAGACAGAAGAAATGGTTGTCACAGTCATGATCGAAATACCCAAAGGCAGCCGAAATAAGTATGAATACGATAAAGAAAAGAAGACTCTGAAGTTGGATCGAATGCTCTTTTCGTCTGTTCATTATCCCAGTGATTACGGCTTTATTCTTGACACTTTGGGTGAAGACGAAGATGCCCTTGACGCCCTAGTATTGGTTTGGGAACCTACTTTCCCCGGCTGTATTATCGAGGCAAAGCCCGTGGGACTATTCAGGATGTGGGATGAGAAAGGCCCAGATGAGAAAATCCTTTGTGTGCCTGTTGCAGATCCAAACTGGAATTACATTGAACGCCTGTCAGACATCCCACCACACCTGCTCAAAGAGATAGAGAACTTTTTTGCTGTATACAAAGAGCTTGAGACAAAGAAAACCAGAATCGGTGGCTGGGAAGACCGCGAGTCAGCCATTAAGGTTATAAAGGAATCCTACGAGCGGCACCAACAACAATGCAAGAGCTCTGGATAGAGAAAGCAAAGCCCATGGCTTCGTACAAATCGAGTTAATCATGCTTTATACAAAAGTGTAGATTAGAGCCAAAGCAAAAGGTTATCACCTTTAAAGTTAAAAACCGGCACAAAGATCGCTCTTCGCTTTGCCCTCCTGGTATTGAAGCAAAGGGAGCCTATCTCTATCCAACAATGTATAACTTGGCGACCCCGATGGGATTCGAACCCACGATCTCCACCGTGACAGGGTGGCATGTTAGTCCGCTACACCACGGGGCCATACTCATGAGGGGCCCAAAAACTGCTTAAGCAGCTTTTACCTATGAAAGTCTATCAATATAACATTCATCGTGTCAAGCCGACTCCCTTATCTGTTTAACATAAGCAAGCTATCGCTAGGCGGCAGTTCTCCACATCCGAGGTCAAAAGGCAAGACGAACTCAAGTTTTGATATAGAGGCTGGGGCCTTTTCATCTGCAACCTATGCAGCATCAACTAGCCAATGGTAAGCTGCTTATAATGCCCCTCTTTACGCTATTTGTTGATTTTCTAGCCCAAGTAATATAAGCTAAAGACTCAACACTAGTATGTCAGAGATTATTAATAACTAATTATTGAGAAGTTGCTAGGTCTATTTTCAATGAGGTTGTTTAGCTTCAACTTTGTTTTTAAGACGAGAGGAGGACAAAATCGATGCGTATCAAAGATTTATTTGTAGCCTTAGCTTTAGTCACTATCCTCCTTCCGTTGATACTTCTGGTATTTCCACCTGCCCCAGTTCATGCTACCAGCATCACCTTGAATCCTGCCTCAAGCACCGTAGGTACATCTGTATTGATCAGCGGTGAGGGCTTTGCTGGTCACCTGGCTACTATTTATTGGGATGGCCAAGTCGTGGTTACAGATGTGCCCATCTCTGAAACAGGTAAGCTAACCTACAATCTGAATGTTCCTCACGCCTGCAAGGGTGACCACATCATTCGAGTTAACGATGATAGTCATTGGGCTAGCAGTACAGCATCCGTTACCTTCACTGTGCTTCCGCAGATAGAAGTTCGCCCACGCATTGGCCGAGCATGGACAAACATTGTAATCATTGGGAACGGTTTTGCTACTTACGAGAAGGACATTAAAATAACTTGGGATGGTAATGTTCTGGTTGGTTCCTCCATTGCTGCTGATAAGCTTGGCAAATGGAGCACTAATCTTGATATTACAGATACAACCAAAGGTGAACATTTTATCGGCGCTTTCAGTAGTGTGACAGATGCTGCTGAGGTTGCTGAAGTTATGTTTATCGTATCTCCATTGGCAAAGGTGGAGCCAGTTTCTGGCTCGGTGGGCACGGAAATCACAATCAATGGATTTGGTTTTCGGATTGGCGAAGACGGCATCACCATAACTTACGACGGCGAAATAATCAAATGTAATATAGTAGCTGAGGCTGATGGTAGCTGGAGTACCACTTTAGACATTCCAGCCAGCACTCAAGGATACCATACAATCGGTGTTTTCGGCAGCAGTTTTACCCCAAAAGGGGTTGTGCCTAGCACTGATTTCGAGGTAATTCCACAAATAGAGCCGCAGCCTGCCTCAGGCAGCAAAGGCACTCAGGTAACCATCACCGGGACAGGTTTTGCTAAGGATGAGGCAATAACTTTCACTTTCGATACAATGACACTGGATACAGCAGCTACCACCGATGATACAGGCACCTTCAGTGCCATTTTAGAAGTTCCGCAAAGCAAAGGCAAAGAGCATACAATAACTGCTACAGGTAGTGATGGTAACTCTGCCCAAGCTATCTTTATCACAGAGAAAACCCCACCCTCAGCACCACAGTTATTATCCCCTGAGCAAGGGGCTAAGCTGGAGATTTTTGATTCAGTTGGCGATGTGGTACTTGGAACTGCTAAATATCTAATCCGAATTGTTGACTACCTCAGAGGTTCAAAGCAAGAGGGTTTATGGCCAGCTTTGGCCACCTTTGATTGGTCAGAGGTTGCTGACTCCAATGGTATAAGCTATATTTTGCAGGTTGCCCGTGCTAATGACTTCTCCTCACCTGTTTTAGCTAGAGAAGGTTTGGTTAGTCCAGACTATACTCTATCTGAAGAGGACATTTTAACTTCAGGTAGCTATAGTTGGAGGATAAAAGCTGTAGATGACGTTGGTAATGAGAGTCCGTGGTCAGCAGTTTGGAAATTTGAAGTAATTTCGATGTCTAGTCAGGTTCTGATTCTATCTTCAATTATTCCGGTGCTATTCATAGCTGTGCTAATATTCGGAATACTGACTTGGCGGGTAAATAGGCCAAACCCGTGAGAAGCAGCCCTCATAGACAGTCATGATGTGATACGGTCAGTTACATATCGTTGCCTTCTTTAATGTCTCCTGCTAAAATAAACGAGGCAAAAAAGCCCGCAAAAAGATTTCCTCAGCCCATGGATAGCTTCATCATAATTACTGATGAGTATACCTAAAGCCCACTGGCTAGATTCTCTTATTCAACGTTTCCGTGGCTCAGAGTTTGCTTTTGGTACCACCCTAGCTATCACAATCGGAGTTGCTGCCGGGCTAGGTGCTGTTGCCTTCAGGTGGCTAATTAACTTCTTTCACGAGCTTTTCTTTGGCAGCGGCGCCCATGTCTTAAGCTTCTTAGGACAGCATTATGTTATTTTAGTGCCTATACTTGGCGGGATTATCGTAGGGCTTCTGATCCATTTCACTGGTGCCAAAGAAACCAAGGGGCATGGCGTCCCTGAAGTGATGGAAGCGGTAGCCATCAAAGGCGGGCGTATTCGAGGTCGAGTAGCTGCGGTTAAGGCACTAGCCTCATCGATATGCATCGGCAGTGGTGGTTCAGTAGGCAGAGAGGGACCCATTGTACAAATTGGCTCAACCATTGGTTCAACATTAGGACAACGCCTCCATCTGTCTCAAGAGTGGATAAAAACCTTAGTCGCTTGTGGTGCAGCCGGTGGCATCTCAGCCACTTTTAATGCACCTATTGCCGGAGTATTTTTCGCCCATGAAGTAATCTTAGGCAGGATTTTCACTCGCCATTTCGGTTTTGTAGTTATCGGCTCAGTAATAGCTAGCGTCATCGCCCATGCCTTTCTCGGTAACCTCCAATCCTTTAGCGTCCCTGATTACACCTTAAATAGCTACTGGGAACTCGTGCTCTATTTCATACTTGGCGCTGCTTGTGCATTGATTGCTGTAGTTTTCATACGCTCGCTATATAAGACTGAGGATATTTTTGATGCCATAAGAATACCTGGGTATCTGAAGCCAGCGTTAGGTGGTATTGCTATCGGCTTGATCGGATTCTACAATCCTTACCTTTTCGGCGTTGGCTATGATGGAGTAGAACAAGTCCTGCTAGGAAAAATTGGACTGATTACCCTAGTAGCATTATTGCTACTAAAAATACTAGCTACTTCCTTTACACTGGGGAGCGGCGGTAGCGGAGGTATTTTCGCCCCAAGCCTTTTTATGGGAGCAATGTTTGGAGGGATTTTCGGCGATATAGCTAACCGCCTCCTGCCTGGCGTTGTTGCTCCTTCAGGAGCCTATGCCTTAGTTGGTACGGCAGCAGTTTTCTCAGCTGCTGCCCGAGCACCAATTACAGCCATCATTATCCTATTTGAGATGACCAGGGATTACGCCATCATACTACCGTTAATGTTAGCAGTGGTTGTCAGCACCTTGATAGCTCATAGGCTTAGCTCAGAAGGCATATATACTCTAAAGCTAAAACGCCGGGGGATTCCCTTCCACCCACAGGAGGAAGTAGATTTACTAGAGAGGGTGAGCGTTGAGGAGGTCATGACGCGTGATTTCCCTACAATTTCTCCCAAGATGACCCTTGCCCAAGTAATAAACAAGTTTAGTGAAAGCAAGCACCACGGCTTCCCCGTAGTTGATATGAGAGGTAATCTTAAAGGTATGGTTACTTTGGCTGATGTAGAAGCCAACATGAGCAGTAGCAGCCAACAGCTTACTGTAGCTGATATAGCTACTACAAATCTAATCACAGCTTACCCTGATGAATCATTACATGATGTAGTTCACAGATTGGGAAGCAGCGAAGTAGGACGAATACCCGTGGTCGACAGAAAAGACTCCTCTCGACTTGTTGGCATGCTGCGTCGTTATGATATTGTCAAGGCATATACCAAGGCGATTTCAAAATTAACCAAAGGTTAAACCACAAATACTCAACAGATTCTTCGCTTCACCGCCTCAGATTTGAGCACCTTTTTGAAGCTGTGATATAATTCGAAGGATAAAGCGATGCTTGATAGATTAGAATCAATAGAAAGGCGCTATAAGGAATTGAGTCAACTGATAGCCCAACCAGAGCTATCTACCGATCCAGCACGCTTGCAATCACTAGCTCAGGAGCAGGCCAGTCTCGAAGACATCGTGGTCAAGTATCGTCAATATAAAGCAACTTCCAAAATGATACAGGAAACTCAAGCTATGCTCGATGATGACGGACTTGAGCCAGACATGGCACTTCTAGCCAAAGAAGAAATGAATGATTTAAAACAACGCCAAGATAGTATTCTCCAAGAGTTAAGGCTATCCTTATTACCCAAAGACTCTAACGAAGCTAAAGATGCTATTATAGAGATTAGGGCTGGTGCTGGTGGTGAAGAAGCAACCCTCTTCGCTGCTGAGCTTTTCCGCATGTATAGTCGGTATGCTCAAAATAAGCGTTGGCAAGTAGAAATCATCGATTGCAACCAGACTGACATTGGCGGCTTCAGGGAAATCGTTTTTGAGGTTAAAGGCAAAGGTGCCTTCAGCCGACTGAAATATGAGCGTGGTGTACACCGAGTGCAGCGAGTGCCTATCACCGAAGCTTCAGGACGAATTCATACCTCAACAGCCACCGTGGCTGTTCTTCCTGAAGCTGAAGAGATAGAGGTATCTATTAACCCCGATGACCTCAAAGTGGATTTTTTTCGCAGCCGTGGAGCTGGTGGACAAAATGTGAATAAAGTGACTACTGCAGTCCGCATTACCCATTTACCTACTGGTATAGTGACAACTTGTCAGGACGAGCGCTCTCAATTAAGAAACAGGACAAAAGCTATGGCAGTGCTTCGAGCTCGCCTCTTTGACAGAGAACAACGTAGGCAACTTGAAGAGATGACCGAGAAACGCCGCTCTCAAATAGGTAGCGGCGAGCGTGCTGAAAAAATCCGCACCTACAACTTCCCTCAAGACCGCATCACTGACCATCGCGTCAACTTAACTCTCCATAATCTGCCACGCATTCTGGATGGTGAACTTGATGAACTCATCGAAGCTCTAGCTACCAGTGAACGAGCCAAACGACTGCAAGAAAGTCAGCCATGACTTTAGAGCGAGTACTTCAACAGACTGCTCGTGTTTTTAATCTCCACGGTATAGAGGATAGTCATTTAGAGGCCAGAATCCTATTGGGGCATATACTGAAGCTATCGCCAGCCCAGCTATATACACAGCCAGAACGAACCTTAAGCCAAGAAAAAATCGAGAGTTTACAGCAATTGATTGAGCGTCGCCTTTGCCAAGAACCCACAGCCTATATTGTAAAACATAAAGAATTCTACGGAGTCGATTTTTACGTTGACCCCCGTGTTCTAATTCCTCGACCAGAGACAGAACTTCTTGTAGAAAAGTCCTTTGAATTTGCTAAGAACCGCACTAATTGCCTGTCTTCTTTAAAAAAGCCATTCCTTATAGCTGATGTTGGTACTGGCTGCGGAGCTATTGCCATCAGTCTCGCCCTAAACCTACCCCAAATCAAGGTCTATGCCACAGACATCTCACCTTCAGCTCTTGAAGTCGCCCGATTGAATTGTGAGTATCACAATGTCATGGAGCAAATAACTTTCATCCAAGGTAACCTACTAGAACCAGTGCCTGAGCCCGTTGACTTAATAGTAGCCAACCTGGCTTACATCAAAAGTTCAGAATTAGCAGATTTAAGCCCAGAGATAACCAATTTTGAGCCAATAGTAGCCATAGATGGTGGTCGAAACGGTTTGGACCTGATACAGCAACTCTTGGAGCAAGCCGAAGAGAAAATTCACTCTCGAGGGTGCCTTCTATTAGAAATAGGACAAAACCAAGGAAAGGCGATGGTTTCACTAATAAACCACTGCCTGCCGAAAGCCAGGTTCGAACTGATCCCAGATTTGAGTGGCATAAAGAGAGTAGTCAAAATCGACTTCTAAAGATTTCACATTGACAAAAAGCAAGATTTATCTTAAAGTATCTACTTGGTTAAGTCCAGTAGCCAAAATTCTTTGAAAGGAGGGAAAGCAGCATGAATATGATAGTTTGCTGTAAACAAGTACTTGATCCCGAAGCACCACCAGCCAGTTTCAAGATCGATCCTGCCAACAATAAGGTAGTTCCACCGCCAGGCGTACCTCCCGTTATTAGCCCCTTTGATGAACAAGCTGTGGAGGCAGCACTCCGAATTAAAGACAACCAAGGTGGTAAAATTACAGTCTTAAGCTTAGGTAACAACCTGCTTCGTGATGTGGTCAAGAAACCACTATCCATGGGTGCTGATGAACTTATTTTGCTAGAAGATGAAGCTTTTGAAGGTGGCGATAGCTGGTCTACTGCCTATGCCTTGGCTACAGCAATCAAGAAAATAGGAGAATTTGACCTTATTTTCTGCGGCCGGCAAGCAGCTGATTGGGATGCTGGGCAGGTTGGCTCAGGCATCGCTGAGCTGTTGGGAATCCCCAGTGTGACTGTGGCTAAGAAAGTAGAAGCCGTTGATGGCAAGGCCAGAGTAGAGCGAGTCATTGCCGACGGTTATCAAGTCATCGAGGTAACACTACCTGCCTTAATCACGGTCAGTAACGAACTGGGTGAAGCTCGGTATGCCACCCTTAAAGGAATTATGGCAGCGGCTAAAAAACAACCGATTATCTGGAAGCCAAGTGACATCGGAGTTGACCCATCGCAGATTGGCGCTCCTGGTCGGCGTTCTAAGCTCTTTAAACTCTTCCAGCCAGTTCGAGAGGGCAAATGCGAAATTATAGAGGCAGAAACCCCAGCAGAAGCCGGCACTAACTTGGCTACAAAACTCAGAGAGGCAAAAATAATCTAAACATAAACCAACTACAGGAGGTTATCATGGCTGAATTCAAAGGTGTAATGGTTTGTGGGGAGACGGTGGAAGGAAAGTTAAGTTCAATCACAACTGAACTTCTGGGGTGTGGTCGACGACTTGCTGATGAACTAAAAGAGGGCTTGCTCTGCATACTAATCGGTAACCAATTAGGCGAAATTCCTCAAAAGGCTATAGCTTCCGGGGCTGATAAAGTATACACTGCTGATGACCCGCTGCTTAAGGAATATCAAACAGATTCCTATATTGCGGTAATGGAAAAGGTAATTAAAGATGTCTCGCCACAGATCTTGCTCCTTGGACAGACAGCTATAGGACGTGATTTAGCACCCAGATTAGCCTTTAGATTAGGCGTTAGCTTATCTATGGACTGCCTTGAACTAAATATTGACCCCGATACAAAGTTGCTTCAGCAGACTCGACCTGTTTATGGTGGTAACGCCCGGGCTATCTTTACTGCAGAATCCTTTCCCCAGATGATAACGGTCAGACAGAAAGCAATGTCACCCTTGGAACCTGATGAATCAAGAAAGGGAGAAATTGTGCCTATCAAGGTTGACCTAGACCCAGCAAAGATAAGAACAAAAGTAATAGAAACAGTCAAAGAAGAGATAGCTGGAATAAAGCTCGAAGATGCTGAGGTAATAGTAACCGGAGGAAGGGGCATAGGTAGTGCTGAAGGTTTCAAGCAACTAGAAGAACTAGCTAAAATATTGAAGGGAGCAGTAGGGGCTTCCAGACCGCCTTGTGACAATGGCTGGGTACCAGACACAATACAAGTTGGGCTTACCGGCAAAATCGTCACACCAGAACTTTATATCGCTGTAGCTATTTCTGGTGCTAGCCAGCATTTAGCCGGGTGCTCCAGCTCCAAAAACATAATAGCTATTAACCGAGACGCCGAGGCAAATATATTCAAGGAAGCTCGCTTTGGAGTGGTAGGTGATTGGAAACAGGTTCTGCCAGCCTTCACCGAAGAGGTTAAGAAGCTTTTAGCTGGTTGAGAAGCTAAGCCATCCTTAGTAACTAACCCCGCTGGGTTATAATTTTCTGAGCAATAGGTGCTGGCACCTCTTCATAATGGCTGAATTCGGTAGTAAAAGTACCACGCCCCTGGGTCATTGACCTTAAGTCAATAGCATAACGCAGTACCTCTGCCAATGGTGCTTGCGTTTGAATGACATTAGTCCCATTTCCTGGTGTCATCCCCAATACATGCGCCCGTTTGGCATTAAGATCGCCGATTATGTCACCAGTAAAAACTTCAGGCACAGTAATTGTCAAGTTCACAACCGGCTCAAGCAAAACAGGTTGCCCTTGTGATAGCCCTTTCTTCAAAGCCTGTGCCCCAGCAATCTTAAAAGATATATCTGATGAATCCACAGAGTGATAGCTTCCATCATAAAGCTTTACCCTCATGTCAACTGCAGGATATCCAGCTAAAACTCCCTCAAGCCTAGCTTCATTAACCCCCTTTTCCACAGCTGGAATATAATTCTTGGGTATTGCTCCACCAACTACTTTCTCAGTAAATTCAAAACCACTCCCTCTTGGTAAAGGCTCCAACTCCAAGAAGACGTGACCGAACTGACCATGACCACCCGTTTGCTTCTTATGCTTATACTCTGCCTTGACTGGCATGGTAATGGTCTCCTTATAGGGAACTTTAGGCAGCTCCAGATTCACCTCCACACCAAACTTGCGTGACAATCTCTCGGATGCAACCTCAAGATGCGTCCCCCCCATTCCGCAAAGTAGCATTTCACCAATATCCGGCTCTCGTTGCACTTTTAGGGTTAAGTCCTCTTCGCAGATTTTTGGTAATGCCGTGCTCATTTTGTCCAGATCGGCTTTTGATCTAGGATGGACTGCCATATTTAACACTGGCTGGGGGAATTCGACAGGGATGAGCTTCAACGGATGGTCACGCGAACTAAGAGCATCCCCTGTAGCGGTCGAGGCTAGTTTGGCTACAGCGCCGATATCCCCAGCACTGAGTTGCGGAACCGGATCCTGTGTTTTGCCACACAAGATAAAAAGCTGACCTATTCGCTCAATCGCGCCCTTGTTAACATTCCATACTTGTGAATTGCCAGAAATAGTCCCTGAATAGACTCGAAAATAACTAAGCTTGCCCACGTAAGGATCGATATTAGTCTTAAAGACCAAAGCAGACAAAGATGATTCAGAAACTGGTTCCACTGCCTCTTCAGCTCCAGTCGAAGTATTGATAGCTGTCAACCCACCTTTCTCCCTAGGTGAGGGTAGATAATCATGAATAGCATCCAGAAGAAGAGTAATGCCAGTATTGCTTAAAGCAGAACCAAGTAAAATCGGCACGACTTTACCAAGCATCGTTGCTTGTTTTATACCTCGGTGAATTTCCTCTTCGCTTATCTCCTCCCCATCTAGATACTTAGCAATAAGTTGGTCATCGATTTCTACTACTGCCTCAATAAGCTTATCTCGGTAAGAATCAACCTTACTCAAAAGGGACGAGGGAATTTCGACTTCCTGCAATGATGCGCCGACATAACCTTTCCTCGTTACCAAATCTACTAGTCCTTGGAAATCTTTCTGGGAGCCTATGGGTAATTGAATGGGTAAGCATTTTGCCCCTAGTTTATTTCGAATGTCTTCCAACGTATCGAAGAAGTTGGCATTCTCGCGGTCCATTTTATTGACAAAAATAAGGCAAGGGAGTTTTGACTCAGTAGCATATTCCCACACTTGCTCAGTACCCACTTCCACCCCAGAAGCAGCACAAACCACAATAATGGCACCTTCGCTAACACGCAACCCTGATTTAACCTCAGCTACGAAGTCAGGATAACCTGGAGTATCAATGAAGTTCAGCTTAGATTCTCTCCATTGGCACGGGAGCAAAGATAAATTAATACTGATCTTACGTTTAATCTCATCAGGGTCGTAATCTGAAGTGGTTGTGCCGTCATCAACACTGCCTAAGCGGCTAATTGCTCTTGAATCAAGAAGTATCGCCTCAGCTAGTGAGGTCTTACCAGCGCCTGAATGAGACGTCAAAACAACGTTACGAATTTTCTCTGATCCATAATGGTGCACTTATTCAACCTCAATTCTAGTTCTAGTTTTTTCCTTTTTCTTTCCGTCTTCATCAACCTGCTCGATAGCCGCATCGACTAGACTGCGCAAGCTTAACAACATCTCCTTACAGGCCGCCAATAGGTGTTCCCGAGCTGGCTTAGACGTAGCTCCAAATCTTGGCAACCTAAACCGAACTGCAAGCTCCTCCCCAGGTTGATGCTCTACTTCCAAAATTCTTTCACCCGTCTGTTCACCTCCTAGGACTATTCGTTTGCTGTTCCCGATCCTGCTTAAATTTGATTGTCAGCTTGGTTTTATCAAATCTTACCTCTGCAACTGGCAGCTCCCTCAAACTATAAGGCAGGATAATATTTCGTTCAGCGCTGTAGCTGCAGCTACGCTGGTCTTACCAACTCCTCTCTTGCCCGTGTAAAGAACGATCCTCACCCCTTCACCTCGTGGCTTATATTATAACCCCCCACCTAAAATATAAGCAAGAAGATAAGAGTCGCCCGAAATCAGCGACTAAAATCCCCACAGCTATGGAAAGCTGCCTCTTTGTATTTAGACTAGAAGACGGAATAGAACGAGGTTGCTTGAAAATCGGTCATTTGATTTATCTAACAGCATAATTGGCCTCATTACTAGATATAGACAAGCTGAGGCCCGGTAAGCCTCTCCTTTATCATAGCCCTAATCGGCTTTATCATCTGAGCACATAGAGTAAGCTGTCTCCATGCCCTCAGGCCACTTTAGTAGACTAAAACCCCGTGCTACAGTATAATACGCGCAAGCAGAATTTAATTTGCCAAATAGAAATGCGAGGGCAAAATCGAGCAGGGGATTTGTCCAAAATGAGGTTGCATCCGCGTGGGCTGCCCTTCTCTTTGCCCAAGGGAAAGCCAAGACTCCTGCTCGAGAGGCTGGTTGAAGCAGACATAGACGCGCGATTATCGGGGAGGCAATGGTAGCCCCTAAGGAGAAAATCAGGGTAATATAGGCAGATATTAAGATGTATATTCTAGGTACCGCAGGCCACGTAGATCATGGCAAGTCAGCTTTAGTTTACGCTCTCACCGGCATTGATCCTGATCGGCTGCCAGAGGAGAAAAGACGTGAGATGACCGTTGACCTGGGATTTGCTTGGCTCAAACTTCCCAGCGGACGGCAGGTTAGCATCATTGATGTGCCTGGTCATGAGAGGTTTGTTAAAAACATGCTAGCTGGAGCTGGAGGCATTGACCTAGTTCTATTCGTCATCGCCGCTAACGAGGGGGTAATGCCACAAAGCAGAGAACATTTAGCTATCCTTGACCTTCTTAATATCAAAACGGGCATTATGGTCATTGCCAAGAAAGACCTTGTTGATAAGGAGTGGCTGGAGCTAGTAATCTCGGAAGCTAAGGAGTTGGTGAAAGGGACTACCCTAAATGATGCTCCGATTGTCGCTGTTTCAGCGATAACTGGTGAGGGGCTGCCTAGCTTAATCTCCACCATCGACCATCTCTTGGACTCTACCACGCCGAGGGAAGACATCGGCAAGGCGAGACTACATATTGACCGCGTCTTCACCACAAAGGGTTTCGGCACCGTGGTGACCGGTACCTTAATTGACGGTAAACTTAACATAGGGCAGAATGTGGAGATCTTGCCACCTGGGCTGAGGACTTCTATCCGTGGTTTGGAGATGCACAAGCAGAAGATTGATACTGCGCTGCCGGGTAGTCGTGTGGCTGCCAATCTGACCAAGGTCACTCTTGAGGAGATTGAACGAGGAATGGTAATAACTACCCCAGGATGGCTTAAACCAACCTACCTTCTTGACGCTAAACTCCGAGCAATCTCCACTCTTCCCTGCTCCATCAAGCATAACATGTCTGTTACCTTCCACACCGGCTCTCATGAAGTAGCAGGCAGGATTCGTCTCTTAGACAGAGAGAGGCTTGACCCCGGTGAAACCGGCTGGGCTCAAGTGAATCTAGTCCGTCCAGTAGCTGTAGCCAAGGGTGACCTCTTTGTTATTCGCTCTTCCCAAAAGGGAACTCTAGGTGGTGGTGAAATCGTTGACACTTGCCCCAAGCGACATCGTCGTTTTCAACGCACCATCATACAGAGTTTGAAGTCCAGAGCCGAAGGCACTTCAGAGGATCTCCTCCTTGCCGCATTGGAAGCTAGTCCGCCGTCAGAATTTGAGAAGGTAATACTTCAATCTCATCTTTCTGAGGCTGAAGCTAAGCAAGCGCTGAGAAGTCTAGTTAGCAAGGCCCAAGTAATTGCGGTTGGTCATGAGGGCTTACACCAGCTCCTCTTTCCCTATAGCCACTGGGAACACCTGACAAAGGAGGCGGAGAGATTAACCCAAAACTACCATCGCCGGTTTCCATTGCGTCGGGGGATGCCTAAGGAAGAACTCAAAAGTCAACTCAAAATACCGCCCTCGCAGTTTGATAATATATTGCAAAAACTCGTTGACGAACGTGTCTTGGTTGATGACAAGACAGCGGTAAGACTTCCCTCGCATAGTATCAGACTCTCCCCTGAGCAGCAGGTCAAGGTTGATGTTTTCCTCAAGGCCTTGGCTCAAAATCCATATTCACCACCCACCACTTTGCCTCTCGAGCCCGATCTCCTCAACTTGCTTATCGAGGAGCGAAAAATGGTTAAGGCAGGCGATGGGATTATCTTTAGCGCCCCTGCCTATGAGGAAATGTTAAAGCAGGTTGTCAAGCACATAGAATCGCGGGGGAAGATAACCGTAGCTGAAGCTCGCGACCTGTTCCAAACCAGTCGCAGACACGCCGTAGCCCTCATGGAATATCTCGATGAGCAGAAAATAACCCGCCGAGTTGGCAATGAACGAGTATTGAGACGATGAACCTAGAGACCAAATTCCGTCAACTTCCCAGTGTGGATAAGCTGCTCTCTGAAGAGCACATTAAAAAGCTTTGCCAGGTTTTTCCCCGTGAGTTGGTTCTGGACCTGATCCACCAGCGACTGGAAGAAATTCGTCGCTCTATAAGCCAGGGCGAATCACCTCCGTCCCTTGAGGAAATAGTAGACTCGATTGAGAGTGAAACCCGTGCTTTGGAAAGCTCGCCTCTGCAACCAGTAGTAAATGCCACTGGCGTCATACTTCATACTAATCTTGGAAGAGCCCCTCTCAGTCTTGAGACAATAGAGGCCATGAATCAAGTCTCTAATTGCTACAGCAATCTGGAGTTTGACCTTGATAGAGGCCGGAGGGGTTCCCGCCAAGTTCACATCGAACACCTCCTTTGCCAGTTAACCGGTGCCAAGGCTGCTCTGGTAGTTAATAATAATGCCTCCGGAGTATTACTTGCCCTCAGTGCTTTAGCCAGAGGGAAAGAGGTTATAGTCTCCCGAGGACAAGCAATAGAGATCGGCGGAGGTTTTCGAATTCCTGAGGTGCTGCGCCAAAGCGGTGCCAAGCTCGTAGAAGTCGGAACAACTAATTGCACCTACCTCACTGACTATGAGCAAGCGATTACCCCCAGAACAAAGGCGTTACTTCGGGTTCACTCAAGTAATTTCAAAATAATCGGATTTACCCAGGGTGTTACCCTCGAGGAGCTAGTTGAGCTTGGACAACGACATAATCTCCCAGTGCTCGATGACCTAGGAAGCGGATGCTTTATTGATACCACCAAATTTGGTCTTGAGCCTGAACCCCGAGTTCAGGATAGCGTCTCCGCCGGCGCTGCATTAGTCTTTTTCTCCGGCGATAAGCTTCTAGGTGGACCGCAGGCAGGCATAATCGTGGGTAAACAAGAGCTTATTGACAAGCTAAAGAGACATCCTTTGGCAAGGGCAGCTCGCATTGACAAGGTGAGGCTTGCTGGCCTCGTTGCTACATTGCTCCACTATCTTAAAGGCGAAGCCCTGGATAAAATTCCCGTGCTTCGCCTAATTGCCATGCCATTGACAGAGATAGAAAGACGGGCTGAGAGATGGTTACAGTTACTTGGGAGCCCGGCTCTTATAATTCCTGGTGAATCCGTAGTTGGCGGAGGCAGCCTACCCGCAAGCTCCCTGCCCACTAGGCTCGTGGTTATTAAGCTGAAGGCAGAGGCTAAGGTTCACGACCTAGCCAGAAAACTGAGGCAACATCGTCCACCTATTATAGGGCGCGTAGAAAAGAATTCCTTGATTCTCGATCCACGATGCGTGCTTCCCGAAGAGGAAGAAAGTGTCACCCAGGCATTACGACTGCTCTTCCCATCCACTCATCTTGACCAAACTAAAGAAGCTGACACCATTAGCTAACGTAGCCAACTAAGTCACCTAACACATAACCAAAGCGAGTTTGATTGAATCAACAGACCTAATACCAATATAGCAACTAGCTACCTAAATCGTGTTCGGCTCCCTTTAGAATTAAAGTAGATTCTTGAAAGCGGGAGTGGAGGGAGTCGAACCACTATGGACATTAAAAATGCCCACCAGCGGATTTGAAGTCCGTGGAGCCCACCGGAGCTCATCCACTCCCAAAAGATGGGGCACACATACGAAGCCTAACTTAACTCACGCACCAAGAGGTTGTTTACCTGTGAGAGAATCTCGGTGGTATATTCAGAAGCTGACACGGAAAAGCCCCTCCCAAAGCCACCAACGATGTGCCCCAAACCTCGCTTAAGGTTACCTCCCTTCAAACTTGGGCTTTCTCTTCTCCAAGAAAGCCTGAATCCCCTCGGTCGTATCTGCCAAATTGGCTACTTCATCAAAATAGCGTGACATCAACTCTATGCCTTGCTCCCTGGTGAGCTCCCTTCCTGCATAGAATAACTCTTTCATTCTCCTCACTGCAATAGGACCAACGGTACAGACTCTGTCCGCCATTTCCTTGGCTACTTCCATCAACTGGGCTCGGGGCACTACTTTGTTCACGAACCCAAGTTCATAGGCTCGAGAGGCTGTTATAGGGTCGCCCCAAAGTAAAAGCTCTAACGCTGGTCCAGCCGGAAGATAGCGATGGAACCACGAACTAAACGCAGTTGCCAGACCCAACTTGGGCTCCGGCAACCCGAACTGAGCTTCCTCACTAGCAACCCTCACATCGCACTCCTGTGCAAGCAGGAAACCACCCCCCAGGCAATAGCCGTGTACCGCGGCAATAACTGGCTTCCATATGTCACGAGCAGTAGGAGTTGCACCCAGAGCATAGCGAGCATCCTCTGAAGATGCTGCACCACCTGAAACATCGAAGCCAGCACAGAAGGCCCGTTCGCCTGCCCCAGTCAAAATCGCCACCCATGCCTCATCATCCTTGAACTTCTGCCAGGCTGCTGCCATCTCTATGCACGTCTCGCGATTCAGAGCATTAAGGCGCTCGGGGCGGTTTAAAGTAATGTAGGCTACTTTGCCCTCCCTTTGGTAAATTACTACTGACATGGCTCCTCCTTTGATAAATTATTATTTAGGTGAGGGGGAGATTCCTTAATTCAAACAATTAAAACCCCCATAACAAACGTAGCTACAACTTGAAGAAGTGTAGCTACGCATTCTGCCAACGCCTTTTGAAAACAAAACTTTGCTAACTTATCAAAACAATGTTAGCCAGCCAAATATACAAACCCTAAGCCAACCACCTTTTCCTTCGTTTGTAATGTTTGGCATCTCGATAACTTCGCTTGCCTATCTCGGTTAGCCCCAGATAGAATTCCTTTACATCCTCATTGTCTATCAGTTTGGGAGAAGGTCCATCAAGTACCACTCTGCCATTTTCCATGACATAGCCATACTCAGCCATATTCAGGGCAGCTAAAGCATTCTGCTCCACCAGCAACATACCTATCTTCATCTCCGTATTAATCTTCCTCACTATATCGAATATCTGTAGAACCAACGTTGGGCTAAGTCCCAGAGAAGGCTCGTCGAGCAGCATGAGTTTCGGATGCGACATCATGCCGCGACCTATCACTGTCATCTGTTGCTCCCCTCCCGAGCACCAGCCAATAACGTTACGGCGAAGTTCCTTAAGTCTGGGAAAATACCCATAAACCATCTCTAAATCGCTTTTGATTCCGCTCATGTCCTTGCGAAGAGCAGACCCTACCAATAAGTTTTCCTCCACGGTAAGGTGCTCAAACGATCTCCGCCCTTCCATCACCTGAACAATGCCCAATTTAACGGTAAACTCGGGGCTGCTATTCTCTACTCTCTGCCCATCAAATTCAATGCTACCATCGCTCACCTCCCCCTCCTCTGGTTTAAGTAACCCAGATATGGCCCTAAGCGTGGTAGTCTTCCCAGCACCATTGGCCCCCAGTATAGTAATAATCTGCCCATCGGGAACCTCCAAAGAGACACCCCTTAGCACCAAAATACTACCCTGATACAGGACTTCAATATTATCTACCTTCAGCATAAAAACGCCTCCCTCTACAATCTGCTATCCTAACGCCTTCACCTATTTTCTATGTAATCCTCCTCTCTGCAGCCTCGGCGGTACCCAAGTAGGCACTAATGACCCTGGGGTCCTTCTTGACCACTTCTGGAACGTCCTCGGCAATTTTAGTTCCCCAATCCATCACAATCACCCTATCAGACAGGTCCATAACAACCCCCATGTCATGCTCCACCAGGACCACAGGGATACCCCAGAGCTCGTGAACATCGATAACATAACGAGCCATATCATCCTTTTCGTCCAGATTCATCCCCGCCATAACCTCATCGAGTAGAAGGAGTTCAGGCTCTAAAGCTAAGGCTCTGCCCAGCTCCACCTTCTTCCGTTGTCCATAAGAAAGAGAATGCACTACTTTGCCTCTTATTTCTTCCATTTCTAACAGGTCGATTATGTACTCAATCACCTCTCGATTCTCAATTTCTATTCTGTGTGCTCTGCCAAAATAAAACGCCCCACTGATAACACCCTCTTTACTCATTGCAGGATGTGGGTGTCTTCCTGCCATCAGGTTGTCTAAAGCCGTCAGCCCAGTGTAAAGGGCAAGATTCTGAAAAGTTCTAGAGATACCTAAAGGAGCGATCCGATGAGAAGGAAGCTTTGTGATTTCTTTATCTTTGAAATAGATTCTACCTCGCTGCGGGCGATAAAACCCGTTTATGCAATTGAGAACGCAGGTTTTCCCGGCTCCATTGGGTCCGATAATGGATAAGATTTCGTTCCCCTTGACTTCAAAGCTAACATCCTTCACAGCTTCAAGTGCACCAAAACGAAGGTAAAGGTCTTCGACCCTCAGTATGGCACTGTCGCTTTCGACTTTCTGTCTCCCTTGGAACAAAGGAATTCTAGTCCAATCGATAATAGGCATAGCTTATCCTCCTACCACTCTGCTTATTCTATCACGGTCTTGATGGTAACAGATGTTCTTATCTTCCCTGTCCTACCATCTCTGTACTTTACCGGTGCCTCCGTCTCATACTTCTCCGCATCGGAGTAGATAGTGGCAATAAGCTCGGCATAACGCTCTTCGAAGAACTTTCGCCTTATTTTCCCCGAACGGGTAAGCTCAGCATCATCGGCATCGAATTCCTTATGGAGATTAGCGAATTTCTTTATCTTTATGTCGTCAGCAAGATATAGATTGACTCGCTCCACCTCTTCTTTGACAAGGTCATAGATTTGAGACTTCTGAGACAGGTCAGGATAAGTTGTATAGGGGACACGATGCTTTTCTGCCCAGTCACCGGCATTTGCATAATCCACAGTTACTATTGCTGACACGAAGGCCTTATCTTCCCCCCCCAATACAATACAATCCGTTATGAACTCACTAAACTTAAGCCGAGACTCAACGTACTGAGGAGAAAATTTTCTCCCCGTAGGCATCGTCACCATGTCCTTCATCCGGTCGTAAAATATAAGATGCCCGTTTTCGTTTATGTGACCGGCATCTCCTGTATGATACCAGCCTTCCTCATCAAACACCTTCTCCCAGGCTCCAAGGTCATTAAGATAACCACAGCCTAGGATAGGGCCACGCATCAAAATCTCCCCTTCTTTACTGACCGTTATCCATTCGGGCTTGAGAACCTTCCCCACGGTTTCATAATCTATGTCACCATCCGGGTGAATACAATGAATCCCAGCCTCAGTGGTGCCGTAAAGCTGCTTCACGGGTATGCCAAGGGCGTGGAGCCAACGAAGTGACTCCGGACCCAAAGTAGCACCCGCATTGTATCCATGCCTAAGATGTAGTAACCCCATTTGGTCTCTTAACGGTCTAAACACTAGCCAATATCCGATCTTGTTTAATATCGATAGCCACAGCGGCGCTTTCTTTCCCGTCATTACGTAATCTGCCATCTTATAGCCTAGTGGCAGAAAACGGTTATAGAAAAATCTCTTAAATCGACTGGAATCCTTTAAACGACTGAACACCTCCGCGATTCTAGCCTCCCAGAGCCTAGCTGGGAATAACAAGGCTTGAGGGCCTATCTCCCTGATATCATTATTAATTGTTTCCGGCTCCTCGGGGAAATCTACCTCCAAACCTGATAGAAGACCACCGGTGAGACCGAAATACTGTTCGCCCCAGGCAGGTGACAGGTAGGAAAGCCATCTATCGGTCGGATACCAAGCGTCTAACTTAAAAATTCCTATCAAATTTGCCATCACAGCACGGTGCGTCATCTGCCCCATCTGCGACCTGGGAACTCCGTCCTCGGTCATCCGGGTAGTGCCCGAACTCAGCATTATCACCGCCGGTTCATCAGGCTGCCCCTTATCAATATTCTCGTCGAAAAGGGTGGGGTGGCTCTTCTTATATTCCCTGCCCAGGTCTTCCAGCTCATCATAGCTCATCAGCCACGGCTGTTCATAGAACCACAATCCCTTGGATTCCCAATAAATGCACTTCTTCAAGTTAGGCAAGTTGTCCTTTTCATGTACTATCTTATCTACCATTTCCTGGTCTTTGGCGAAAGCGAACGTGGCTTTGCTAAAGCCCAAGACATACTTCACCTCGGCATAATGGTAGTCGGTATACATGCCTGCGACTATACCCCGCCCCACCTGAACAGCAAACTCTGCCCAGAACCAACGCGGGTCATTATCTCCAATAATACCAACCACATCCCCGGGTTCAAGCCCCAAGCTCACCAAGCCAAGGTGAACCAACTCTATACGCTCATAACAATCTTTCCAGGTATAAGGTTGCCAAATACCGAAATCCTTGTGAGTCATCCATATTTTCTCACCGCCCCATTGCCGAACCCGAGCCCGCATAACTTTGGGCAATGTGTTGTTCTCGTTCAGGTCTAAATCAGGACAAATATCCTCTTTAAATTCGTTAAGGTCTAGACTTGTATCCACATGTTTTAAGTCTATTTCTATTTTACCCATATCTAAACCACGCTCCTCCCATTGTTGATAACACCCCGCCACTTCCGTAGCCATAGAGAAGCAGCCGGTTAAGCTACCTCTCTACAGCTAACTTCCTCAACTCTCCTGTCTATACCTTTTGGACTACTTCCGCCAATTAACCTCGGGATTGCCGATCAACCAAGGACACCTAGTATAATCACTGATGATATGTGGTAGGCCATCCGTACCCCACTCCACTACCTGAATATAGTGGTCTACGGCAATATTCCCTTGCTCCATCGTTAACGGCATACCATTCCCGTTGAAATCCAGGTCCTTTACATCCCACATCGACTCGGCGAATTCAGTACCGGTAAGACCCTCCAGGCCAACCCTCTCCAGAGTTGTCATTATCACCGCATCGGCTGTCACCGCCATTCGATTTCCCCACAGATACATGTTAGCAAACGGGATGTCGGGATGGTACTTGTCATGAAGCGCCTTGATCTCTGCTACCGCGGGAGCAGCGTCATTGGTCTCCACGGTGCCATGGGCGCATGACCCCAGGGTACCAGGTATAACATCAAGACCAGCTATCTCCCCCACGCATGGCTCTAAACTAAAATTACAGAGAACCCACTTGGCTTTATCCTTAAGCCCAAGCCTGGCAGCATCCTTCAGAAGCATCCCATTGTTAGCCGGCGGACCGCGCATATAAACGTAGTCGCACTTCTGGTCGTCAATCAGTTTCCTGACCTCCATGGAATAATCCGTGGCTGTGAATGGATAAAAGACGTGAGGTGTCCACTCCACCCCTTTCTCTTTGGCCGCCTGGAAAAGCAAAGGGTGGTCTGAATGCCTTGACGTGGCTGCTTCATATGCTACGAAGGCGGCCCTAGGTGCCCGACTCTCTTTCCAATCATCCTTCATAATCCAGTCACACAGCGCCGCTGCAACATCAACGTCAGCCTGTGGTGCCAAGAAATTAAGCAAAGGCGAATAATCATAGTACGCCGGAGTTGTAGTATGACTAATCGTTGCGATATCCAGTCTTACCCCCGTTCCCGCGAGGGGTTCAACCTGACACCCTCAGGCAACGATGAAGACGCGAGCGCCTTTCTCGTAGAATCGGTTAACGATGCTTATCGACTTAGCCACTGAGAAGGCGTTATCTGCCCACATTATATCCCACTTGGCTTTGTGGACCTTACCATCAGGACCCGTGTATTCAAATCCACCGGCATCGTTGATAGCTTGAAAATAGTCCAGCCCTGCCAGACTCTGGGGATAAGTACACGACGCTACTGCCCCGGTTAATCCCATATTCAGCCCGATGGGAATCATCTCTACTTCTTCTGGTACTGCCGCTCCCGGTGGAGGCGCAGCTGCCGGGGCACAAGCTACCACCAACGCAAGCACAGCCGCTACCGCCAAACCGACTACACCAAACTTGTACCGACCTCTCATTAGTCACCTCCTTACTTAAAGATTACTTAACTTTCCATCCCCAAAATCGAACTCTTTATCTCATATCCCACCCCCTCTCTGCTGCTTCACTCTTATCTCTCTAGATTTCGGGATTGCCAATCATCGCAGACAAAGTCTCTATTAAATCTCTTTTCTATTGTTTTCTATTGTTTTCTATTGTTTTCTATTGTGCTGTTCTTTGTCCCGGCGAAAACTCAGGTGGTAACTCCCAAGTAGCCGTATAGTCCTGAGGTAGGTCCTGACCTCCTGGGCTCCTCAGGTCTACCTTTCCTTTTACAACAAACATAGGCGCCTTGTAGGCTGCTGCATCCCAAGTCTCCTTCAGCCCAGCACTGAATAGCCCACCGTTTAAGCTCTTCCACGTCGGCACTAGCGCTGCCTGACATTCAGCCAAGCCTAACCCCTTGTCCGCGGTAAGCCCCCATCCTGCTAGCCAACCTGGAACCATCACATCAGCACCCACTACAACCATTGACTCGCCCTTAGCCGGAACAGCCGCGTTCAAATCAAGGTCCCGACTGCCAGCCCACCAACCATCAACCAATACCTCAGATGTCATCTTCTTGACGGTGACAGGGTAGTCGTTGGGATTGTACACGCTGAACACCGGGAACAAGCTAATGCTTTCCGTCCCGCTGAAAAAAACATCCACAGCCGCTATGCTAACTTCCAGGGGCTGGATTGCCGCCTCCGCCGCCGCTCCTGGTGCTGGTGCCGCAGCACAACCAGCCAATGCTCCACCACTGATCACCATCACCACCATAATCACGGCAACTAAAACTTTTGTCTTCATCGACTCACCTCCTTCTGACTTCTCATTAAAGAGCTATTCGATTTCGCCTCAGATTTGAATCCAAATTTGATTTTTCTCCTGCCAGTAATTCCCACCCCCAATCTATTCTATTCTTTCCCGGCTTTAACTTCAGTCAACAATCCCCAAGCCTCCCCTTACCCTGAAAACACCCCCCATTTACAATTATAAACACGATTGTCAATTTTTGTCAATATAAAACTTCTTAGCCCTGCTTATCGGGAATAAGGCCAAAGCCGATACGACCTCTTAATAATCTCCCACCTATGCGCCAGCCCCCTGGGCTCGAAAATCAGAAAGACAGCATAGGCAAACCCTAGCGATAGCAGTGGCAGGGCCATGCTGAAACCAATGCCGAGAGATGGAATCGCATCAGCTATGATAGGTCCTCCCCAGGTGGCTAGTTCGCGAATGGCTTGAATAAAGACAACGCCGAAAATCGTCCCCAGAGAACTACCCGCTCCCCCAACAACCACCATACCTAAAATCCATACCGACTCGTCCAGAGTATAATGGTCAACCTGCGCAAAACCTATGTACCCCACAAAAAGCCAACCAGCAACGCCACCAAGAAAACAGCCGATGAAAAAGGACAGCATTTTGTAAGCGAAAATGTTAATACCCATGACCTCGGCAGCTATGTCATTGTCCCTTACAGCAACAAATGCCCTGCCGGCTCTGGTCCTGGCAATATTCTTGACAATAAAGGTCGCCAACACTGCCATCACCAAGCCAAGGTAATACCACTCTGTCGTTCCGAAATCGATGGGGCCGATTCTAGGTGCGGGGATGACAATACCCACTACTCCACCGGTTAGGTCGGGCATATGGACGATAGCGTATATAATGATTAACTGCGCTCCTATTGTGACCAATGCCAGATAGAGACCCTTAACTTTAAAGGAAGGCCAACCGAAAAGCATGCCGACTAAACCAGCCATAATTCCGGCAAAGGGGAGAGCTGCCCAATACGACATAATCGCAAACTTGGAACACAAAATACCTGTGGTAAAGGCCCCAACACCCATAATAGCCGATTGACAGACCGAGATTTGACCAGTATACCCTAAGAGAAGCTGCAAGCCCTGAGTTGCAACAATCCAGATAAGCATGATAAGAACTATTGTAACTAAATCAGGAGCAACAAGATACGGGACTAAGGCCATCAAAATCAAGAAAGCTATCAACAAACCCCACTGGGTTTTAGTTCGAAAGATAGCCATATCTTCATCATATTTGTAACTGTATGTTCCACTTGGCCAACGCATTTTTCTACAACCTCTCTATTATTCTCCAGCCAAAGAGACCCTGGGGACGAATCAAAAGAAAGAAGATCAAGAGTACGAATGCTATTACTTCCTTCAGCGCACCACCAACAAATGGGTCAAAGTAACCAGCGAATATAAATTCTGCGGCACCTACCACAGGCCCCATCAGCATGACTCCACCAATGGATTCCATGCCTCCAGCCAATACCACGGCCAGAGACCTCAGCCCCAAGGCACCCATCAACGGCTGGGCCCCAGTAATAGTAGTAAGCATGTAGCCACCAAGACCAACCGTTATGCAAGATATAATCCAAGACATCCGGGTGACAGTGTTTACACTGACTCCACAACTCTGAGCTAACAGAGTAGCATCGGCTGCCGCCTTCATCAGAAGGCCCATCCTAGTCCGATTAAAGAACAGCCACAAGCCTATAAACACGACCAGCGCTATTACACCAAACCACAAATAGGCCTGAGATATCATGACTCCCAATACAGGCACCCCTTCAAGTGGAAAAACTGACGGCACCGGCCTTACCAGGTCAGTCCAAAACAGTGTCATCACCCCTCTGAGAAAAGCGCCAATCCCCAGCGTCATCAGGATTATCCCCATGATAGGTTGACCTACCAAGGGACGCAAAGCTATCCGTTCCGTTATCACCCCCACAAGCGCCAGCATACCAAGCATCACCGGAATTGCCAGCCAGAAGGAGAGGCCTATGCCACCAACCAGAAAGAGCATAAAATAGCCTGCAATCAAGAAGATCTCACCTTGAGCCAGATTCAAAACACCAGTAGTTCTGTAGATAGTGACGAAGCCCATTGCTATGAGGGCATATACCATTCCAACAAATATGCCAGGTATGAGAAAAGTTAAGAACTGCTCCATATCCCTATAGGCTCCCCCTTTCTGCTCGGTTAAGAGCTAAGATCACCCCCTGCCACCCCCAAACTAGTCACCTATAATACAAGGCCATACACTACTTTGTCAAGACATTTAGCCGAGAATTTTGGCGATTTTTTTGGAAAATTTCATAAAAGGTATCGGTCCAACCATTAAGGTCCTCGTCTGCCAAGCTGATAAAACATGCCCACTTCGATTAGCTCTTTATGCTATAATGTTCCATGCAATTGTTATCCTAAGTCAAACGCTTCCATATCATTACCCAGATTAAGGCAAAATGAGACTAAGCCGCGAAGAAGTACGACATATCGCTCTCTTAGCCAGGCTAGGATTAAGCGAAACTGAAATCGAGAAGTTCAGACTCCAGCTATCTGACATCATCGAAAACTTCGAGATACTCAAACAAGCAGACACCAGCACTCTCCTGCCTACAGCCAAATCTAGCGGTCTTCAAAATGTATTCAGACCAGATGAGGCAAAGGCATCCTATCCAGTAGAAGATGTTCTGGCTAACGCGCCCCAGCGGGACGACAATTGCTTCAAAGTACGAGCAGTTCTGGAATAAATATGGATGAACTCCATCGACTAACTATCAGCCAGGCTCACCAGCTTCTGAAAGAAGGAAAAATATCCTCGGTCGAGTTGACCAAAGCCAGTTTAAGGCGTTTGGCTGAGGTCGAAGACAAGGTCCATGCCTGTGTTACCATTAATGAGGACGCAGCTTTAGAACAAGCCGAAGAAGCAGACAAGGCCATAAGTGGCGGCAAAATCGAGCCTCTAACTGGCATACCTGCCTTGATTAAAGACATCATGTGTACCAAGGGTATGCGGACTACTTGCTCATCAAAAATGCTGGAGAACTTTACTCCCCCCTACGATGCAACAGTCATAGACAAACTGAAGGCCCGTAAGACAGTGATTTTGGGAAAGACTAACATGGATGAATTTGCCATGGGGTCATCAACAGAAAACTCCGCCTTTTTCCCAACAGAGAATCCCTGGGACTTAGACCGCGTCCCCGGCGGCAGCAGTGGTGGTTCAGCCGTTGCTGTGGCTACTGATGAAGCTGTCTACACTCTTGGCTCCGACACTGGAGGCAGCATCCGTCAACCTGCCGGATTCTGTAATGTAGTTGGCTTAAAGCCAACCTATGGCAGAGTAAGCCGTTTTGGCTTGGTCGCTTTCGCCAGCTCACTGGACCAAATCGGGCCCATAACTAAGGATGTCACCGACTGCGCCTTAGTAATGAGGACCATCGCCGGGCACGACCAGCGAGATTCTACTTCCATTCCTTATCCTGTGCCTGATTATACCAAGGCATTGATTCCCGACCTCAAAGACCTGCGCCTCGGCATTCCACAAGAGTATTTTGATGGGATACAAGAAGAGGTGAAAGCGAATCTGCAGACAGCGATAAAGAGGCTAGAGGAGTTGGGTGCTGAGATAGATTGGGAGGTTTCTCTGCCCCATACTAAATACGCTTTAGCTGCATATTATATTCTGGCACCCTCTGAGGCTTCGGCAAACTTAGCTCGCTATGATGGAGTAAAATATGGCTTCTCCTATCAACATGCCGATAATATGTGGGAGGCTATGGAAAAAACAAAACAATTTGGCTTTGGAGCCGAGGTCAAAAGGCGAATCATGCTGGGAACTTATGCCTTATCCGCTGGTTATTATGATGCCTACTATCTCAAAGCCCAGAAGGTTCGCACTTTGATAAGGCAAGAATTTGACCAGGCCTTCGAGAAATATGATGCTCTGGTTACCCCGACATCACCTACGGCAGCCTTCAAGCTTGGTGAAAAGGTGGATGACCCTCTGCAAATGTATTTGAGCGATGTCTGCACTTTACCCGTAAATATCGCCGGCATCCCAGCTATCTCTATCCCTGCTGGCTTCGCCAATGGTTTACCTACAGGTATGCAGGTCATAGGTAAGCCTTTTGGCGAGGAAACGGTGCTTCACATCGCCTTTGCCTATGAGCAAGCCACTGATTGGCACAAGAGAAAACCACCAATTTAAGACGTGAGGAATGACTGAGCAACAATTGCTTCAAGTAAGATGCTATTCAGGTTATACCTACGCTCAACGACCGGAAGCTTTTCTATGGCTGGACAAAGAGTACAAGATTTCTCGGATAGAAAAGGAATGGCAGCAGCCGGGCAAAAGATTTTTCAGGGTCACCACTGAGGATGAGAAGCTTTTCGAGCTCTGCTATAATGAGACTCAAGACCAATGGTGGCTTGCCTGTTAGTGAATTGAGGAGGGAACATGAAACAGATTTTTGAAGCTCTTGAGAAAGATGCTCGGCTAACGCCCAAGCAGATTTCTACCATGACTGGTATCTCAGCTGCTGAGGTGGAAAAGACAATCAAAAAGGCTGAAAAGGACAGAGCCATCTTGAAATATAAAACTGTCATCGACTGGGCTAAATTAGGCGAAGAGCAAGTGTGGGCTTTAGTCGAAGTTAAGGTTGTTCCTCAACGAGATGTAGGTTTTGATGCCATAGCTGAGCGTATCTATCGCTTCCCTCAAGCCCGTTCTGTCTATCTAGCCTCAGGCACCTATGATTTAGCTATATTAGTAGCCGGTAAAACTATGCAAGATATTGCTGTCTTTGTCTCGGAGAAGCTGGCTCCGTTGGATACAGTGCAGGGCACCGTTACCCATTTCATCCTGAAGAAGTACAAAGAGGACGGTGAAATCCTTGAGGGTGGGGAGGAGATCAAGCGGTTGCCGGTAACCCCCTAATTGGATTCCATTCTATGCTTTACAGGTAGGAGGTCTCTGTGCCCAAAACTGGCTCAAGTCACATTAAGATTCCTCGCAAACACATATCTCAAAAAGTGAGCAATGTCTCACCTTCGGGCATCAGAAAATTCTTTGATTTGCTCTCCTCAATGGAAGGGGTCATTTCCCTTGGGGTAGGAGAACCTGATTTCATCACCCCATACCATATTAGGGAAGCTGCTATTTACTCTTTGGAAAAGGGCTACACTATGTATACCTCCAACTATGGACTACCTCAGCTCAGACAAGAATTGGCAAAATACCTCGAGTCTTGTTATGGTCTAAGCTACGACCCTGATAGTGAGCTCCTTATCACTGTTGGTGTCAGTGAAGGGCTTGACCTTGCCTTGAGAGCTATACTTGATCCTGGCGATGAAGTCATTATGCCCGACCCTTGCTACGTTGCTTACCCATCATGTACTACTCTAGCCGGAGGCATAGCCATCTCCATACCTACAACAGAGGAAAACAGCTTCGAAATCAAGGCTCAAGACATTGAGCCCAGAATCACAGAACGAACCAAGGCCATTCTAATAGGTTATCCAGCAAACCCTACCGGGGCAGTTATGCCAAAAGAAGAGCTGATTCAAATCGCCCAACTGGCACAGCAGCATAACCTCTTAGTAATCTCTGACGAGGTCTACGGGCAGCTGGTTTACGGTGTGGAGCATACTTGCCTCGCCAGTCTACCGCGGATGAAGGAGCATACTATTTTGCTAAACGGATTCTCCAAAGCCTATGCCATGACCGGATGGCGAGTTGGCTACGCAGCTGCCAAGCGGGAAATCGTCGAAGCCATGACCAAGATTCATCAATATACTATATTATGTGCCCCGATAATGGGGCAGATGGCAGCCCTTGAAGCTTTGAAGAAAGGCGATAGCGAGGTGGAGGCAATGGTAAGAGAATACGACTGCCGACGCCGCGTCATGGTCAAGGGGCTAAGGGATATCGGCTTATCTTGTTTTGAGCCTAAGGGCGCTTTCTACGCCTTCCCATCTATAAAGATTACCGGCATGACTTCAGAAGAATTTGCTGAGAAGCTCTTAATAGAAGAAAAAGTAGCTGTAGTTCCCGGCTCCGCTTTCGGTCACTACGGTGAAGGTTATGTCCGTTGCTGCTATGCAACTTCCCTGCCGGAAATTGAAGAGGCTCTAAAAAGGATGGGCAGGTTCATCGAGAGGCATCGCTTTCAACATTAAAAAGCCTGCTTATTCACCTTTGCTATACCTATCTCTCAATGCTCTCTTAAGTATCTTGCCTATAGCTGTCCTTGGTAAGCTGTCAACAATATCTACCGACTTTGGCACTTTATAAGCTTCAAGCCGACTGGCACACCATTCAATTATGTCCTGTTCACTGGCCTTCTCCCCCACTTTTGAAACCACAACCGCCTTCACTAGCTTGCCTAGCCTTACATCAGGCACATCTATCACAGCTACTTCGGAGATTGACGGATGTAAGGACATCAAGCTTTCTACCTCCGCCGAATACACTGGCTTGCCACCAGTAATGATTGTATCCTCCTTCCTGCCCACAACATAGTAATAGCCTTCGTCATCCTTCGTTGCCAGGTCACCAGTATGAAAATAACCACCCTCCAGCACCTTCGCTGTCTCCTCAGGCATATTCCAATAGCCCTTCATCATATTGTCACCTCTGACCAACAATTCTCCAATTTCCCCTTGGGCAACATCATCACCCTCCTCGTTAACCAGCCTTACCTCGATGCCGGTAATCTCTTTGCCACAAGAACCTGGTCTCTTAACCTTTTCCCACGGCCCCTCCAGTAGCGGAGGCATCATAATCACTGGCACCTCACTAGCACCGTAACATTGCATAAGTATATCGCCAAAAATCTCGTTCATCCTACTTTGTGCTCCTTCAGGCAACGGTGCACCGGCATACATTATTATCCGCATGCTACTAACGTCATATCTATTAACATCCGAATAATCGGTTATGGCAAATACGACCGCGGGTGTAAAAAGGCTAGTAGTCACCTTTTCTCTCTCGATAGTCTCCAGAATCAGTTTAGGCTCCAGCGTTTCCAATAGAACACTAGTGCCACCTATGTAGAAATGATTCTTCATAAGGTACTGACCGCCTAGGTGGGACAAAGGCAATATAGCCAAATTAACATCATTCCGATTTATGGGGTAACCGTTAAGCATCATATTCACTATCTCTGAAATCAGACTCTTATGGCTCACTGCCACTCCTTTAGGCCAACCAGTAGTACCACTGGTGTACCAAATACCAATGGTGTCATCCTCATCAATTGCTACCTCAGGCTCGTCCGGCGAATACCTGGAGACCAATTCTTCATAACTTTCCGCCTTCGCTGCGTTGCCAATAGCAATATAATTGTTAACTGTTTTCAACCCAGGGTATATGGAATTAATAGTATCGGAATAGTTCTCACCAAAGATGACTGTACCCGCCCCGGTGTCATTTATAAGATAGGATACTCCACTACTATCAAGAGTTGTATTGATCGGTACAATTATCATGCCACCCTTAGCTACAGCATAATATGCCTCCACATACTGGATGCAATTATCAGCTACGACAGCTACCCTATCCCCTTTTTTCATGCCAGTGGCTAGCAGCGTATTTGCCAGACGGTTCACCTGGCTATTAAGTTCCAAATAGCTGACCCTGTCATCCCCACAAATCAGAGCCGTCTTATTGGGAAACTTCATCGCATTTTGTCTAAGGATATCGCCAAACAGCATCTCAGCCTCGTTTTTTCCTCCTTTTTTTCAGTTTTACTTTGTGCCCTCGCGTCTAACCCAAGTATGCCATAAACTCCTGGTGAAGCCTATCATTTGAAGCAATGATTTCCTTAGTTTGACAGCTTGCTGGCTTCCGTTGCCAATCAGTGACTTTGCCGCCGGCTTCTCTAATCAGTAAAAGCCCGCTAGCAATGTCCCAAGGGTAAAGATAGCGATGAAGATAGAGGCTAACCCGCCCGCAGGCAACATAAGCCAAGCTTAAAGATGCTGACCCCATGACTCTCAGACAATGTACCTGACTCCACAACCTAGTAGCTATGTCAAGCATCTTCTTGCTTTGCTCAGCACTATAGCCAAGGTCAAGGCCTACCAAAGAGGTCCCAAGTGAACCCTCTTTGGAAACCTGAATCGCTGAGTCATTAAGGTAAGCCCCTTTCCCTTTCTCAGCTCGAAAAAGCTCCTCTCTTACCGGGTCATGAGTTATACCTAGCAGGACATCCTCATCTTTGGCTAAAGCAATATTTATACAGAAGAAAGGAACGCCATAGACATAATTATTGGTGCCATCCAATGGGTCAACTATCCAAGTATAACCAGTAGTCGGAGCAGAGGAGTTTGACTCCTCAGAGAGGATATTGCAATCAGGATATTCACTTTCTAGAAATTCTAATATGGTCTTCTCAGACAAGATATCGGCTTCAGTAACTAAATTGCTCTTACCCTTGTACTTTATCTCTTTTTTAGAGCAAAAATGAGCCAGGAGAATCTCACCGGCTTCTTCAGCTGCTTGAGTAGCTACTTCAAGGGCACTCCTACCACTCTGCGCTAAGGGTAAGTCATTCATAGTCAGGTTTTCAAACAGCCCGCTGAAGAAGCCCCATCCTTTCTTTAACCTCTGCCAAGGTCTCCTTGGCGATAACCTGAGCCCGGCGAGCTCCATCAGAAAGGACTTCAACTACCAGCTGATGTTTGGCTTCCAGTGCAATCCGCCTCTCACGAAAGGGCTCGAGAGCCGAATTAATCCCCCGAGCCAGCAATTTCTTGCAGTCAACACAGCCAATGCCTGCCGAGCGACACTCAGCAGCAATCTCTTCCACACGATTAATATTAAAAAAATGCTGAAGGCTAAAGACATTGCATATCTCAGGGTGACCTGGGTCAGAGCGGTATTGTCGGGCCGGGTCAGTGACTGCGGTCATCACCCGCTCCAATGTCTCCTCAGAAGTAGCTGCCAGCTCAATGTAATTGTTGTAGCTCTTACCCATCTTTTGTACGCCATCCAACCCTAGCACCAAAGGAAAAGAAGTAAGCTTGGCTTGAGGCTCAGGAAAAGTGGGAGCAAACATAGAGTTGAAGCGGCGGGCTATTTCCCGTGCCAGCTCAAGGTGAGGAAGCTGGTCTTCGCCTACCGGCACCACCTCTGCCTTATACAGCACAATATCTGCGGTCATCAGCACCGGATAGCCTACCAGCCCATAGTTGACATTTTGCGGCTGCATTCGTGCCTTTTCTTTGAAAGTAGGCACCCGTAACAGCCAGCCTAAGGGTGTAACCATACTAAGCAAAGTATGAAGCTCCATGACTTCAGGGACATGGGATTGAACAAAGAGGATACTTTTTTGCGGGTCAAGACCGGCAGCTAACCAGTCAAGCATCATTTCATTGATATCCTCCTGAAGCCTATCCGTGCTCTCTAGGCTCGTCAAAGCATGGACATCTACTATACAATAGATACAATCATACTCTTCTTGAAGAGCAACATAGTTCTGAATAGCCCCTAGATAATTACCAATATGCTGTTTACCCGTAGGCCGAGCACCAGAGAAAACGCGCTGCTTCATATTTCCACCGAAGTTTAGCATAAAGTACTGCTAGCTACAATCCAATAGTAGCCAGAGTAGAAAGGCCAGAAACGGCTATTTACATACTTTCAGGTGCTGTCATACCCATAAGATGTAGAGTCCTAGCCAGAACGATTTTGGCTGCTCTAACTAGTTTAAGCCGAGCCCAGGTTAGTGGCTGATCTTTGGAAATGACCCGGCACTGCTTGTAAAAGCTGTGGAACACAGTGGCTAAGTCTTGAGCATAGTAAGGCAACTGATGAGGCTCTAAAGAGTTAGCCACTGTTTCTACTATTTCTGGCAACAAAATCATCCGTCGTATCAAGGTCAACTCCGGCTCGGCGGTAAGCAAGGAAACATCGCCTTGGCTATAATCGATTCCTCTCTCTTCAGCTAACCGGAGGATGCTAGCAATGCGGGCATGAGCATATTGAACGTAATAAACCGGGTTATCCACTGATTGCCTTCTAGCTAGCTCCAAATCAAAGTCCATCTGGCTCTCAGCCGAACGAGATAAAAAGAAGAAGCGACAAGCATCTGAGCCAACCTCCTCAATTAGCTCTCTCAAGGTGATGATATCACCGCTGCGCTTGGATACTCGGATTATCTCCCCACCACGACGCAGAGTAACTAGCTGGCAAATTATCACTCTGAGCTGCTCTGGATTTGCTCCCAGAGCACCGACTGCAGCTTTCATGCGAGAAACATGTCCCTGGTGGTCAGCTCCCCAAATATCGACCACCAGATCGAACTGCCGCTCCAAAAACTTGTTAAAGTGATAGGCAATGTCAGAAGCAAAGTAAGTAGGCGAACCATCACTGCGTACCAGTACATTATCTTTATCCTCACCTAAAGCAGAAGATGCAAACCAAGTAGCATTCTCCCTCTCTACTATGCAACCACCATCTCTCAGCAACTTCATAGCTTTTTCATATTGTCCACCTTGATACAGGCTTCGCTCGCTAAACCAAACATCGAAATCAACCCCTAATAGTTCGAGGTCCCGTCTAATTCCATCCATGATTTTTTCAACCCCAATTTCTCGCAGTTCCTGAATAGCAGTTTCTTCAGGCAATGTCAGAAACCGGTCACCTTGACTGCCAAGGATTTCCTTAGCTAAGTCAATCACATAACTACCGAAATAGCCATCATTAAGCATTTCAGCATCTACGCCTAGGCATTGTTGATAACGCGTGTAAAGAGAGCGACCGAAGGCATCTAACTGGCTACCAACATCATTAATGTAATATTCTTTGTCTACAGCATAGCCAGCAGCGCTAAGTACATTAGCCAAAGTGCTACCTAAGACAGCACCACGACCATGTCCAACATGAAGAGGTCCGGTGGGATTAATGCTAACAAATTCAATCTGAACAGACTTACCACCATCTAAGTCAATACTGCCGTAAGAATCGCCAGCACTTAAGATAGCCTCTATCTGCCTTGTTAGCCAATCGGGGCTAAGGGTAAAATTGATAAAACCCGGAGGGGCAGCAACTACTTTGGCAACCTCAGACAAAGGAGGCATAAGTTCAACAATTTTGTTAGCGATTGTTAGAGGCACCATATTTATTGCCCGAGCCAATCTCAAGGGAAGACTTGAAGCATAATCACCATGCTCAGGATTCTGTGGGTACTCTACAATCACCTCGGGCAATGTGGTGAAAGCAAGTGCCCCTTGTTGCTGAGCCTGTGTCGCTGCCTGCTCTAAAGCTTTAGCCAGCTTCTGCTTGAGTACCATCAAATCAGCTCCATTCACCACCAGTTTGCCATACCCGGGCCAGCTCCTGAGCCAAGAGATGATGCTCAGGCATCTTGAGACTAGAATCACTGTGAAAAAGAGCTATTGATTGGTCTCGAGCTAACTCCAAAAGCGGGACATCGGATAACCTAGCCATACGAAGGTCTGGTAAACCGCTCTGGCGAGTACCAAAGAATTCCCCTGGTCCTCGCAGCTCTAAGTCTTTTTCGGCTAAAGCAAAACCGTCTTGAATTTCCTCTATCGATTTCAATCGTTCCCTTCCTTCAGGCGAAGGTCGCTCAGCTAGAAGCAGACAATAACTCTGCTTTTCACCCCGACCTACTCGCCCTCGAAATTGATGTAGCTGGGATAGGCCGAAACGGTCAGCCGCTTCCACCAGCATAACCGTAGCATTGGGCACATCAATACCCACCTCTACTACAGGCGTAGATACCAAAATATCAAGCTTGCCAGCCCGGAAGCTTTGCATTGTTTCCTCTTTATTAGTAGCTGGCATTCGCCCGTGAAGTAAGCCTAATCTTAAATCAGGGAAAACCTCCTTAGATAGTCGTTCATACTCAGCTACCGCTGCCTTAGCTTCAATGCTTTCTGATTCCTCAATAAGAGGACAAATTATGAAAGCTTGCTGTCCAGCAGCAATTTGCCGACGGAGAAAACCATAAGCCCTGTCTCTATACTCAGGCTCAAGCCACCGCGTCTTTATCACCTGTCTCCCCGGAGGCATTTCATCTATAACTGAAAGGTCTAAATCGCCATAAAGGGTTAGCGCCATACTCCGTGGGATGGGAGTAGCTGTCATCACCAGTATGTGAGGATTGAACCCTTTCTGACGCAATGCTGAGCGCTGCAAAACCCCAAAACGATGCTGCTCATCTATCACTGCCAGCCCAAGTTTACAAAATTCCACCCCCTTCTGAATAAGAGCGTGAGTACCGATAACAACGTCTATCTCGCCTTCTTGAATCCGTTGATGTAGAGCTTCCTTCTCTTTCTCGCTCAGACTCCCGATCAGTAGAGCAAGAGTCACCGGACGAGAAAAAAGCCCGTCATAGCAGCAAATATTGACTTGCTCATCTTTTTTATTACTTACTCTAGACAGAAGCTGGCAGATATTATGAAAGTGTTGTTCAGCTAGTATCTCCGTTGGCGCCATAAGCGCTCCTTGATAGCCACTGTTAACAGCCGCCAATAAAGCTGCCGTGGCTACTACAGTCTTGCCACTGCCTACCTCGCCTTGAAGAAGGCGCGACATAGGCCTTGACTGTTCCAGGTCAGCCAAAATTTCACTGAGCACTCGCTGTTGAGCATGAGTCAATGTAAAAGGTAAGCAATTGAGAAAATCATCGATGCTTTCCCTATTTATATTGAAAGCGTTACCCTGCTGACCCTCCTGCCAATCTCGTTTCTTACTGAACACGCCCAACTGAATAAGGAAAAGCTCATCAAAAGCTAGACGCTTTCTGGCTTCAGCCTTCATCAAATGACTATCCGGGTAATGAGCTTGGACAATTGCCTCAGGTAAATCTAAGAGCTGGCACCGACTCTTTGTTTCCAAGGGTAAGAAATCCATTACTTGCCATACCCAATCGTCGATAACCTTCTTTACCAGATTTCTCACCTGACGAGGATATAAGCCCCGAGTTAAAGGGTAAACAGGCACAAGACGACCGGTATGAATCAATTCTTTATCCTCAACTAGCTCCCACTCCGGCGATTCGAAGACCTTTTGCCCTTTGAATTCAGCCACCTTGCCGCTGAGCACTAGCTCAGCATTGGTAGGAAACCTCTTAGCTAGGTAAGGTTGATTAAACCAAACCGCCCTTACATTCCCCGTCTCATCACCAACAATAGCTTCGGTACCCCGTTGATTACCCAGCTTAACTATTCGAGCCTCCCACACCATAGCTAAAATGGTTTGTTCTTCATCCACTTCAAGCTCAGCAATAAGTTTTCTCTGGCTATAATCAAGGTGACGTCTGGGAAAGAAATAAAGTAAATCACGAACTGTCTTTACTCCCAGCTTGGCTAGTTTGGCAGCCAAATTCGCTGTAACACCCCTAGCAACAGTTACTGGCGCGTCCAATCCCCCTTCACTGCTTGAGGAACGAGCTCCGGAAGCAATAGATGGACGACCGGCTACCACAGAGGAAGCACGGCTCCTAATTGTTGACACTGTTTCTGTTGCCCCCTCTACCTCAACCAACCAATCAAGGAGATTCCTTACCCATGCCTTGCGTTTCTCCTCATCCCAAGCAGCATACTTAGGCTCAGCCAATTGGAGTTCATTGAAATGGGCTAGGAGTTTGGGGGAACTTATCTTGTCTCTAGTTTGCCTTGCCCAATTACGAAGGTATTTATCCAGCCCACCAATTACGGCAACATCAGCGTAATTTCTCTGGCATTCCAATTCGAGAATAGTACGTAGCGGCTCGACATCTATCACTGTGGAAGTTGCCATTGACTATAGTTTCGATAGCTTCAATCTCAAAGGACTATGTAACTCTGCACCTCGAGACTGGCGCTATAGAATCAGTTACAACCTCTACCCCATTATTCACCTTCAAGAACGGATACTATTAAAGCGCCAGGACCAAGATGAGCACCTAGTACTGGACTGAACTTAGTTCGATGCATACGCTCTTTCGGGAATATGTCGCTGAGCCGCTCGGCCAGTATTTCTGCCTCATCAGGAGTAGTAGCATCTTCGATAGCCAGCTCTTCTATTTTGGGGAACCCCTTGACAAAATTCACTAGAAAATCCGTGCCTTGAGCCCAGCTACGGACCCTAGCAATGGGATGAGCTTCACCATCTATGAAGCCCAGAATAGGCGTCACTTTTAGTAAACTGCCTAAGAAAGCCTGCGCTTTCCCAATGCGTCCTCCCCTCTTCAGATACTCCAGTGTGGCAAGAGCCCCACGAACGTGAGCCTTGGGGATAGCCTTCCTTACCATATCGCTTATCTGCTCCAAATTGGCTCCCTCTCGGGCTGCTTTAGCCGCCACAATAACTACAAACATTTGACCAGCTAATATCTGCAACGAATCAATCACCGCAATGTGGCAACGCGCATCAACCATATCTTTACCTTGAAGGGCACTTTCACAAATAGCACTGATTTTGCTAGATGTCATAATGGCTAGGATTTCATCTGTTTCCTTAGCCAATTTGGTGAAAAGCTCGACGAAGACACCAGGTGGTGGTGCTGAAGTAGTCGGAAAGACCTCGCTCGTTTGCAGCTTCCGATAAAACTCGTCTGTGCTTATGTCGACTCTATCACGATAAGTTTCAGTGCCGAAGTGCACATTCAAGGGCACTATACTAATCCCTAGCTCTTGGGCCAACTGGTCGGGAATGTCCGAAAGACTATCAGTCACAATCTTAACCATAACAGAGCACCTCCAAAATCATCATTCCAAGGAAACTATATAGTTATAGTGAGGTTGACCACCGCGAATTAGCTCCACTTGCTTTTCAGGATACTTATTGCCGATTTCCTGAATTATCTCCTCTGCCTGAGCCGCCTCAACATCAGCACCATAATATAGAGTCACCACCTCAACCGATTCAATGCCTACTTTATCAAGAGCTTCAAAGAGAACATCGGTAATGCTATCACCAGCAGCTACCAAATCCTCATCATCGACAATGCCAATAGCCTGCCCTTTCCTTACCTTCAAGCCTTTTATCTGAGTACTACGCACTGCCTTAGTGACTTCCACAGTTTTCACCGTGGCTATAGCTTCCTCCATAGCCTGAGCAGCCTCTTCCAAAGCTCCTTCGTAGCTGAAGGAAAGGAGGGCAGCTATCCCCTGAGGAATAGTTTTAGTTGGTACCACAACTACTTCTTTATCTGTTAGCGGCTGGACTTGAGAAGCGGTAAGGATGATATTCTTATTATTGGGCAGCAGAATAACTTTCTGAGATGGCACCGATTCCACTGTCTGGAGCACTTCCCGAACGCTGGGATTCATTGTTTGTCCACCGGGAACCACGGCTGCGACTCCCAGGCTCTGGAAAACTTCCCTCAGCCCGCTCCCAGAGGCTACGGCTACTACAGCTATGTCCGCCGTTGGCAGCCTCTCTTGCTGCATCTCTACAAAGCCCACATGTTGGTCATCCATATTCTGAATTTGTATCTGATGCAAGGTGCCTAAGGAAATGACGTATTTGAGGATGGCACCGGGGTCATAAGTATGGATATGAACCCGAACATTGGTATCATCACCAGTAACAATAAGAGATTGTCCCTTCCCTTCTAACCTGTGTCTAATTTTGTCTGGATTAAGTTTCTGGCCTTCGACCAAGAAATTGGTGCAATAACCATAAGGCTCCTCTGGCTCAGCCACAAGCTGAGCTGCTTTAGAACTCAGAGGCAAATCAGCAGTAACCATCTGTGGTTTCCGGTATTGCATCTCCTCCGTCTCTCCCCTCAAGTAATGAAGGGCTCCCTCCAGTAATACGTACAAACCTTGTCCTCCAGCATCTACCACCCCGGCCTCACGCAACACAGGTAGCAAAAGAGGAGTTCTAGCCACCGAATTTTTAGCTGCCTCCACTGCAGCTTCAGCTACACAAGTTAAATCCGCGGGATTAGCTTGAGCAGCCGCTTCAGCAGACGTAGACACATCCCGAATCACTGTCAGGATAGTACCCTCTACAGGTTGAGATAATCCCTGATAGGCAGCATGTGACGCTTGAACCAATGCCTCTGCCCAATCTTTTCCATCAAAGGATTCTTTCCCCTCAAGCCCCTTAGCCAAGCCACGAAAAATTTGAGACAAAATTACCCCTGAATTTCCTCGAGCCCCCATCAAAGCACCGTAAGCCATCGCTTTAGCCACCGCTGAGACACTATCGTCTGAAGCTCGGTCAGCTTCTTCCATAACTGAGCGCATGGTAAGAAGCATGTTAGTCCCGGTGTCACCATCAGGCACTGGAAAAACATTTATAGCATTGATATCCGGAGCACTCTTCTCCAACCAGCTACTACCAACAGCCATCATATCTAGCAATTCTTGACCGCTACAAGAAAAGACTTGTTTCATCTCCACCCCTTTGCTTAATTTAGCAAACGTGGTATTATTTTACTACTTTTGTCAAATTTAGTTTATGGCGAAGGAGTCTAAGAAACTTGGCTAGGAAATGCGATCTCTGTGGAAAAACAGTTCAATATGGTAATCAGGTAAGCCATTCTAAGCAGTATACTAGGCGCCGTTGGCTGCCCAATATTCAGCCAGCCATGATTATCGTCAATGGCAAACCCAAACGGCTTAATTTGTGTACCCGTTGCCTACGTAGCCAACACAAACTAGCCCGCTAAATCAAGCGCTCTCCTCATCTCATGTAATGCTTCACCAGCACTCTGCTTAGAGTTAAAAATTGCAGCTCCAGCAACTAGAACCTCAGCTCCAGCTTGAGCTACTCTTGGAGCTACACTAGCAGTGATACCACCATCAACCTCTAACTCCGCCTTGGCTTGCCTATCATCCAGCATCTCTCGCAGCCGACTTATTTTATCTACCATACTTTCTATGAAGGCTTGACCACCAAATCCAGGATTGACAGTCATGACCAATACCAAATCAAGGAGAGGCAGAATCTCGTCCAATGAACCCAGTGGAGTGGCTGGATTCAATGATACCCCTGCCTTAACCCCCAACCCCTTTATTGCCTCAACCAAGCGGTGAAGATGCTGGCAAACCTCAACATGAACCGTGATAATATCGGCTCCAGCCTCAGCAAACTGCGAAATATGGACCTCTGGTCGCTCAATCATCAAGTGCACATCTAGAGGCAGATTAGTCCAAGAACGAAGAGATGCCACCACTGGAGCCCCGATACTGATATTAGGTACGAAATGCCCATCCATGACATCGACATGAATATAGTCAGCACCAGCTTTGGTCACCTCAGCGACTTGCTCGCCAAGACGGCTGAAGTCAGCAGAAAGAACTGACGGCGCTAGTTTAATCCGCTTGCTTTTCATCTTCTACTCCAACGATTTCTCTGGCCCGGGTTAAGGCTACTGCCACCTGCTCCGGAGCAGTACCACCGATAGCATTCCGAGCCGCAATTGAGGCTTCCACAGTAATAGCATATACATCCTCAGTAAAGAGAGGCGAGGAATTGCGATATTCCTCCAAGCTTAGCTCCTCAAAGCCCTTACCTTTACTAATAGCGTATTGCACCAGCTTACCTACAACATTATGCGCTTGGCGGAAAGGCAATCCCCTTTTTACCAAGTAGTCAGCCAGGTCGGTAGCCAAGATATAACTGCCTGCCGTAACATCACGTATTCGGGCAGCATTGACTTTCACCGTCCTTACCAGCCCAGCAAACACCTCTAAACTGGAAAGGAGCGTATCTACAGTATCCACAAGCCCTTCCTTGTCTTCTTGCATATCCCGATTATAAGCCAAGGGTAAACCTTTCATCACAGTCAAAAGGCTCATGAGGTGACCATAGACCCTGCCTGTTTTGCCTCTAGTCAATTCTGCCACATCCGGATTTTTCTTTTGTGGCATAATACTACTGCTGGTAGCATATGCTTCGTCAATCTCCACAAAATCAAACTCGGCTGAAGACCACAGGACTGTCTCCTCCGCCAGCCGAGACAAATGCATCATAGTTACAGCAGCAGCCGCCTCATATTCAACCACAAAATCACGGTCAGAAACAGCATCAAGGCTATTGGTGCTCACCTGACTGAAGCCCAGCCTCCTAGCTACAAAATCACGGTCAATAGGATAAGCTACTCCAGCTAAGGCTCCACTGCCTAGTGGCAAGACATCAACGCGTTTCAAACAATCTTGAAATCTTTCTATATCCCGCTGGAACATTTCAAAATAAGCCAGAAGATGATGGGCAAAAAGAATTGGCTGAGCCGGCTGGAGATGGGTATATCCAGGCATAACAACATTTCTATTACCTTCAGCAACATCCAACAGAACCCGTTGAAATTTTCTTAGTTTGCTAACAGCTTCTGAGATCGCTTCCTTCACAAAAAGGCGCAGGTCTAAAGCTACCTGGTCGTTTCTGGAACGAGCGGTATGCAGTTTGCCTGCCACGTCACCTATTTTTTCAAATAGCCTATTTTCGATATTCATGTGTATGTCCTCAAGCTCGGACTTGAACTCAAGTTTCCCTTGCTCAATCTCATCACGAATAGAGACAAGGCCTGAGGTGATGAGCTCAGCATCTCTTTCTGATATTATGCCTTGTTTAGCCAGCATCTGAGCATGAGCAATACTTCCGGCAATATCCTGCCGGTACAATCGCCAGTCAAAGGAAATGGAAGCAACATATTGCCCGGCTAACTTATTGATTCCCTTACTAAATCGGCTACGCAAGCGTTCTCCTCTTTTGTCGCTCATAACTACAATCCTTCAACCCACCAGCCTACAAACGAAATAGCTACATTGCTTACTGTCTCTTAAGTATCAAGTTCGTCCTTCGGCTTCTTCTTATTCATATCCCGATTGCCGCTACCTTGCACCCGTGCCTGGATTTTTACTGGCAACCCCCAGATGTGAATGAAACCAGGGGAGGCCTGCTGGTCAAAGACGTCACCTTTGTCATAAGTAGCTAGGCTATAGTCGTAAAGAGAGGCGGGGGATTTTCTACCAACTACCGAACAATTCCCTTTAAAAAGCTTGACTTTTACTGTCCCGACAACATGCCTTTGGGAGCTCTCCACATAGGCAGCTAAATCCTGACGCAATGCGGTAAACCACAGCCCATTATAAATAATGTCAGCATATTCACTAGCTACTTTCTCCTTGAAGCGGAGTTGATGCCGAGACAAAGTCATAGCTTCTAGAGCCTGATGGGCTTTAAGCAGCACCGTAGCTGCTGGGGCTTCATAAATCTCTCTCGATTTTATTCCCACCAACCTACTTTCTACATGGTCAATTCTACCTACACCGTGCTTACCAGCTAGCTCATTAAGCTGCTGAATAAGGGCAACACCATCCAATTTCTTACCATCAAGGCTAATTGGGATTCCTTTTTCAAAACCAATCTCTGCATAGTCAGGTACATCAGGAGTTGTTGCAGGAGATTTCGTCCAGGCAAAAATCTCCTCCGGAGGCTCAGCCCATGGGTCCTCCAGAACCCCACACTCTATACTCCTCCCCCAGAGATTCTCATCTATAGAATAAGGGCTAGCAGCTGTAATTGGCACCGGAATACCATGCCCCTCAGCATAGGCGATTGTCTCTTCTCGGGTCATACCCCACTCACGTGCTGGTGCTACAATCCTGAGCTCTGGAGCTAGAGCAACAATACTTACATCGAAACGAACCTGGTCATTACCTTTGCCTGTAGAGCCATGGGCTACGGCAATAGCTCCTTCGCTCCTGGCTGCATCCACCAGTAGCTTAGCCATAAGAGGACGGCCGAGGGCTGTAGCCAAAGGATACTGCCCCTCATAAAGGGCATCAGCTTGAAGAGCTGGGAAGACGAAGGAATCAACAAAAAGTTCTTTGGTATCCAGTGTTAGTGCCTTGACTGCTCCCACTTTCAGCGCTTTCTGTTGAATTGCTGGGAGATCACCAACGCCACCTATATCTGCGGTAAGAGCGATAACCTCCATATCATATTTATCAGCCAACCATTTTATAGCTACTGAAGTATCTAAACCACCGCTATAAGCCAGTACCACCTTATCTGACATTCCTATAACCTCCGACTGAAAACTTCTCCCAAGATGCCCAGTGCTTCGTCGACATCTCTCTCAGTGATAATAAGCGGTGGCATGAACCGCAAAGCATTGGGCTTCACCTGATTAACCAGCAAGCCCTTCTCCAGGCAAGCCAGTACCAGCTCCTCAGCTATATCACTAGTAAAGCCCAGAGCTAATAACAGCCCGCGACCTCTTACTTCAGCGATAAATTCGAACCTTGCCTTCAGCTTTTCCAAACCACCCACAAAATACTGCCCCACCTGTCTAACCTTTTCTGGTATTTCATTATCGATAATGAATTTCAGAGCCGCCAGACTAGTCATACAAACCAAGGGGTTACCACCAAAAGTAGAGCCATGCTCACCGGGAGCAAAAACTGAAGCCCGCTCCTCAGCCAAAAGAGCCCCGATAGGCACGCCGCTGCCTAATCCCTTAGCCAGAGCCATTATATCTGGCTCAACACCAAATTGTTCATAGGCGAACAGCGTTCCAGTTCGGCCAATACCAGTCTGAATCTCATCAAGAACCAAAAGAATGCCCTTCTCATTACACCAAGCCCGTATCTTCTTAAGATAGTTATCGTCCGGCACATTGACCCCACCCTCACCCTGAATAGGCTCCACCATTACAGCACAAGTCTGAGTGCTAGTCGCCGCTTTAATTGTCTCAATATCATTGTAATTTACATTAACAAAGCCATTTGGCAAAGGAATATAAGGTTCTTGAAACTTATCTTGACCTGTAGCCGCCACCATAGCTAAAGTCCGGCCATGAAAGGACTCACGGGCGGTGATTATCTCATAAGCCCCACCAAGATGAAGTTTGCCATATCTTCGGGCTAGTTTCACTGCCCCTTCATTAGCCTCGGCGCCGCTGTTACAAAAAAAGACCCTGTCAAGACAGCTTTTGGCAACTAGCAGCTCAGCTAGTTGTACTTGAGGAACAGTATAAAATTGATTTGACGCCTGAATGAGAAGCTGAGCCTGTTCCGTCAATGCCCTGACTATTACCGGATGGCAATGTCCCAAACTATTCACTGCCCAACCGCCAACAAAATCGAGATATTCTTTGCCTTCGGCATCCCAAACCCTGGCTCCTTGACCACGAACCAATGTTACCGGTAACCGCTTCGCCGTCCTCATAAACAGCTTTTGTTCAAGTTCCTGCCAATTCTCCATCTTGCTAAGCAATTGTTGTCCCATTTCCCTCGCCCTCAATCTCATCAATCAAGGCATGAGGTATCCTACCATCAATAATTCGGCTTAGCCTCACCTTGGTCAAGGCTCTAAGGCAAGCATCGATCTTCGTAGCCATACCACCTGAAGCTGTACCGGAGGCAACCAGTGCCTTGGCATCATCTAGGCTCAGCCTATGAACCAAGTTTTTGGAGCTGTCATAAAGACCGGGCACATCGGTAAGGAAAATAAGCTTCTCCGCATTCAAAGCTGCAGCTATTTCACCAGCAGCAGTATCCCCGTTAACATTGAGTAAATTCGTATCCTGGCGCAGCTTCTCCGATAAACTAAGGCTTATCGGCGCCACCACTGGAATATAGCCTGTCTTTAGCAATATATCCAACAAAGCCGCATCAATTTCTAATTCTTCACCCGTATACCCCAAATCGGGAGTTTTATTCCTCGCCTGAATCAAACCACCATCAGCACCGCTTAAACCTATGGCCTTGCCTCCCAAACGCCAGATGGCTGATACCAACTCCTTATTAACCAGCCCGGCCAGTATCGCTGTAACCACCCTCAAACTCTCTAAATCGGTTACCCTTAAACCTCTAATAAAGCTAGTAGAGATGCCCAGTCGACCAAGCCAGTCAGACACCGTTTGAGCACCGCCGTGAACTACCACCATCGGTATGCCTCTCTTCTGGAGCATCACTAAATCCTCAACTGTGGTGTCACTGTTGCCCAGAGTGCTACCACCAATCTTAATGACAATAGTTTTCATCTCTTACATTAAATATATATAGTTTATGAAAGGTCACTTATCAGTTCTGTTTTGAGCTTAATGTCCCAACTAAGTCGTATAAGCGCTATTAATAGTAACATATTCTTCAGACAGGTCACACCCCCAGGCAGTAGCCCTATCTTCACCAAGGTTAAGATGCAATCTCAAGAACACTTCCTTACCAGCCAGACTAATCCTTAATTTCTTTTTATCAAAAGGCACGGGATTGCCTTGCCTCATAACACAGACATTATTCAAATAAAGGTCTAACTTTGTCTCAATTACTTGTGCTCCACTCCGACCAAGTGCCGCCACAATCCGTCCCCAGTTAGGGTCACTACCATGTATGGCTGCCTTAACCAATGGAGAGCCAGCTATGGTACGAGCTGCCAAGCGAGCCTCAGTTTCCATGAGAGCTCCATCTATAGTAACCTCAATAAGCTTAGTCGCTCCTTCACCATCTCGGGCAATACACTTGGCCAGATAAAGACAAACTTCACCTAAAGCCTTGTGAAAGGCTCCACCGTTGCTATCATTAATGACTTCATTCCCGGCTAGGCCATTAGCCAAAATCACCGCCATATCGCTGGGGCTAGTATCACCATCGATAGTAATCATATTAGAAGAAGCATCCACGGCTTCTTGTAATGCCAACTGCAGGAAATCAGCATCTACAGCCGCATCGGTAGCCAAGAAACAGAGCATGGTAGCCATATTGGGATGTATCATGCCAGCTCCTTTGGCTACACCGCCGATGGTAAACCCACCTGGCTCCGCTCCGACAAATACAGCTATCTCCTTGGCGAAAGTATCCGTAGTCATCATCGCCGCGGCTAACTCATGTCCACCGTCCCTGGTAATCCTAATCTGAGGAATACTAGCTCGAACCCGTTCCATAGGCAACGACACGCCAATCACACCGGTACTGGCAACCAGAACATCTTCCAGCGATAGCCCCAGCTTCTCAGCCACCAAACTTGCCATCTCCTCAGCATCGGCCACCCCAGAGTCACCAGTACAAGCATTGGCACAGCCTGAATTAACTACAATCGCCCGGGCACTTCTACCATGTAAATGCCTTTGGGACAAAATTACTGGAGCTGCCTTAATTGCATTGGCAGTAAACACACCAGCAGCTGCACAGGGCACCTCGGAATAAAGAACGCCTAAATCAAGCCCCTTCTGGCTCTTTATACCAGCTTTAACTGCTCCTGCCAGAAAGCCTTGCGGAGAGGTAATGGTGCCAGAGGCAACAGTCTTAAACCCGGAAGTCATGAATGAGGAAACTATAGCACTTTTTGCCCGATAGCTCTAGCCTAGTCACCCTGCCTCAGATAGTCCATAAGCTCGCCAAATCCTTGAGGAAACTGTGCCTGATACGTGAGGAAAGAAAGCGTCGGATACCTCAAGCCAGCCTTATGGGTTCCTTCAAGTCCCTCGATCAGCGCCTCCGCTTTGCTCATAGGCATAGCAAAACTCATTTCGTGGTCTTGGGTTAAAGCAAGGGCCCGGTCACCGCCACCAGCTACGATTAACTGGCACTGGTCAGTCAGGATTGTTTGAGTGACCTCTCCACCGCAGGCAAAGCCGCCTGCGCTCATGGAAGCGACGGGCTCGCCGGTTCCGTAAACAGCACTCTGTATCAATCTCGATATCTGGGCTGGATTACCATAGACTACAATAACCTGAGGTTCAAAATCGGCCCGATGGAGATGCGCTGCTATAAGATGACTATACTTTCCTTGCTCAAGCCGCGGCAGATTTCGGTTGATTTTAGCTCTTACCTCTTGATTCTTTACCCAGAAAGGGACATTAAAACTGCCATCAAGAAATTTAGCTTTAGCTGGAACGAAACCCAATGTAAGCGCACCGAGCGGACAAAGCATATCCTCCTCGCCCATCGCCATCAGCCAGCCGTAACGCCGGGCCAGAGCTATGCCCTGGCATACCGGCATGGTCACTCCCAAATCTCGCTTCGGCACCCTGGCTTTCTCCGGAATCTCGTTCGCTGAACCGACCATCTTAACGGCTACAGGAAACGTCTGAGGCCGAATATAGGAATCCAAAGCTTCGTTAATTCTTTGCAGTTCCACTTTCAAGTCACCTCCCTACTGGTTCTGTTACACCATGTCGCAAAACAGAAACGTTCTACCCAAGTAAAATGATACCTGAAAAACTGGGCACTTTGCAAAGAACTCCATCTGGCACTTCAAGCCAACACCTTATTAATTGTCATTGCGAGCCGAAGCCAAGCAATCCTCCCCTACCTCAGCAGGAGGCAAGCTTTCCATGGTTTGCCTCTCTACTTTTTCCTGCTACAAAGTGAATAAGCTACCACTAAAAATACGACTGCCGAGAGAATACGCAACCATAGATTCAAATCAAAATTAATGTTCACCAGGATTATGACTATTAACACAAATAAAACAATGAATACATCTCGCCAATAGACACTCATAACCTCTTCCTCATCTAAAACTCACTCTAGAGGGTGCTATACTTCGATATGCACCACCCTACAGGTCAGTCCAAAACGTGTTGCCCTCTATTTTTGTCTGAACATTTGTGAAAAAGACCTGATCACCACAACAAATAAGCCAAACCAAATGGCTCCGATAATGGCTTGCTGCGCTAGCTTTTCGAACAATTGAAAGTCAACAAATTGGACAACTCCCAGAATTATAACTGTCAATACTGCGAAACCCATCAATATTTTATCTAAGAAATTTCTCATTACATATTTACCTCCCTACTTCAAATCTACCATATAGAGGCACGGCTAAACGACCTCATGTCATCGTAAACCGGTTTCTTTTGCTTTCTGCCTCAATTCATAGAGTTTGCTAATGGCCTCAAGGGGGGACATGGAATCGATGTCGAGCTGGCTGATTTCGTCAACCAGCGGCGACTTGTCGCCAAAGAGGGGAAGCTGCTGAGCTAATGCCTTCTTAGACCGGGCGGCCTTATACTGCTTTCGGCGAGGATGGCTGCTTTCCAGCCCGGCCAGAACCTCCTGAGCCCGATGCACCACTGACATGGGCAGACCTGCCAGCTGAGCCACGTGAATGCCATAGCTTTTATCAGCACCACCGGGGACAACCTTGCGCAGGAAAATGACTTTGCCCCCTTCTTCAGTCACCGCTACATTGAAGTTCTTGACTCGAGGTAAGAAACTAGCCAGCTCTACCAACTCATGATAATGGGTGGCAAAAAGCGTCTTCGACCTAAGCCTGGGGT
>DUEX01000015.1 GCA_011170325.1 Dehalococcoidia bacterium | reverse complement strand
TGCCACAAAAGTATTGCGCCAACCTATGCTAACTATCAGGAAAGCTATAGCTGGATAGAAGGCGTGGGCGCCTCCAACACCTGAGAACATCAGCGAGAAGGCCAGGCCTCGCCTTCTTTCAAACCAATTCCTCAGTACCGTGGTGAATGGCACTGAACCTGTGAGACAGAGGCCAGCACCGGTCAGGACTCCGAAACTGAGATAGAAATGCCAAGGCTCGCTTCCCCATCTCGACACAACTAATCCCAGCGCTAGCAGCGTTGTTCCGAAGGCCATGGTCTTGCGTGGACCTACTCTGTCTACCAAGTCGCCAGCCACTGGGGCAACCAGACCATAGATAAGAAGATGCACAGATAGCATGGCGGCCGTAATGTCTCTGGGCCATTGGAAATCATCAAGCAGCGAAGGGAAGATGATGGAGAAGGAGTACCGGGCCCCGTAGCCCAAGGCCTCCACTAGTAGGCCGGTAGCCACTATGAGCCAGCCATAGAAGATTAGCTGGTCTTTCTTCATGTTTACTCAACGTTTGATTCTACTGTTTAAGATTGGCTCGAGTCAACTGGATGTCTCAAGGTTGTAGCTTTGAGGCGAATCAGTGGCTCTTGCCCACACGTAAGGCTGGGATATAGCGTAGACGACCTTACACAATCTAATCTATCTGGATGAGGGCAGTGGTGTCGCATCCTCCAAGGATAGAATGGCGTCTAGTACGTGACTAAAGTACTTTGGGAAATAGTACAAATTGGTCTTTCCAACTTCTGTCTACTCTTGTTAAGCTATGTATAGCGGTCACTAGGACTGGTTATTTAGTTTGGTTTGAGTGCAATACTGTTAACTGGAGGGCAATCATAAGGAATGAAAATACCAAATGAAGAGAGGTCTACACTGATGACTACCGCTGAGGTTGCCCTGTACCTGCGGATTTCAGAGGCAAGCGTTTACCGCTTGGTTAGGATGAAGGACATACCAGCAAGTAGGGTGGGGCGACAGCTACGTTTCCGTAGAGATATGATCGATGAGTGGCTGTCGGGGGAGAAGGTTCATAACTATAGACCTTGAGGTCTAGCATGTACACAAAGACTATAGCCGAATTTAAGAGGCTGGGGGGAATATTGGAAATGAAAAAGGCGATATTCATACTCGTTAGAGGTGAAGTGAGATGAAACTGGCTACCAAGCTGATGATATTCTTCCTGTTGGTTTCGGTCATCCCACTAGCCATTGTGGGCTACTTGGCCTATGACAATGGCCGGCAGACGATAGAACGGGACACGCTCAACCACCTGATCTCTACTAACATCCTCAAAGAGGGTATGCTCAACGTATGGGTGCATGACAATGGACAGAGGCTCGAGCAGCTGGCCATGCGCCCTTCTCTCATAGAATATACCGCTGTGTTGGCCTTGCTAGACCAGGCTGACCCAGAGTACCACACAGTCCATAGAAGCATCCTCGAGGAGGACCTCACCCCTAACGTTGAGGAAGGGGGATTCCTCGCTCTGTTCATCCTGCGCGGTAGCGATGGGTTGATGCTCGTTTCCACAGATGAGAAGCAGGAGAGGAACTATAGGGAGAGCAGGCCATACTTTGTGGAGGGGAAGAGCTGTACCTATATCCAGAACGTCTACTATTCCCCGACCCTTGGGAAATCAGCCATAACCATCAGCACCCCGATTAAGGATGAGGAGGACAACCCGATCGCTGTGCTAGCCGGCCATGTGGATCTGATTGGAATGTCGGAGATTATAATGCAGGCTAGCGGCCTGAGCCAGACTGAGCAGACCTACCTAGTCAATAAGTTCGGCTTCTTCGTTACTGAGCCGTGGTTCAGCGATGGCTATGACCTAGAGAAAGCCCTGCATACTGATGGCGTGGAAGCATGCTTGGAGCACAATGATGGCTTTGGCTTCTATGATGATTATCGAGGCGTGCCTGTCATCGGTGCCTACCGATGGATGCCAGAGTGGGAGCTAGGCATCCTGACTGAGGTGGAACAGGCCGAGGCCTTTGCTCCCATCATCACCTTACGCAATACTGTATTCGGCATCGGTGTTGCCATTGCCTTGATCGTGGCACTGCTTGGTGTGTTCTTCAACCGCACTCTCACCTGGCCGCTGCGACGGCTGGTTAAAGGTACTGAGGAGATCAGCCGGGGCAACCTCGAATACCGGGCAAGCACAACAGCGAAGGACGAAATCGGTCAACTGTCGAGGGCATTTGATCAAATGGTGGAGGATCTCAAAGCGGTCACCGTTTCCCGCGATGAACTGGTTGAAGAGGTCGCAGAGCACAAGCGGGTCGAGGGGGATCTCCGGCGCATGGCTGTCGTGGTGAAGGATTCCAACGATGCTGTTACGGTGCGGGACTTCGAGGGGCGTTTCCTTGCGTGGAATCGTGGAGCGGAATGTATATATGGCTGGAGCGAGGCGGAAGCGCTCGCGATGAACATTGTTGACATTGTCCCGAAGGAAAAACGTGATGAGGAGTTAGCCTTGATGCGCCAGTTGCAGCGAGGTGAACTGCTAGAGTCATTTGAGATGCAGCGTGTTACCAAGGATAGGCGCACGCTGGATGTTTGGATTACTGTAACAAAGCTCTCGGACGATGCCGGCCTACCCATCGCCATTGCGACAACCGAGCGTGACATCACCGAGCGCAAGCGGGCAGAGGAGGAGCTGAAGCAAATCATGGCGGAGCTTAAGCGTTCCAATGCCGAGCTGGAGCTGTTTGCCTATGTCGCCTCACATGACCTTCAGGAACCGCTGCGCATGGTGTCGAGCTACACGCAGCTGCTGGAAAGGCGCTACAAAGACAGGCTGGATGCCGATGCTGATGAGTTCATCAGCTATGCTGTGGGCGGGGCCAAACGGATGCAGGACTTGCTCAATGACCTGCTAGCTTATTCTAGAGTTGGCACCAGAGGCAAGCCCTTAGAACCTACGGACTGCGCTGCTGTTTTTGATGCAGCAGTTGCCAATCTGAAGGTGGCTATTCGGAACAGTGGCGCCGAGGTGACCCATGATGCCCTACCAGTGGTTATGGCAGACGAAGGCCAGTTGGTGCAGCTCTTCCAAAACTTAATCGACAATGCCATCAAGTTCCGCGGTGAGGAGCTTCCTCGTGTCCACGTCTCGGCGGAACAAAGGGGAAATGAATGGGTCTTCTCGGTGCGTGACAATGGGGTAGGCATTGAACCGCAGTACTTCGAGCGTGTCTTCATTATCTTCCAGCGTCTGCATTCTGGCTACCCCGGCACCGGCACCGGCCTGTCCATTTGTAAAAGGATTGTTGAACGCCATGGCGGCCGAATCTGGCTAGAATCCCAGGCCGGTAAGGGTAGCACAGTCTGGTTCGCAATTCCAGTGAAAGGAGGAAAGCAGTCATGACCAATAAGGAGACCAGTAGGCCTATCGAGATTCTCTTGGTAGAGGACAACCCTGGTGATGCGCGGCTGACACAGGAGGCCTTGAAAGATGCCAAGGTGCTCAACGAACTGCATGTGGTTGAGGACGGCGTAGAGGCCTTAGACTTTCTCAGGCAGCAAGGCAAGCATACCCGTGCCGTTCGGCCAGACCTCATCCTGCTTGATTTGAACTTGCCGAGGAAGGATGGGCGGGAAGTGCTGGCGGAAATCAAGAGTGATGTCAACCTGAGACGTATCCCGGTGGTCATCCTGACCATCTCTAAGGTCGATGAGGACATCATCAGGACCTACGACCTTCACGCCAACTGCTACATCACCAAGCCGGTTGACCTCGACCGGTTCATGGAGGTGATAAAGGCAGTTGAAGATTTCTGGCTGGCTATCGTGAAACTGCCGCCGCGAGGGGAATAGGAGCAAAGTGAGCCGCAAGGGTATCAAAATACTGCTGATAGAAGACAACCCTGGAGACATTCGTCTCATACAGGAGATGCTGAAAGAGGCGATGGATACTGGGTACGATTTGGAGTCTACTGACCGGCTGTCAACAGGGTTGGAGCGCATTGCCAATGGTAGCGTTGACGTAGTGCTGCTGGGCTTGGAGCTGCCCGATAGCCAGGGGATTGACACACTTGAGAGGGTGCTTGAGACATCACCGCCGCCGATTGTGGTGCTGACTGGCCTTGAGGATGAGACAGTCGGTGTTGAGGCGGTGCGTCGTGGTGCACAGGACTATCTCCTGAAATCTGAAGTGTGTGCAGGACCGTTATGGCGTGTCGTGCGGTATGCCATAGAGCGCAGGAAGGTAAGGGAGGGGTTAAAGCATCTAAACCTGGTGCTATATGCCATCCGCAGCGTCAACCAGCTTGTAACTGTGGAAAGGGACAGCGAAAGGCTGATCAAAGGCGTCTGTGACAGCCTCGTCAAGAATCGCAGCTATTACGGTGCTTGGATTGTGCTCCTTGATGAATCGGAGAAACTCTTGACATATGCTGAAGCCGGTCTGGGCAAATATTTCTTGCCAATGGTCGAGCTACTGAAGCGTGGCCAGTTGTGTAACTGCGTTCGTAAGGCGCTAAAGCAATCGGAGGTTGTGGTGACCCAAGACCCCGCATTGACTTGCACTGGTTGTCCTCTGTCGTCATGCTATGGTGACCAGAATGGGCTGGCCGCCCGACTGGAACATGATGGAAGACTCTACGGGGTGCTATCTGTCTCTATACCGGCCTATCTGATGGGCGATGAGGAGATGGGGTTGTTTCACGAGCTTGCCAGAGACATTGCCCTTGGCCTGGGTACCATTCGACTAGAGGAAGATAGAAAAATGGCAGAGATAGCATTGCAGTGGAGTGAGGAGAAGTACCGTGCCATTTTTGAGCAGTCCAGAGATGTTATATATATTACTAGCCGAGAGGGTGAGTTGATTAATATTAACCAGGCTGGACTGGACCTCTTCGGCTACACGAGAGAAGAGATGATTGGGATGGACATCAGAAAGATTTATGCTGATCCCACTGACAGAAGTAGATTTCAGGAGAAGATAGAGCGAGAAGGGTGGCTAATAGATTATGAGTTGAAATTTTGCAAGAGAGATGGGGCAGAGATGGACTGTCTGGTCACGTCAATCCTGCGCCAGGCTGATGACGGGACCATTATCGGATACCAGGGCATAATGCGAGACGTAACCGAGCACAAGCGGATGGAGGAAGAGCTGCGAAAGAATGAGAAAAATTACAGGGAACTTGCCGACAGCATCACCGATGTTTTCTTCGCATTTGACGCAGACTTGAGATATACCTACTGGAACAGAACATCTGAAGAGATCACGGGAGTCCCAGCTAGAGATGCTGTGGGGAAACACCTTTATGATATTTTCCCGAACACAGAAGCGACGAGAGAGGCAGAAAGAGCGTATGTAAAAGCGTTAAGAACGAAGCGGGTGCAGCATCTCATTAACGAGTACCAACTCGGAGGCAAGAACTTTGTCTTTGATATCACTGCCTATCCCTCAGGAGATGGCCTGTCTGTTTTCGTCAGGGACATCACTGAGAAGAGCCGGACGGAGGAGCAGCTGCGGCAGTCTGAGGAAAAACTACGTCTCATGTTTGAGTCGGTGACTGAGGGAATTACGGTTAGTGATCTGGCAGGGAATATCGCGCAGACGAACGAAGCCGCGGTGCGCATGCATGGCTATGATAGCAAGGAGGAGCTCATTGGGCGAAGTGCCTTTGAGTTGATGGCCGAGAAAGACCGTGTCAGGGCGATGGAAAACTTGAGAAAGACATTGGAAGAGGGGCATAGTGGCACGATAGAGTATACATTTTTGAGAAGGGACAGGACGGAATTTGATGCCGAGCTGAGTGCCGCTACCCTTAGAGATGCTTCTGGCAGTCCTGTAGGATTCATCGCTGTGACCAGGGACATCACTGAACGCAAGCATATGCAGCAGCAGCTTATAGTCACCGGGCGGTTGGCTTCAGTTGGCGAGCTGGCATCAGGAATCGCCCATGAACTGAACAACCCGCTGACCAGCGTTATTGGATTCTCCCAGCTGCTTATGGAAAGAAATGTCTCCAATGATGTCAGAGAAGACCTGAGAGTTGTGTGTAGTGAAGCTGAGCGTGCTGCCCAGGTGGTAAAGAATCTGCTTACCTTCGCCCGGAAGCACCCATCAGCAAAGCAGCCGGTGAATGTAAATAGCCTTGTAGATAATGTGCTGGAGCTGCGTGCCTACGAGCACAAGGTAAGCAATATCCAGGTCGTCAACAAATTTGCCCCTGACCTGCCAGAGGTCATGGGTGACCATTTTCAGCTGCAGCAGGTGTTTCTTAACATCGTTCTCAATGCTGAACAGTCTATGATTGAGGCGTACAACAGAGGCAGGCTGACCATTAATACCGAAAAGGCAGGCGATATTGTCAGGGTTTCCTTCGCTGATGATGGCGTTGGGATATCCAAGGAAAACCTGAGGTGCATATTCGACCCCTTCTTCACCACCAAGGATGTAGGCAAAGGCACGGGACTGGGGCTAAGCATGTGTTACGGGATAGTAACCGAGCACGGCGGCAGGATATATGCTGAAAGTGAACTGGGCAAAGGAGCCACCTTTTATGTGGAGCTGCCCATATCAACCGCTGATAAGGGGGTAACTAAATGAAAACTACTGCTAGCACCTCAAAGAGAATCCTGGTAGTCGATGATGAACCAGGGATTTGCAACGTCTGTGTGAGAGTCCTTACCGGCGAAGGATTTGAGGTGGATATCGCTGTTGATGGGAAGGATGCTCAGGACAGACTGTGGAGAAAGGGGAAGGACTATGACCTTTGCCTGTTAGATGTCAGGATGCCGCTGGTAGATGGTAGTGAGTTCCATCAATGGCTTAAACAGAAGCATCCAGAGATGGCAAACAGGGTGATATTCATTACTGGAGATGTGATGAGCGGAGATACCGAGAGCCTTTTGGAGGCATCTGGCAGACCATTTCTGTCAAAACCATTTGATATAGATTGGCTGAAAACTGTGGTCAAAGAGGCTTTGCAGCAGGCAGAAAAATGACCCAAAACCAAGGAAGAATACTGATTGTCGACGATGAGCCAGGGGTCAGGGAACTCCTGCATCGGAGGCTGGCAAAGGAGGGCTACCAGTGCCAGGAAGCTGGTGACGGTGACCAAGCGCTGGATAGAATGGAGACTGCTCCATCTGCCCTAATCCTTCTGGATATTAAGATGCCGGGGAAATCGGGAACGGAGGTTCTTCCCGAAATAAGAGCTAGGTACCCCGATACGGCGGTGGTCATGGCTACTGCCATAACCGATACCAGCACTGCCATCCAATGTATGAAAGAAGGCGCCTACGATTATGTAACCAAGCCATTTAACCTGGCTGAGGTCGTCTTGAGCGTAGACAGGGCTCTGGAGAAAAGGAGGCTGGAGCTTGAGAATAGAGATTACCAGCAGCACCTGGAGCAGAAGGTTGAGGAGCAAGCTAAGAGAATTCGTAAATCTTTCCTCAATGCCATAACTGCATTGGCCTATGCCTTGGAAGCCAAAGACAGGTACACCAGCGGCCATTCGCAGAGGGTAACTGAGATGTCCGTTGCTATTGCCCGGGAGCTGAAAATGCCCCGAGGCAAGGTTGAGAAGATAAGACTTGCCGGATTAATCCATGATATCGGCAAGATAGGAATAAGGGAGTCCGTTCTAAACAAGCCAGGCAGCCTTACCGATGATGAGTATGGGCATATAAAATCTCATCCTGAGCTAGGAGAGCATATCCTGGCACCAATCGTGGAGGATAAAGAGATTCTGGGGATGGTCAGGCATCACCACGAGCGCTACGACGGTAGAGGCTATCCTGATGGGCTAGGGGGTGAGCAGATACCACTGGGTGCCAGAATTATGGCGGTGGCTGATGCCTATGACGCTATGACATCTGAGCGGCCGTATCGGGAGGCAATGGGGACTGAAGCTGCTTGCGAGGAGATAAAGCGCTGCACTGGCACCCAGTTTGACCCTGTGGTAGTTGCCGCCTTTCTCAAAATGCCCGTGGCTGAGGTACTAAGGCAGAAGCCTGAAGTTTCCGGGTTGCGTAAGTAGAGGTATATAGAAGTGAGGCAGTTTAATAACAGGGGAACACTTACAGCCGATAGCGAATCATCTGCCAGCTTGTGGGCGGCCACGCCCGCCCCGGTTGCAGTATCACACTGGGACAGGGCCTTCAGCACGGGCATCGCCGACTATCTGATCAAGATGCCTATCGCTGCAGACCTCAAGAAAGCCGTTGACCGTGTCCTCTACCGAAAGAGGTGGTGCTGGTATGCCGTCTAGGAAAGTGTCTGTGCTGGTGGTTGATGATGATGTTCACATTTTGCGCATGATGCAGCATGTCCTTGAGCTGGAGGGATACCGAGTGGTTACTGCTAGTAACGGTGAGTCCGCTCTTGATGTATTCGCTGAGGAGTCCCCAGACTTGGTGTTGCTGGATATTAAGATGCCTGGCATGGATGGATATACTGCGTGTCAACGCATCCGCGAGTTCTCACAGGTACCGATAATTATGGTTACCGCCAAGGGTGATGAGGTAGAGAAGGTACAAGGGTTGGATGCCGGTGCTGATGATTATGTGACCAAGCCATTTTCTACCAAGGAGTTAGCCGCCAGGGTCAGGGCGGTGCTACGCCGCACTGTACTCTGGGATGAGAGTCCTGAGCCGGCGTTTCATTCCCATGACCTTATAATTGACTTTGCCCACCGCAGTGTCATGCTGGACAGCCAGAAGGTAAATCTGACCGCCACAGAGTACAGACTGTTATCCTATATGGCGCGCAATAGCGACCGGGTGGTCATCCCTGACCAGATACTGGAGAAGGTATGGGGCGAGGAGTACCTTGGCGAGACCCACCTCCTTCAGGTCAATATAGCTAGGCTCAGGCGGAAGTTAAGCGATGATGCCAAGAACCCCAGATATATCCTGACCAGGCCTGGCATAGGGTACACGATGGTGAAGCAAGCATAACCATATAGCAATTAAAAGATCCTTCCTGAAATCGGAAGGTTCCTTTCTATTTTCCTTCATAGGAGTACGTGAAGCCGCGCCGCATTTGTGATTTATTTGTTACGGTAGAGGCTGCTGTTGTGACGTGGCTGTGAGTTGAGCGCAGTATACTCAAAATAGAATAAAAAAACTCTGCTAGGGCTTGGCGGGCTTACTGGCGGAGCCGAACACAGGAGGGCGTCCCGTGCTCAACGTTTATTGCAGCAGGAAAGGAGGTCGGCGAAATGGACGTACAACTGGTTGGAAACGATAGAAAACAGATGACAGGAGGAATCAAAATGAACAACGTTAACAAGTTCCCAGCTATCCTCAAGAGTGATAGAAGACTCTTAGCCATGTTCGGTGGTCTTGTTCTTGACGCTGTTATTCTTATCGGCCTGGTAATCACTGCTGGCATATGGTATTTGTGATAATTCCTGTTTCTCCTAGTTACATCTTTTCACAAAGCGACCATTACCAGCTTGTCTCTTTTTTGGCAGGCCGTCGCCGGCAAGACGTATCCCCGTAATGTGATAGGGCATATCTGGGTGAGGCAACTGCATTTCGGTTAATAAGGCACTGAGGCCTAAACAAACGTTTAACCTTGTTCGTTATATATTTTGAAAACCAGGAAGGTCGTAACAAGTTATGAAAATGAACAGAGAGCTTATGGCTATAGTTGGTGGTTGCTTGCTCGTGTTTCTGGTTTTTTGCTTTGCTGTTTTGTTATTGCCGTAACGTCCATCTGGGCTCGGAGAGCAATAACCGGGAATTCCCATTGTGACGTCCATTCTGGCGAGGGATGAGCGTTAGCATCAACGGCGTGTAGTCCTAACGGATACGATAGCAATTAGAGGAGTCTCCTGATTTTAGGAAGGCTCCTTTCTATTTTCATTTATAGCATTGGGATCAGGATTCAAACCCTGCTTTGTGGCGGAGTATCAACAAGTGAAATGTGGAAGACCGCAGATAACAGGCAGGTTTCGATAAGGTCCTTAATGGATAATGCCATTGAAGAGTGGAGAAGGGAAAGGGATATCGAGAATCTGAGCCCTGGCGATATTCCGAAAGATTTGTTGTTACATCTGGCTCCCTCCTTGATCGTATTCAAGCAAAAATATCCTGAAGAATTCTCCGAATATGGATGTCAAAGTGCTCTGGAGGAGGTGTTTGCCTTTTATGAGTCAATAATGGTTGATGATGAATACTGGGGATTCAAAGGCGAAACTTGTGCCACTGGACGCATATTGGAGCATTATGCGATGGACCATAGAACACCAAAGAGCCTGAAAGCACTGGAGTACATGGTCCAGCATCAGTCGCCAAACGGGAAGTTTAACCTGGGCAAGGCCCAGTACCTTGGCGCACAGGTACATGGCATAAAAAGGCTGTATAAGAGCATTCAGGTTTTTGGCTTCAACTATTGACTTCGCCCAATAAATTTGACACCTTCTGGTTGCATACAGCCATTGGACTATTGACATTGTGGGAGTAGATGGTTTATGGTTCATATCTAAAAAAGGAGGTAGACTAATGCAAGCATACTGTATGAAATGCCGTACCAAGAGGGAGATGAAAGATGCTAAGAGCATAACCATGAAGAATGGTAGACCAGCAACTCAAGGTGTGTGCCCCGTATGTGGGACTAAGGTGTTCAGGATAGGGAAGAGCTAAAGTTGTCTTGAGGAGAATATAATAGGGTGGGGGCGGAAGTGAGACAATATAGTTGAAAGGCTGTTTATGAAACGGAGAAGTAAAACAATGACAACTGAGAGAGCAGCCATAAGGCCGTTTCTTACTAAGGTGTCGGAGGGAACCCTAATGGTAGATTTAGAAAGCTTTCGCCAGAAGGCGCTGGAGTTGGGAGCTGGCACGGCTGAGATCATACCAGCAACCCAGATTACTGTAGACGAACGGGTAAGACTGAAGTGCATAGTACCGCGTTGCCTTCGTGCTGGAGAGACGCCCAACTGCCCTCCCTATACTCCTGAGTTAGACGTCATTCGCAAAGCTTTTGCCAAATTCGCTTGGGCAATATTGCTCAAGACCCATGTGGAGCCTCTGGAAGCCTACACGCCAAGAAGTGGAAAGAGCAAGGCCGAACAGCGGCAAACCCTCCTTTTTCACCAAAAGACCGGCGAAATCGTCTATCAAATAGAACGCTTGGCTTACAAGCATGGCTATCATCTAGCTATGGGTTTTGGTGGTGGTTCCTGTAAGGATTATCTGTGCCACGGCTTAATCTGCCAGTTCCTGGATAGTGGCAGATGCCGCTTCCCACACCGGGCTAGACCAGCTATGGAAGCTATGGGGATTGATGTCTTTGACCTTATCGGTAAAGTAGGCTGGGAAGCCTACCCATTACTGGACGAACTTAGCCAAGTTCCATGCGCCATTTCAGTGGGGCTGGTTTTAGTATACTAAATAGCAAGGCAGCAAAAAGATGGCTAAAAGTGTAGAGAAGATAGTAGAGGAATATCTGTCTGAGGATCCGACGAGGTGGGCAAGATTAGCCAGCGAGGTAAACTGGCGCCGCCTGGAGCTTCTACTGCTCAGAGAAATACTATTGGAGCTGAAGAAGCTAAACCAGTACAAGTTAGCCTCTTCTCCTTAGACAACCTAGCTCTGTATTTTCCGCAAGCTCGCTAGCTTTTGGGATTGCTTTTTCTTTGTTACTGGTCGGTGGCATGTATTGCCTCCTCCAGCCTTTATTTTGGCCTGTCCTGCTACTTGATTCCCATCATGTCGCATATCTGCTCAGCACCCCAGCCAGACCCTATCGAAATCGTGCATCTTGTGTCCTGACATTCTGGGCGCTCCTTCGATTTGGCAAGGAATTCACGCATAGTATCTGACCTACAAAAATCTAGGACTCTACCCCAGCGTCTGAAGCATATATCCCGGCAAACAATGGAGCCAAATTCCTTTATGAATCTACTGGTAACACCATTGATAACATTGGCACAAGATACGGAGCCCTTATATTTGTCCTCCAATTGCTCTTTGGTTCCAATGCCTGAGGCCATAGACACAAGAAAACTAGGTGCAATCACAGCCCCGCAAGTCCCCAAGCTTGTTCCCCCGGTTCCCCCTTGAAGTCCCACCATCCCCTTAAAAATCTTTTCTTGTTCTTCCGGTGTCAGTAACTCGATACCTTCTGACCTGAACGCATCGACGACAGCAGCAAAAGATGACTGGGAGCACCCAATATACTTCGTCTCATTCTCTTTTCCAAGTTCTTTAGCTTTGGCGACTATTCTTTCCTTCTTAGTCACATTGTCCTCCTTTGTTTTTGGTCTTTTCTTGATTGTTCTTTCTTGTTCTTATATGCTACTTATTTCCTTGTGGCAGCATTCAATGCTGCCCTGTACATGAGAAGGTGGGCTGCTTTGCTGGTTGGAATTCGGCCTCGCTCTGGTCACTAGTATAGCACAATGGTTATAGAGGCCATAATACGTGCCTGCTAAAAGGTTTGAGTTTACATGACTCTGACAACTAGACTGCACAAGCTGCCGAATTGTATAATCAGTCTCTATCCTTTACTCAACTTTTGCCATATGATTTGGGTCCGACAGATGACTTAGCTACCTATTTGTATTTCCCTCGATACTCGGGTGGGAGGACAGCAGCAAGTTGTTTCATTATGAAGTTGGTTAGCGGTTTCAGTTGGTCGTTGGTTGGCTCACCCTCGGTGGGTGGAAGTGTAAAAGGCTGGCCGAAACTTATGGTTATCTTTGGGCGACTTAGCCAGCCGATTCCTTTGAGCTTCTCCGTTCCCCAGATACCAACGGGGATAAGAGGAGCTCGGCTGCGGCAAGCAATGATCGCTGTACCGTGATAAGCTTCTTTAAGCTGGCTTGTGCGGCTGCGTGTCCCTTCCGGATATATACCGAAGACAAGACCTTCAGCCAATACTTTTTCTGCTTGCCGTATTGCCCGCTTTATTTCTTCGGGGGTTCCACGATAGTTCACTGGAAAAGCTTCAGCGATGTCCATCAAGATGCGGGTGAGGGGGAAGGGCCAGTAATGAAAGAGCCCCTCCTTTGCCATGAAGATGCTATCACGGGGAAGGATGCTAATTATGTGTAACACCGGGTCTATGTGATGAAGGTGGTTGCAAACGGCAATAACCGGACCATTTGCCGGCAAATTTTCCCTGCCTCCAATTTCGTAGCGGATCATAATTCTAAAGAGGCCTTTAAATAACACTGCGGCGATCTTGAAGGATAATTTAGACGTCGGTTTCATTATTTCTCCGTTAAAGTTGATGAAGGTAACACATAACCGAGACTGGCTCTACTTGTATCATCGGACTGTATTCTATAGGAGTTTAACAGAATGTGGCCTCGAGGCGAGTCTACCTTAAAACACTGTTAAGTTGTGCCCTGTCCAAGTCTGCCTGGGTGGGCGATACTTGGCCTGATTATACATTTAGCTAAAGCAAAATGGAATACGCACCAATTTAGCCATCACCCTATTACATCAAAACTCAATTCCGGCAATGTTAGCATACTGCTTGGTGTTATACATTAACCAAGACACACAAAGAAGTGCTATTTACTCTTGTGGCGAGCCTTGGCTAAGTAGCAAGATATACCTTTTGCGGCCCCAAGCTGCACATTTTGGACTTTTGTTCATGGGTCTACCATCCTCTTTTCGTCTAAATGGATGCCGCAAATGGGTGTGGTAATAGTGTATGAACACGCATAAGAAGATAGCACTGTCTTAGCATTGTTTCGATAAGAGACCGCCATACAATTATGGTAAAGTTTGTAATATACATCTCTGTGTACTCGGAGTAGTTATCTGATAGTAAGCTGGCTCAGGCTACAGCTTAGGCAGTGAGCAGAGCAGCCTCAATTTCCTTTCTGGCTGATTCCGCTGTTTCACGTGCCAAACTGGCTTCAAGAATTCGCTTTGCTTGGCTGCCCCCAATCTTGCCTAGAGCCCAGGCAGAGTAGCCACGCACCAACTCATCTGGATCCTGCATTGCCTTGGCCAAGTCGGTGATATATGTCGGGTCTCCTGTATTGCCAAGCGCGATGGCTGCGTTTCTCTGGAAGTACTTTTTTTCTCTGATATAGTTATACATCAGCGGCTGTACCCTCTTTGTATAGAACTCATCGGTGAGGTTCAGAAGCTTGGTAAGCTCAAAATCCTTCGCTACTTTGGCTAGGAACTCGTTCTCGGGTAGCTTTGCCTTTAGCCTTTTCTGGTTTCTAGGGCACACCTCTTGACAAATATCGCAGCCATGAATCCAGGTACCCATCTTGTCTCTGATTTCCGGTGGTATGTCGGTTGTGGTTCCTGCTGGGAGGCTGTCCTGAGTCATGAAGGAGTTATAAGCTATGCAGCGGCGTGGGTTCATCTTCAGAGGTTCATAGAGGGCTCCGGTGGGACAGGCATCAATGCAGGCCGTGCATTTGGGTGGGCACTCTACGTCAATTGTGGGCTCATCGTATTTAAGTTTAGCATCAACGATGAAAGCTGTCATTAGGATGAACGATCCTATGCCATCGGCGAAGGCGAAAGTATTTTTACCATAAGTCACGATACCAGCTCTGGCTGCTGTCAACCGCTCGGGAACAACAAGACGTTGGGCCACTTCACACCCATTTCTCTCTAGGAAGTCTCGCATGAGTTGACGGCGGGCTCCGTTAATGCGGTGGCGGGGTGCCAGATAACATCTTGACTGGTATAATCTTCCTATCTTGCCAACAAGCTTTTCAGGAAAGGATTCCTTGGAGCCATCATAGACAGCTACGATAATTGACTTGGCCGATGGCATAATGATCCTGGGCTCGGCCCCCTTGAGCGGTTGAAAGGAACCTTCAATATACCAGGCATACATTTCATATCTGGCCTTAAGCTCTTCGATGTAGCTGGGGAAGCTATCGGCTGTGGTAATACCGACCCTGCTGTATCCCAGGTCAAGGCCGAAATCTTTTATATCCTCGCTTAGCAACGTTTTATCCCTCTCGCTTCACGTTTTTATCACGCTAGTATTGGACGCAGTTGCTCACTAGTTTTCACAATTCCCTATCCCTACGTTGAGCCTGCGCTCCGGCGAAATCTGCCATAACCAGCCTGATATACTCGTGTGTGCTTGGAGCCAGCGGTCAGATTCGAACTGACGACCGGCGGTTTACGAAACCGCTGCTCTACCCCTGAGCTACGCTGGCGCAAGATTAGTATACTTGATAGGGTGGGTTCTGAGCAACGGGCTTAACGCTCGATTTGACACCGCTAGGTAGACAGGCTAAAATTTATCAATTAATTTGGTTTACAATCCAGGCAACTAACTGAATTAGGAAGTTATAAGGAAGGAGTGATGCTATGTGCTTGAAGTGAGGCTTGGTGAAGGGGAGAATTTTGAGAGTTTGCTGCGGCGGTTTAGCAGGAAGGTACAGCAAGAAGGCATACTTAGCGAAGTCCGTCGCCGCGGATCTTATGAGAAGCCTAGCGTAAAGCGGAAGCGGAAGGAAGCGGTAAAGCGACGCAAAAGCGCTAGGGGTGGGTAGAAAGTGACTCTGGCTCAAAGAATTAGAAACGACCTCGAACAGGCAATCAGGCAAGAGGACAAAGTGCGGTGTTTAGTGCTCCGTCTGGTTCTAGCCAGTATAAAGAATGCCGAGATTGCCCAACAGAGGACTTTAGATGAGGCTGGCATATTAGGTGTTATAGGGAAGGAAGCCAAGCAGCGACATGAGAGCATTAAGGCTTTCGAGCAGGGGAACCGCCAGGACTTAGTGGCACAAGAGAAGGCAGAGTTGGCTATCCTTTTGGAGTATCTCCCTGAGCAGATGAGCCATGAGGATATTGTAACTGCAGCTCGTAGGGTTATCGATGAACTAGGGGCAACAAGCACAAGCGAGAAAGGTAAAGTTATGTCTCAGCTTATGCCTCAATTGAAGGGGAGAGCTGAAGGACAAGAAGTGAGTGCTGTAGTCTCAGAGCTTTTGAGTAGTACCTGAGTATGGGATGTTACCCTCTACCCAGTTAAAAGAGTATTCGGCGGCAAAGACCGCCGCTATTTTTATTTAGAGTAGTAATTGTGAAATTCGGTATAGTCGTTTTTCCCGGTACTTGGAGTGATAGGGATTGTTATTATGCCCTTAACGATGTTCTGGGGCAGGAAGTTGACTACATCTGGCATAAGGAGACTGACCTTTCTAAGTATGATTGCATTATTCTACCCGGTGGCTTTTCCTACGGTGATTATCTGCGACCTGGAGCCATCGCTCGCTTTTCTCCTGTAATGGCATCAATTGAACGTTTTGTCTGCCAAGACAGGTTGGTCATCGGCATTTGCAACGGCTTTCAGGTCTTGTGCGAAGCTGGACTCCTTCCCGGGGCGTTGTTACGCAATGACCACCTCCAATACCGGTGTCAACGCGTTCAGCTTAAGGTGGAGAATAATTCATCGCCTTTCACCTCACAATGTAAAGGGGAGCAGGTGCTAAGGATGCCTATTTCTCATTATGAAGGTAGGTATTACGCCGATGATGTCACTCTGGCCGAGCTAGAAGCCAATAACTGCGTTGTTTTCCGCTACTCAACCTCAACAGGTGATATAACCGAGGCGGCTAACCCTAACGGCTCTTTGCACAATATCGCCGGTATTATCAATAAAAAGGGCAATGTCCTGGGTATGATGCCCCATCCTGAGCGTGCCTGTGAGCCAATCCTCGGTAGCAACGATGGTAACCTAATCTGGGAGTCGATTGTTGTCCATCTCTAAAGAAATCCTTGATAAAATCGCTCTAAGCCGGCGTGAGTACCAGCTTATAGTGGAAAGGCTTGGCAGAGAGCCAAGTGAGGTGGAGTTAGGGATGTTTGGTTCGCTGTGGAGTGAGCATTGCGGCTACAAGCACTCCAAAGCCTTGCTCAAACACTTGCCATTGGGTGGGCAGCGAGTGATGGTTAGGCCAGGGGAAGAAAATGCCGGGGTAGTGGACATTGGCGATGGGCTGGTATTAGTGATGAAGATAGAGTCTCATAATCATCCCTCAGCAATCGAGCCGTATCAGGGAGCAGCTACTGGGGTGGGGGGTATCGTGCGGGACATTTTTACTATGGGAGCTCGACCGATTGCCTTGCTTAATTCCCTTCGCTTCGGTCCTTTGAGCGACCTTCACAATCGATATCTTTTCGGTGGAGTGGTTGGTGGTATTGCTAGCTATGGCAATTGTCTAGGGATACCAGACATGGGTGGTGAGGTCTTTTTTGCCGATTGCTATTCGGCTAACCCACTGGTCAACGCTTTATGTCTGGGTGTTGCTGAAGGTAAGAACCTAGTGAAGGCACGAGCTTATGGAGAAGGCAACCTACTGATGCTAGTTGGAGCTGATACCGGCCGTGATGGACTTCACGGAGCTTCCGGTCTGGCATCGAGGACATTCGAGGAGGAACGGGAGTTAAGGCCAACAGTCCAGGTCGGCAATCCCTTCTTGGAGAAACTGCTTATCGAGGCTTGCCTTGAGTTGGCTGAGACCGATTGGATTGCTGGCATGCAGGATTTAGGCGCTGCTGGCTTGACTAGCGCTGCTGTGGAATCAGCAGCTAGAGGTAAGGGTGGCATTGAAATCGATGTCCTCAAGGTACCTCGCCGTGAGAAAGGCATGACTCCTTATGAGGTTATGCTGTCAGAGTCCCAGGAAAGGATGTTGGTGATTGTAAAAAAGGGTTATCAGGATAAGGTAAGGGCGGTCTTCGACCATTGGGAGCTACACTCGGATGTAATTGGGCAGGTAACTGTGGATGGCTTGGCCAGGATTAAGGAAGGGGAAAAGGTGGTGGCTGAGGTGCCGATGAATCTGCTGACCTCACCACCTCTTTACCGGCGGCGGGTCAAAAAGCCACGCTGGCTTGACGAATTGCAGTCCTTCAACGTGACTTCTGTCCCTGATTTATCACCAAGGGAAGTCGGTCCTGTTCTTCTCCGTCTACTAGCATCGCCTAACATCGCCAGTAGGCACAGCGTGTATCGTCAGTATGACCACCAGGTAGGAGATAATGCTGTAGTCCTGCCTGGCAATGACGCTGCGGTATTACGCCTTAAAGGGACAAAGAAGGCTATTTCATTGACCACTGATGGTAATGGACGTTATTGCTATCTTAATCCCTATGTTAGTGGTGCTATTACTGTAGCTGAAGCTGCCAGAAACTCGGCCTGCAGTGGCGCTCAGCCTTTAGCTATTACCGACTGCCTTAACCTGGGCAATCCCGAAAGGGATGACATCTATTATCAGTTGAAGGAATGCATTGCCGGTATGGCTCGAGCCTGCCGTAAGCTAAGGATTCCAGTCATCAGCGGTAATGTCAGCCTTTATAATGAGACTAGAGATGAAGCCATATATCCGACCCCGGTAGTGGGAATGGTAGGGCTTATTGAGGATGTAACCAGGCATTGCGCTTCGGGGTTCAAGGAAGAAGGCGACTTGGTATTCTTGCTTGGGGATAACAGGACAGTTGATTCCAGCCTCGGTGGCAGCGAATATCTGGAACTAGTCCATAGCTTGGTAAAGGGAAGCCCTTCTATTGATTTGGATCTGGAAAAACGGTTACACCGTTGCTGTCTTGAGGCAATAAAGAGGGGTATCATCAACTCAGCTCATGATTGCTCTGAAGGTGGGCTGGCAGTTAGTCTAGCCGAGAGCTGCCTGCTTGGTGGCCTTGGCTTCAATAGCCGAAGCTGGAACTTGGAAGGAAGGCTTGATGCGGCTCTTTTTGGAGAGGCGCAGTCGCGGATTGTGGTCTCAGTGGCTCCAAAGTTGGCGGCAAAATTAGAGGCGATTGCATCTAAGTGGCAGGTGCCGGTGAGGAAATTAGGCGTGGTGGGTGGTGGGCGTTTCATAATAGAAGGCTATATAGACCTGTCCTTGGAGGAGGCGAGAGAGGTTTGGTGGGGAGGACTCGAAAAGTATCAGTAAATAATTTTAGAAGGAAGCGATTTGGCTGAAGTTCATCCTTTTCGAGGTATACGCTACAATCAGAAGATAATTGAGGATTTGGCAGCAGTTATCTGCCCACCTTATGATGTCATTTCTCCTGAAGAACAAAGATATTATTACCAGAAAAGTGATTACAATGTCATTCGCCTTGAGCACGGGATGGAGCTGCCTGAAGATACGAAGATGAATGCCAAACATAGCCGAGCCAATGCCACCTTCAACCGGTGGCTAAAAGATGGTATTCTGCATGCTGACACTGTACCCGTTTTTTACATTCACGAGCATACCTTCAGCTATCAAAATATCAGGAAAAGGCGTAGGGGGCTAATGGCTTGTGTTAAGTTGGAGTCATGGGAGAGCAAGGTTGTATTTCCTCATGAAAATACGGTGTCCGGGATTAAAAGTGACCGTTTGGAGTTGATGCAAGCTTGTGCCGCTAACTTTAGTCCACTCTTTGGCCTTTATGAAGACCCGGGGCAGAAAGTCACCCAGTTATTGGTTTTGCAGACGAAGCGCAAGCCACTGGTTGATTTTACCGAGGCTGGTGAGACGCATCAGCTTTGGATGGCTAGCGAACCTGAATTTGTTCAAAGAGTTAGCCATTTCCTAGCTCCAAAGCCCATTTACATCGCCGATGGGCATCACCGCTACGAGACAGCATTAGCCTACCAGCGGCAAAGACAATGTGGGCTCTCATCAATAACTGGCAATGAGTCTTTCAATTTTGTAATGATGACGTTGGTACCTTTCTCTGAACCGTGGCTTATTGTTTTGCCTATCCACCGCCTAGTGCGTGGTATATCTCCTCAAGCCCTGACTGAGTTCAGAGACCGGCTAGAAACCTTTTTTGAGATGAAGTCCTTTCCCTTGGGTGAAACTGGATTGCCTGATGTGGCAGGAACAGCTATAAAGGTCTTGGGGTTGAAGTTAGGCAGTGTTGTGGCCTTGACGCTTCGCCAGTCCGTGTCCCTTGAGGAAATAATGCCTGAGCACCACTCCGAAGTTTACAAAAAACTGGATGTTAGTATTGTCCAGCATCTTATTATGGAGAATTTGCTTGGCTGTTCGGGTGAGGCTGACGGCGTTGCCTACACCCCTGATGCTGAGCAAGCCCGACAGATGGTAGAAAGTGGCCAGTATCAGCTGGCTTTTTTGCTGAACCCCATCCCGGTGACGGCTATTAAGGCAATCGCCGATGTCAATGACAGAATGCCAGGGAAGTCAACTTACTTTTATCCCAAATTGCCCACCGGCCTGGTCATCAACCGCCTCGAGGGAGAGATATAGGCCTGGGGGATTTCAATGGGGCATCAAATTAAAGGCGTGCTCATCACGCTAAACTGAGCCTACACCACCAGGTGAGAATAGCATCCTCTAGGCAGGACAAAACATTAGGTAGAATTTAATTGCTAACTCGAGTAATGCTTTCTAGTTGATATTCCGTAAAGGATGGATTTAATATATTATGCCACAATATGGAAAACCATCAATTCGTTTTCTTATATACCTCAAAAAACTGTTGTTATGATATCATAGTTAAGATTAGTGTAGTCGATTTCTTTCGAACTATGAGTAGGATCAAAATCATCTTCCGTATAGCAAGCTAGATATGCCTGACACATCTATTATTATGGCCCTTGCCGTGCTCGCCGTTGCAATGGGTCTTTTTATATTCGCTAAACTTCGGGTTGACTTGATTGCGCTGTGTATACTTTTAGTATTAGTAATACTAGGATTAATCAGCCCAAACCAGGTACTTTTTGGTTTTGCAAATCAGGCAACGGCGATTGTAGCTGCTATGTTCATCTTGAGTGCAGGATTGGTGCGGACAGGTTTAGTAGACTGGCTGGCACGCCAAATTGATAAACTAGCAGGAAAGGCTGAATCACAGCTTATTTTTGTTCTGTGCATTTCTATTGCTGCTCTATCAGCATTTGTAGTAAATACTGCAACAGTAGCCATTTTCATTCCAGTCGCAGTTATGCTTGCTAGATCACGTAAAATCTCTAGTTCTCGTGTCTTAATGCCGCTGTCATTTGCAAGTCAGTTCGGGGGAGTATGCACCCTGATTGGCACCTCTACTAATATCCTGGTTAACTCAATTGCGGTAACAAGTGGCATGGATGCCTTTGGCCTATTTGAATTTGCGCCTTTAGGACTAGCAATGGCTACCGTTGGGATTATCTATCTAATGTTTGTGACTCGATGGATGCTTCCAAAGCACAAAGGAGAATTTCAACAGATAGATAGATATCGTCTTGCAGACTATTTGGCAGAAGTACGAGTTGCCAAGAATTCTTCATTGATCGGTAAAAGTTGGGAGGGGAGCAAGGCAAGTAGTGAATCTGATGTAAACCTTACAAACCTAATACGAGATGACAAAGCAACTTCTCGACCCTCAAGGACCAAAATTAGAGGAGGCGATATTCTGTTGATCCACGGTAATTGTGATAGGCTTATTGAGCTAGAACATAAATACGGACTGGAATCTCAGGCAAACGTTGTTATGAATGACAATAAAATCAGCTCCCATGGGTTACAGCTCGTTGAAGCCCTCATCCCACCAAGGTCGATTCTGATAAGTAGTACTTTGGAGACTGCCAATTTTTACCGCCGTTATAGGTCTATAGTCCTTGCGCTGCAAAGGCGTGGTAAAACCATTCGGGATCGTTTGAGGGACATAAAACTGGAAGGCGGCGATACACTGCTATTACAGGTTGACAAGAACAACTTATCTCGTCTTATGAAGTCTAGTGATTTAATCGTGACGAACGAATTGACCGAACTTTATCTGCGTAGAGACCGAGCGATCACTGCATTTCTTATACTTGGCGTAGTAGTCACGTTGGCTGCGTTAAATGTTGTCCCGATTTTAATTGCCGCATTAATAGGTGCAATTGGGATGGTGTTAGGCCGATGTCTTACGATCGAGGAAGCCTATCGCGCCATAGATTGGCGAGTTATTTTCTTACTGGGCGGTATCATCCCTTTGGGACTTGCCTTAGAGCAAAGTGGGACTGCTCTATGGTTGTCAAACACAATATTGACGCCTTTTATGGGCCTTGACCCTGTTGTAGTTCTGGCTTTGGTGTATTTAATGACTGCCGTACTGACTGAGGTCATGTCCAATAATGCCGCTGCCATAATACTTGCACCTATTGTGATATCTGTAGCAGCAGTAATGAACGTAAACCCTAGACCATTTTTAGTCGCGATAACGTTTGCTGCATCGACCAGTTTTGCAACGCCAGTAGGTTATCAAACAAATACTATGGTATATGCACCCGGAGGTTACCGGTTTACTGATTTTACTCGTATTGGTGGGCCACTGAATTTGATATTTTTAGGGCTGGCGGTACTTCTTATACCAAGGCTATGGGCATTCTGAGTCACCATTGCACGAACATCGGCATGATGACGTGGACGTAGTTGTCGACGCCGACAGGGCGGATGACACCTGGGCTGGATGGGGTAGTGGTTTCCAGAGCCACTTGAGTTTGACGAAGAACAGCCAGGACATCCGAGAGGTATTTGGCATTGAAGGCAATCTTGGCTGGCTCGCCATCAATTAAAGCATCGATTTCGCCAACATTATCACCGATTTCTTCAGCTCGGGCTGAGATATTCATTTTACCCGGGGTAAGCTCAGCGCCAGGGGTGATTGCTAGGCGGACAATGCCGCTGCCATCGCGGGCGAAGATAGAAGCCATTCTGGTGGCTCGTAAGAACTCAGCGACATCAACAACAGCGCGAGTGACATAACTTTGGGGGATGAGCTGGGAGTAGCTGGGGAAAGCGCCTTGAATAAGCTGGGAGACCATTTCTATATTCTTGAGGCGAAATAGGACCTGGCTCTTTTGCTCATTTAGGGTGATTTCAACTGGTTCTTCTTGGTCAGTGAGGAAGCGATTTAGTTCGTTCAGGGCTCGTGCCGGGATGATTATGGCACTCTTTTCATTAACTGGTGACAGTAGAGCGGTACTATGGACAGCTAGCCTGAAGCCATCGGCAGCAGCCAGAGTGAGTTTATCTCCATCAAATTCAACTTGGACACCAGTGAGCACAGGGCGGGACTCTTCAGTAGCTGCGACAAAGGTGACTTGACTGATTCCTTGTCTTAGGGCTTCAACCTCAATCTTGGCAGCTATACCGTCGCCAACCTGAGGGATTGGTGGAAAATCTTCAGCATCGAGACCGTTGATTCGCGCTTCAAAGCGGGCGCATTTGAGTTGGAGGATATGCTGAGTAAGGGCCATGTCAATATGGTCGTTGGGGAGGGAACTGATGAATTCAGTGAGAAGTCGAGCGGGAATGGTAATGGCACCTTCTTCCTCTACTCTAGCACCAATCCAGCAGCTAATTGCCAGCTCTAGGTTGGTGGCAGATAACTTGAGGCGGGATTGGTCGGTGGCTATCAGGACATTCTGAGTTATGGGTAAGGTGGTTCTCGTGGCCACAGCCCGGCCAACGATACTTAATCCTTTACTAAGGTTCTCTTGAAGACAGGATAGCTTCATTGGATACCTCCAACAGTTGTGGTGTCAAGAGTATACCCTGCCTGCTGGAGCAAGTCAATCAATTTTAGGCAGAGCGTTTAGCAACTTCGTTTTTGCCATCTTGAGCCCTGTGAGTGAGAAGAATACGCCTATAGGTTTTTCCTTCAGTGAGTACAGGGCCGGAGTGATAATCTACCGTTAGTAAATACTCCTTTGGGGAACCTCAAGCTTTTTCTGATGGCTACTCAAGAACGACAGTACCGCTTTTGCCACCGCTTTTCTTTGTGAGATGGATATTTTCCAGGCGTAGTGATGAATCTACAGTTTTGCACATGTCGTAAATAGTCAGGCCGCTTATAGCTACAGCAGTTAACGCCTCCATCTCAAAGCCAGTTTTGCCGCTGCCTTTAACTGTAGCCGTGATTTCTGCTGCTGAGGTCTGTTCATCCAGAGAGAATTCAATGCTGATGCTGTCAATGAGCAGTGGGTGGCATAGGGGGATGAGGCGGTGGGTTTCCTTAGCTGCCATGATGCCAGCTAGACGAGCGGCGGCTAAGGCATCTCCTTTAGGTAATTTGCCGTCTTTGAGCAGGCTTAAAGTTGAGGCTTGCATGGCTACCCTGCCTTTGGCTACAGCTTGTCTAGTGGTAACCGGTTTTTCGGTAAGGTCTACCATGCGGATATCTGGGGATGAACTCATCTTTAACCTCCTACTTGGGACATGAGGCGTTTTTTTGGGATAGACCCTTGGAATAGATGGTGCTGCTTGGGCTTGGTCCGAACAGCCTCTGTTATTATTTGCCTTAGTTTTTCAGGCGTAGCGCCATCACGTAGCGGCTGGCGGAGGTCAGTTTCCTTGTCGCTGAGAAGGCAAGGGCGGAGTTTACCTTCAGCAGTAAGGCGGAGGCGATTGCAATTGAAACAGAAGTGCTGGCTAATTGGGTTGATGAAGCCGATGGTGCCAGTAGCTTGGGGCAAGCGAAAGTATTTGGCAGGGCCGTTGCCAGTAATGGGTGGGCAAGGCTTCAGCTTTCCTAACCTGCTGAGACGTTCCTTTATTTCATAAACAGACATGAATCGAGAGTGGGTACTAGCCTTACCCCATGTTGAATGTCCCTCAGGAGGATTATCTGTGGTGAATGGCATTAACTCGATAAAGCGCACATGCCAGCCTTCAGCGATGGTCAAATTAGCGAAATCTACGATCTCATCATCATTTATGCCATGCATAACTACCATGTTTATCTTAACTGGATCCAGCCCAGCAGCCTTAGCCGCATCGATGCCTTGGAGCACCTCCTTGAGCATGTCGCGGCGGGTAATAAGCTCAAACTTATCTTGCTTTAGAGAATCTAGGCTAATATTAACTCGGCGCAAGCCAGCTTGTTTGAGTTCATGAGCATAGTGCTTGAGGAGAGCACCATTAGTGGTTATCGATATGTCGTCGATTGTGTCTATTTTGGTTAGCATAGCTACTAGCTCGGTCAGTTTGGCTCTGACCAACGGCTCACCACCGGTGAGCCTGAGTTTGTCAATACCCAGTTCGGCAGCTAGTCTGGCAATAGTGGTAATTTCCTCGTAAGTGAGGATTTCGCTGTGGGGCCGGAGGCGAGCGCCTTCGGCTGGCAGGCAATAGATACAGCGAAGGTTGCAGCGGTCGGTGACTGAGATACGGAGATAGTTTATGGGGCGGTTAAAGGAGTCAGAAAGTCCGGTCATGTTTTGACTTTCTCCGCAAGTTGCTCCAGTATTTGGTGTGCCTTTTGGGCAGCCCTGCCACGGTGGCTAGTTTGATTCTTTATTTCTAGAGGGAGCTCAGCCATGGTTCTATCAAATTCAGTGAGGTAAAAGATAGGGTCATAGCCGAAGCCATTGTCGCCTTTGGCTTCAAAGGCAATTAAGCCATGGCACTCACCGTGGCATAATTCCATTCTTCCTTCCGGGGTAGCTATAGCGATAACGCACCTGAAGCGAGCAGTTCGTTTTTCCCAGGGAACTTCTCTTAGTCTGCCTAGAAGGTGTTGAACCTTGTCCTTGTCACTGGCGCTGTCTCCAGCGAAGCGAGCTGAGCGGATACCAGGCTCACCGCTAAGGGCGTCGACTTCAAGCCCAGAATCGTCAGCTAAGGTGATAAGGTGGCTCAAGCTGGTATAAGAGGTAGCCTTTAGCTGGGCGTTCTCCTCCAGGCTGGTGTTCTTCTCGTCCACAACCATGTCTATACCTTCCTCGAGCAGGGTCACCAGTTCAAACGGGAGCCCTTTAAGGAGATGACGATATTCGCGGGCTTTGCCCTGGTTAGTAGTGGCCAGGAGAAGCTTGGGCATTTCTCTTCGCTGCTTAAATACCTTCGAATCTTCCCTCAAGCTTTTCCATTACCTGGGGCATGGTGGTATATTCCATCTCCTCTAGAGGCAGACGGTGCGGCTCGAAGGGGCCGAGACGACGCAGCATGTCAGCAATATCGTTTGCTTGTTGCCGGGCGTTGTTGAAAGCTGGGTCATCGAACATATCACGGGGGCCGATTAGCTTGCCTCCGGAGAGTTGAAAGCCGGCAGCAATCACTCTAGGTGGCCCATCAAAGCGGGAGGGGTTGCTATCGCTGACGGCTACTGGCATCAGCGGACCATGGTGGGAGCCTCTCATCCAGCCTTCCACTATGTTGGGGGAGGCAAAAGGTTCAAGAACCTCGCCCACAGCCGGGAACTGTCCCTGAGACCGGACAATACACACCGGGTCATCTTTACCCACATACCTACCAGCCATCAATGACAGGCGCTGAGTGGAAGAAACAGCGGCTATCTCACCACTTTGCCGGTGGTAGACAGCTTTGACAGCATAGCGGCCGGGTGCGCCCAGGAAAACCAGCATATCGTAGATTTCCTCAGGAGCATTGAAAATTATCTTTTTACTCTCTTTGACATCGTGAACCTCAAAGGAGAAGCCGCCGTGCATGTTGGAAGCGATGACTAGGCCGATGGTGTTAAAGGGGTCGGCAAAGATCTTATATAGAGGCAGGTTCCAGGCACCGGAGGCAGTCTTGTCTGCCATAAAGATGACGATGGTTTCGGCTTCGCGCTCATCGAATCGCATTTCAGCGACTCCAGGGCCCATACCTTTGACATTGCCGGAGAAGGCATCGGCCAGCAGGTCTTGACCAGCACCGTGCAGCTTTAGCTTTTTAGCTATCTTGGTACAGTCGATGAAGATATCCCAGGCCAGTTTGTGAATTTGGTCGTTATCTTCTCCTTGCTGGTGAGTCATTATTAGTTGGAGGTCATCACCGCATCTGGTAACGTGGTAATCAATGAGCAGCCCTGCCTTCTTAGCCCGTGCCATACCTTCTTCAGCTTTGTTTAGCAGTTCCGGATGCGAACTGGAATGACCAACATAACCACCGACATCAGCCTTGATTACGCTTAAAGTTACAATCATTGTATCCTTCCCCGTTTTGTTTCGCTATATGGTTAGCCAGTATTATTAGCTGTATTTTTATACCAGAGCTGGCAATCGATATTCTCCGAAGACCTTACGTAGTACGCCACAAACCTCACCTACTAGCCTTTGTTTCCAATCCCTCCGATTTTCGTTGCTCTATCATATTCCTAGCCTTTAGTAGTCGATCCCTTTGCGGGATAGTGTCCCCTTATCATAAGGATGTTTCACCTTGACCATATCGGTGACTAGGTCAGCCAACTCAATTAACCTAGAATCAGCATAGCGACCGGTAAGGATAAGTTCTACCCTTTCTGGTTTGTCACCTATCAGCTTTATTACCTGGTCAATATCGACCAAGTTCCAAGCTACAGCCACATTTATTTCATCAAGGACTATTATGTCATATTCCAGGCTGCACATAGCTTTTCGGGCAGCCTCTAAAGCTTTTTTGGCTTCCTCCTTTTCCTCCTGTTTAACATTAGCCGGATCAACAAAAGTTTCATATCCAAATCTAGCGAAGGTAACATTGGGCAGTTCGGATAGGATTTTTTGTTCTCCGTAAGGGAAGTCACCTTTCATAAAATAAACAATGTGGACACGAAGCCCATGTCCTAAGGCACGGAGGGCTATACCTAGAGCTGCTGATGTCTTACCTTTGCCATCGCCAGTAAAAACCTCCACTAGACCTTTGGTTGAAGTTTCATTAGGTGAGGTTTTGGCTAATTCCTTTGCCATTTCATGCCAGTTTAGCAAACAGGCGGATAGAGTGTCAAATGGACCAATTTAGAATTCGGAAAGCCGCTAGAATGGCTGAAAATTTTGATAACGCAAGCGAATTCTGGTATACATAGATGTACTGTCTGGATTGGGGGTAACATGGTACCTTTAGATAAAGTGAAAGTGCTGGATCTAACCCAGGCTGCTGCTGGGCCCTGTTGCACTATGCTATTGGCAGATATGGGTGCTGAGGTAATTAAGATTGAGCCCTTGGGTGGCGAATCCTTTCGTCATGCACTGAGCGGAGCTTTCCTCATGAACCTTAGTCGCAATAAGCGAGGTATGGCTTTAGACTTGGATAGTGAAGAAGGTCGAGATATAGCTCTGAAATTGGCGGGTAGAGTCGATGTTCTTGTAGAGAGCTTTACCCCGGGCACTGTGGACAGGCTTGGGTTAGGGTATGAGGCTGTTAGCCGGGTAAATCCATTGATAATATATTGTTCCATTTCCGGTTTTGGACAGACTGGGCCTTACCGTAAGCGTCCGGCTTTTGACCCAGTAGCTCAGGCTATGTCAGGCATTATGTTGGCAACTGGTGAAGCTGGTCGACCACCGATAAGGATAGGCCCTTCGGTGGTTGATCATGGCGCGGGGATTCTGGGGGCTTATGGGATTGCTCTGGCTTTGCTAGAGCGAGGGAAAAGTGGCAAAGGGCAGAAAATTGATGTTGACTTGTTTGATACCGCAGTTTTTTATATGAGCCATTTTATAACCCATTACTTCTTGACAGGTCAGCTACCGGCTCGGATGGGTTCAGGTAATTCGACGTTTGTGCCATATCAGGTTTTCCAGACTAAAGATAGCCCTATTTTTGTGGGGGTTTTTAGTGAGAAGTCTTGGAAGAATTTTTGTCGAGCCTTAGGTTTAGACAACTTGGCTGGAGACCCCCGTTATGCTACGAATGATAAGAGATGCCAGAATCGGGAAGAGTTGGTGAAAACGCTGAACCAACTCTTTAAGCAGTATAGTAGTGATGAATTGGTGGCAAAACTAGCAGCTGTTGATGTTCCTTGCGGGCCTCTTCTTAATGTGGACGAAGTAATTGAGGATCCTCAGGTGATAGCTAGGGAAATGATTATCGATGCGGATTATCCTGGAGTAGGGGAGGTCAAGCTGGTACGGGCTCCCATTAGGTTTTCGGAAATGGTGCCTCAAATTAGATTTCAGGCTCCTTTGCTTGGTGAGCATACCGGTGAAATCTTGAGAGAGCTGGGGTATAGCGAGGCAGAAATTGACCGGCTTGCCAAGAAAGGTGTTATTTTACAGCACGTATCATAGAATTGCCTTGCGTTTGCTGCAATGTGAACAAAGAGAGGACTTATGAGGACTTTTAACAAGAAGGGGGATAGAGGGGAAACCAGTCTGCTCTATGGAGTCAGAGTGGCTAAATCTGATTCCAGATGTGAAGCCTATGGCACTATTGATGAAGCGGTTTCAGCTTTAGGGCTAGCTCGTCACTTTTGTCAGCCTGAGGTCAAGGACATTGTTTTTGGCTTGCAGCAGGATTTATTTGTCGTTGGAGCTGAACTGGCAACCCCATCTGAGCACTATTCGAAGCTAGTGAAAAAGCAAAATATAGTTACTTTGGAAATGGTGCAAAGGTTGGAGAATTTGATAGACAACTTTGAAGCTAAGGTTAAGATGCCCGAGGCTTTTGTTGTTCCTGGGGGAGGTTCTGCTGGTTCAGCGGCTCTGGATGTGGCTAGGACCATAGTTCGGCGGGCGGAAAGGAGAGTGATTGGTTTGAAGGAAGCCGAAATAATCACAAACGATGAGGTACCGAAATATCTCAATCGTCTATCCGACCTGATATTTACCTTAGCTCGCTATGAAGAAGTGGGCGGAGCTTAAGGATATTTAGACCTAATACTCAATTACAGCAATAGTCTCGCCGGCTTTGATCACCTGCCCTGGGGAAACTTTTATTTCTTTAACTACCCCGGAAACAGGGGCGAGAATAGGGTTTTCCATTTTCATGGACTCGATAGTACAGACCTGGCTGCCTTCGGCTATTTTGTCTCCGGGATTGACATTGACCTCGAGCACTTTTCCTGCTAAGGGTACCTCCATTATTTCCAATGGCATGTTTGCCTCCTTATAGATTGATATTGGAATACTTTTTCCATGGTCTAGCCACGGTCTTGTTTTCTAAAACATCTAGGGCTCTATTTATCATTTTCCTGGTGTCGCTAGGCATTATAATATCATCAATATATCCCCGCTCAGCCCCTCGGTAGGGGTTCTCGTATAGCTCGTCGTATTCTTCTATCCGCTTGGCTCTCACCTCTTGCTGGTTTTCTGCCTCTTTTATCTCCTTGGCGAAGATAACACTGGCTGCAGTCTCAGCGCCGACGATGGTAACCCGAGCTGTTGGCCAGGCGAAGACAAGGTCAGCACCAATAGCTTTATCTAACATTCCGTAGTGGGCACCAGCGTAGGATTTTCTTACTATGATTGAAATTAGAGGCACGGTAGCATCAGCCCAGGAGTAAAGCAACTTGGCGCCGTGGCGCAGAATACCCTTCCAATCTTGTTCAGAACCTATCATATATCCAGGGCAGTCTTGAAGGCTGATTAGTGGGATGTTAAACAAGTCACAGAACCTTATGAATCTGGCCATTTTATCTGCGGCATTTACATCTATAATTCCGGCAGCCTGCATTGATTGGTTAGCTACTATACCTGCGGGGCGCCCATTAAACCGAGCGAAGCCTATTATGCAATTCCGGGCGTAATCCTTCATTATCTCGAAGAAGTGGCTGTCATCTACTACTGATGTAATCACTTTAAGCATGTCGAAGGGGTGAGTCGGACGGTCGGGAATTAGGGCGTCCAGCTCAGGGACTGTTCTCTCCGGGTCATCCTTTGTCTCAGTGCGAAGTGGTTTTTGCTTGTTATTGGAGGGGAGGAAGGATAAGAGGTGCTTGCACTTATCTAAAGCATCCTTGTCATCTTCGGCTACAATGTGGGTTTGCCCTGATCTAACAGCGTGAGCTTTCCAGCCGGAAAGTTCCTCAAGGGTTATCTCCTCTCCAATCTGAGTTTTGGCGAAGGCGGGACCGGCGATCCCCATAAAACCGGTATGCCTACATTGGATAAGGAAGTCCTGCATCACCGGGTGATAGGCTTGTCCCCCTAAGCACGGACCCATAAGCAAGGATATCTGAGGCACTATGCCTGAAGCCAGAATTTGAGCTCTGAATAGCCAACCATAAGACTCGAGGGTGTCCATTCCCTCCTGAAGTCGCGCACCTCCCGAGTCATTCATACTAATACAGGGCCAGCCCACTTCCTTAGCAAAATCAAGAGCATGGGCGAATTTCTTACCATGATATTCGCCAAAAGTACCAGCCATACTGCTATAATCCTCGGCAGAGGCGACAACGTGCCTGCCGTTTACCTTGCCATAACCAGTTATAATTCCCTCAGCAGGCACCTCCCTTTTATCCAGTCCAAAAGCTGCAGTCCTATGCTTGATGAATAATCCTAGCTCAGTGAAAGTGCCAGGATCGAAAAAGTAATCGATTCTTTCGCGGGCTGACAGTTGCCCCGCTTTACGGCGGTTTTCGAGAACCTTGGGCTCTCCCATCTGCTTAATCTTTTCTCTTCTCTCCTTGTATTTCTCAATTAGTTCGGCAGTTGTTGCCATTGTCTAACCTCCTTTAAAGTTTGGCTCTTGGCTGACGAGCGGCTTCTAATTTTATACCCATTCGGCCTAATTTGAAGGCATTAGCTTGGGATTTGACGACAAGTTGTTCGAGTTGTGGGTACACCTGTACTATTGTATAACAAATACTGAGAATTTCAAGTAGGCTTTGTCTGGCGCATACCTGTGGTTATGCTCTTTTAGCTTGAGCTGAGTTTCTCGTTAAGGTATTATTGGCAAAAGAAGGTGGTACATGGCATGGAGATAATTCCGGCTGTTGACATTAAAGGTGGCAAGTGTGTCCGTTTGTATCAGGGTGATTATAGCCAGGAGACGGTTTTCTCTGAAGACCCAGTAGCTGTTGCTTTAAACTGGCAAGCTCAGGGAGCCCACAGGCTTCATGTGGTTGATCTAGACGGAGCAGCCAGCGGAGAGGTAGGTAATATAGCAATTATTGAGGCGATGGCAAAGCAGGTAGACTTACCTATCCAACTTGGCGGTGGCATTAGGCGGGAAGAGGTGGTGGAGAAGTTACTGAGAATTGGGATAGAGCGTGTTGTTCTAGGCACGGTGGCGGTAGAGCAAGCAGAGCTGGTGAAAAGGTTATGCCGCAGGTTCAGTGGAGCTATAGTGGTTGGCATTGACGCTCGGGATGGGTATGTAGCCACTCATGGCTGGCGGAAAGGCAGTGAAGTTACAGCTGTGGAGCTAGCCCGAAGGATGGTGGACGTAGGGGTAAGGCGTCTTATTTATACTGACATAGAGCGTGATGGCACATTAACCGAGCCCAATTTTGAGGCGATAGCTGGGTTGGTTGACAGTGTGGATTTGCCAGTCATTGCTTCAGGTGGTATTTCATTAGTAAGTCATTTGGAGAAGCTTAAGGAGCTGCGGGTCGAAGGGGCTATTGTTGGCAAGGCACTTTATACTGGTGACCTAGATTTAAAGGAGGCTTTAACTGTCAAGTAGGGTATTGGTGCCAGCGTCTCAAGGAGCAGGGCTATAAAAATGTAGGGGCAGGTCTCTAGAGCTTTCCGAAGAAACAAGGGTGACCAAGAATGTTGAAATTTGATGAGAAGGGCTTAATCCCGGTCGTAGTTCAGGATGCTACGAGTGGTGAGGTGCTGATGTTGGGCTATGCGGATAAGGAAGCTCTGCAGCGGACTTTAGATAGTGGTGAGGTTTGGTTCTACAGTCGGAGTCGGCAGGAGTTGTGGCATAAGGGAGCTACCTCAGGCAGCATTCTGAAGCTGCATTCTATCGCTAAGGACTGTGACAGTGATGCTATTCTGATTCGGGCTGAGCCAACTGGTCCGGTATGTCATACTGGCAACTGGAGTTGCTTTTTCCAGCAGCTTGAGGATGAAGATACCGTTTAGGCCTCATTATGGGTCAGTTGGCTGTTCTCCGAGCTATCAGTTTCGATGACTTTCCTTAAGGCTGATAAGGCTGCTTCCAGTTGACTGTTGTTTGGCTCTCTGGTGGTCATAGATTGTAAGATAAGCCCGGGAGCGAGAAGGCTGTGCACCACACGGTTTTCACTATGGGCTGACCCAAAGCGGACAAATTCGTAGCTGATAGCGGCGATAACAGGGATGAGAACGACGCGGGATAAGATGCTCAGCCACATTGGAGGGCGACCGAGCAGGGCAAAAACAATTATGGCGACAACTAGAACAACCAGAAGGAAGCTGGTGCCGCAGCGAGCATGGGTGGTGGAGTAATTTTTAATATGTTCTAGTTCCAAGGACATTCCAGATTCGTAGGCATTGACTACCTTATGCTCGGCGCCGTGATAGGCAAAAATTGTTCTTATGTCAGGTATCAAGTTTATCAACTTCAGGTAGGCGATAAAGATGCCGATACGCATGACACCTTCAATTAGGTTGCTGATTAAGGCCGAGGCAATGTAAGGGTCAATGAGATAGCGGGTGAGTAACAGGGGAGCAACAAAGAATATAGCTACAGCAAAGGCGATGCCTATAGCCAGGCTTCCCCACAACAATGTTGGAGATATGTCCTCCTCTTCCTCCTCGGCTGAGGCAATTTGGGCGGAATGAAGCAAGGCTTGAATACCGAGGACTAAGGTCTCGATAAGGATAATTATGCCTCTTATCAAAGGTATATCCCTGAAGCAACCTTTATATATGCTGGCAAGAGGCTGGCTAGTTACATCTAGTTCGCCATTGGGGCGGCGAACGGCAATAGCTACATTCTCTCGCCCCCGCATCATCACGCCTTCGATTACTGCTTGTCCACCGTAATAGAAAGGTTTCGACATTGCCATTTTTGCAAATAAAAAGGAGCAGCTAAGACATCGCTTTTTGAGCGAATAGACTTAAAGGTCTGTCCCTACAACAATTATAATTGAAGAATGAAAGTAGGGACAGGTCTTTAGACCTATACGAAGCTAGTAGATAGACTGCAATTTACCTACTTAATCGGTCAGTTTATAGCGGCGTTTAAAGCGTTCTACTCTGCCGGCGGTGTCCACTATCTTCTGTTCGCCAGTGAAGAATGGGTGGCATTTGCTGCATAGTTCAACTTTGAGCACCTTCTTGGTGGAGCCAGTAGTGAAAGTATTGCCACAGGAGCAGATTACTTTGGCATCAGTATAATATTCAGGATGAATTTTATCCTTCATTTTTCTTTACTCGGTATAAATGCTAACTTTTTTTCTATCTTTAGTGGCTGGTTCGAACTTGACTACGCCGTCAATAAGGGCAAAAAGAGTGTGGTCTTTGCCTACGCCGACATTGTTACCGGGATGGATGCGAGTTCCTCGTTGCCTGACTAAAATAGTTCCGGCATGAACCTGTTGGCCATCGTACCTTTTTACACCCAGTCGCTTAGGCTGGCTATCGCGACCACCGCGTGTGCTACCTCCACTCTTCTTATGTGCCATTAGCCTTCATCTCCAACTGCTATCTTCTTCTTTCGGACTGCTTTTGCCACTTTCTCGCCGGGTTTGACGATTTCCTTAATCTCTAATCTAGTATAAAGCTGACGATGTCCTTTCTTTCGGCGATAGCGCGCCTTAGGCTTATATTTGAAGACAATGATTTTATCACCTTTTCTTTCGTCGAGGCAAGTAGCAATTACCTTAGCACCGTCAATAGTTGGATTGCCTATAATTGTATCTTCACCATCGGCAATAAATAGCACCTTGGAAAGCTCGATGTCTTTGCCTTCAGCAACGCTTAGGCGGTCGACGTCTATTTTTTGTCCTGTGGCTACTTTATATTGCTTGCCACCAGTCTCAACGATAGCGTAAGTTCCTTTCATATTCAAAAGCGAAGCTAAATTTACCAGATTGGGTAGCCGAATGTCAAGTTTAGGCTTTTGGGTTGTTTATCAACCCTAGCCTTACCAAAAGCGACCTTGAAGGACGGGGCTACATGTTCTCCAGCTTGGCTTGTAGCTCTTGCCATAGCTTGGCCACTTTTGTTTTCAGCTCGGCAAGTTGGCAATCGGTATCAATAATTACATCAGCCTGTTTTATCTTTTCCTCTGATGGCATCTGGGAGTAAAGACGAGCTAAGACTTGTCCTTTATCAAGCCCTCTCTGGCTTTTCAGCCGATTGACTATCACCGCTTCTGGAGCCACGGTAACCCAGATCTGGTCTACCAGTGGTGCCCAGCCAGCTTCGATTAGCAGAGCAGCTTCGAGAACTACGCCCTTGTTTCCTTGCTTCCGATATAGCTCGATTCTTTCCTGTGCCATTTTATACATTTCAGGGTGCATTATATGGTTGAGTTGAGCTAAGGCTGTAGCGTTGGTGAAGACTAGTTGACCTAGCTTGTGGCGTTCTATTTCCTGGTTAGGCTTTAAAATAGCTTTGCCAAAAGCAGCCACCACTTCCTGATAGGCTTGGCTATTAGGTTGGAGAAGTTCGTGCCCCAGCTTATCAGCCTCGATTATGACGGCACCGAGCTCAGCTAGGATTCCAGATACTGTAGTTTTGCCAGTGCCGAAGTTGCCAGTCAAGCCAATAACCATCATGTTTTCTTTAGTCGGCTTAAGTAAAAGCTTATATGCCTATCATTAAGAGGTCTATAGCCATGTCTTTGGCGAGAGGGTGATATTTGCGGTCATAGTCATCGGCAATGGGAATTATTTCTCGTTCCATAAATTCTCTGACGCTTCTCTTTAGTATTTTTTCTGCTCTTCATTAAGTTCTGGAATCATTTTCCTTCCTTTTTAGGTTCTCTTGGAGGCTATTCTAGATTAAGTCTTGAGCGTTGTCTAGTGACTGACTATAATGGGTTAGAGTGAAGTGGTATAATTGGTTGGGGTGGCGGTTGACTAATGTCTGAGGCGATACTTTACGACAAGCTTCCTGGGTCTAGAGTACGTTGCAATGTTTGCCAGTGGCGTTGTGTTATTAATCCGGGCAAATTTGGTGTTTGTCGAGTGCGTCGAAATAATGATGGCATTCTTCGTATCCTTAACTATGCTGAGGCCTCGTCAGTAGCGGTTGACCCTATCGAGAAGAAACCCCTGTTCCACTTCTTTCCAGGGAGCTTGGTTTTCTCTTTAGGTACTTGGGGGTGCAATTTTCATTGTAAGCATTGCCAGAATTGGGAGATCTCTTGTGTTGAGGAGCCAGCCGAAATGGTGAGGGGTTCACGAAGAATTTCGCCTCAGGAAGCTGTGAAATTAACCAAGCAGCATAATTGTGGTGGCATTGCCTGGACTTATAATGAGCCAAGTATCTGGTTTGAATATACCCTGGATTCAGCGAAGCTGGCTAAGAAAGATGGGCTCTACAGTGTTTATGTTACTAATGGCTATCTTACATCGGAGGCCTTGGATACTATCGGGCCTTATCTCGATGCTTGGCGGGTTGATATCAAAGGTTTTTCTGATGCTTTATATCGCGACTTAGCCAAAATTTCCCGGTGGCGAGGAATTCTCGAGGTGGCTAAACGGGCTCAAGTGAAATGGGGGATGCATGTCGAGGTGGTGACCAATGTGATTCCGACGATGAATGATGATGAGGAGCAGCTGGAGGGTATTGCTATTTGGATTCGGGATGAACTGGGTGAGCTGACTCCTTGGCATGTGACCCGGTTTTATCCTCATCATTACCTGACTCACTTGCCGCCGACCCCAATAGCTAGCCTGGAGAAGGCTTATGATATTGGCAAAAGAGCAGGGTTGCGCTTTGTCTATTTGGGCAATATCCCTGGTCATGACGGAGAGAATACTGTTTGTTATTCTTGTGGCAAAGTGGTCATTAGAAGATTTGGCTACGATGCTCAAGTGGTGGGCATTGGCGGTTCAAAGTGTAAGTTTTGCGGAGCTGAACTTAATATTAAGACGGTTGGTTAACGTCGCGGGGTTTTAGCTCTGCTAAGGGAGGTATTATGATTAGGAATCCAGTTGTCGCTGGCCAATTTTACCCGGGCTTACCCGACCAGCTTAGGGCACAGATTAGAGAATTGGTTGATGAGAAGGCAGAGAAAGTCGAGGTAGTCGGACTGGTTTCGCCTCATGCTGGATATATCTACTCAGGGCCAGTAGCTGGGGCTGTTATATCTAGAATCAAATTTAGGGACACCTTTGTCATCTTAGGTCCTAATCACACTGGGAGAGGAAAACCTTTTAGTATCATGACGAAAGGCAGATGGAAAACACCTTTGGGTGAGGTAGAAATTGACTCGGAACTTGGAAAGCAGATTTTAGCTATATCTAGCTACTTAGAAGAAGACTATATGGCACATCAATATGAGCACTCCATTGAGGTTCAGGTTCCATTTTTACAGTATTTCAAGCCAGACATCGAGATAGTGCCTATCGTTCTCTCCCACTCGGCCGGTGCTGCCTATAAAGAAATCGGCAAGGGAATAGCCAGGGCTATTAAGGGATTAGGTCGGGGGACTGTAATCATAGCCAGCAGTGACATGACCCACTATGAACCGCAGGAAACTGCTCAGAGGAAAGATGCTCAGGCTATCGAAGCCATACTGGATTTAAATGAGGATGAGCTCTTGAAGCGAGTTGAGGAGTTGGATATATCGATGTGTGGCTATGCACCAGCGGTTAGCCTTATTTCTGCCTCTAAGGAGTTAGGAGGGAGAGAGGCAGAACTAGTTAGATATCAGACAAGTGGTGACACATCGGGTGATTATACCAGCGTAGTCGGCTACGCTGGTATAATAATAAAGGGGGGAAGGAGGCAGTGACATGGAAAAGGAGCTTCACCCAATAGTAAAGTTAGCTAAAGAGGCGGTGGAAAGTTATATTGGCGAGGGCAGGGTGCTCAAAGCAGAGGAGCTTACTGCTGAAATGAAGGAAAGAGCTGGTGTCTTTGTGTCCATTAAGAAACATGGTGAACTAAGGGGCTGTATTGGCACCTTTGAGCCAACTAGGGCGAATGTAGCCGAGGAAATCGTTGCCAATGCTATTAGTTCGGCTACTGAGGACCCTCGCTTTACGCCGGTTGCGGCTTCTGAGTTAGATAATTTGGAATATAGCATAGATATACTCACCAAGCCTGAGCCGGTGGATAGCATTGACCGGCTTGACCCTAAGAAGTATGGCGTGATTGTAGAGTGTGGGTTTAGGCGAGGACTTTTGCTGCCTGGCCTTGAAGGCGTGGATACTGTAGACGAGCAGATTGATATCTGCCGAGCTAAAGCTGGCATATCAGGCGACGAACCGATTAAGCTATACCGTTTTCAGGTGAGGAGATATAAGTAGCATATGAAGTTGCTAGTTATTGGTCTTGGTGATTGTGGCTGCAGGCTGGCTAGTGAATTTGCTCGGTTAAATAAAAGAGCAAAAGTTGAACGACATGTCAGCATAGTTACCCGTGCCTATGCGGTTAATAATGACCAGGCTAGTTTAGCAGTATTGACTAAGTCTGGGCCTGAGTGGCTACAGCCTATCTTTATTCGTGGTTCCCTTGGAGGTGACGGCAAGTCTACTGAAGCTGGCGCTGCACTTATGAGTGAGGAAGGTGACCGGGTAATAGCAGCTATGAGACCGGGTGAGTTTTTTGAGACAGACGCTTTCTTATTTATCGCTGGTGCTGCTGGAAGCCTTGGTTCTGGCGGAGTTCCGGTAATGGCTCAACAACTTAAGGAGCGTTATGTAGGCAAACCGGTCTATGCACTCATCATTCTCCCCTTTGAGCCTGAGGCAACCGAGCCGCAATGTGTTTATAATACGGCTATCTGCCTCAAGTCTATTCATAAGGTAGCTGACGCTGTGTTCTTGGTGGATAATGAGAGGTTCAGAGTGGGAGGAAATGCGACATCAATTGATAATATGGGCAGTTTGAATAAAGAGATAGCCCTTCCATTCTATGACCTTCTTTGTGCTAGCGAAGTGGTTGGCTCAGGATATGTTGGGGTGTGGGCACTAGGCGTTGGTGACATGGTACAAACTTTAGCAAGCTGGACAGCGATAGGCGTTGGGAAGACACAATTTTCGGTGTCAAGATTTCCTTGGAGAAAGATGCAGGGCTTTCAGGAGAAGGGCTCGGAAACACTTAAAGCCATGGAGGCAATGAGTGCAGCTTTGGGCCGGTTCTCGATTGATTGCAAATTGGAGGATGCTGGCAAAGCCCTATATCTTCTCTCAGTCCCAGCTAAGGAAGCCAATGTTGATATGACCAAAGCTTTGGGAAATCGCCTGCGGGAGTTAGCACATAATGCTGAAATAAGAGGTGGTGATTTCTACGGAGCTAGAGATTTTGCCCAAGTTACCGTGGTCGCATCAGCACTGACCTATGTGGAAGAGGTTAAGAATTATTATGATAAAGCGGTTAGGGTAGCTCAAACGTTAAAGAGAGAGGTAACATGACTCTTTTCGATTTAAATCAGCTGGAATCGAAGGGCAAAGCAATATCTAGGGTAGACTCTGAGCTGCCCGGTGATATGCCTTTAGCTGCCAGAATACGGCCGCTAAATTTTGCTGAGTTTATGGGGCAGGAGCATCTGGTAGGCGAGGGGCGGGTGCTCAGAAAATGTATCGAGGCAGACCAGTTGCCGTCGCTGATTTTTTGGGGCCCGCCTGGTAGTGGCAAAACAACTCTGGCTTATGTTATTGCTAGCATCACCAAGTCACATTTTAGTCCACTGAGTGCAGTTAGTGCCGGTGTGGCTGACCTGCGTCGCATCGTTGATGAAGCTAAGCATAGGCTCAAGCTATCTGGGCAACGAACTATCCTGTTTATTGATGAGATCCATCGATTTAATAAAGCTCAACAGGATGCGATATTGCCCTTTGTGGAAAATGGCGTGGTAATTCTCATCGGCGCTACCACAGAGAATCCTTCCTTTGAGGTTATCTCTCCTTTGCTCTCGCGGTGCCGAGTATTTACTTTGAATTCGTTAACTGATATAGAGATTCGTTCTATCGTTGAACGAGCTATCGAAGATAGGGGGAGGGGGATAGGGAAATTGAAGGTGGAGCTAGCCGGAGAGGCTCTAAGGCATTTGGTTGTTATGTCTAATGGTGATGCTCGGGTAGCACTCAATGCCTTGGAGATGGCAACTTTGGCTAGTTCGCCTGAGGCTGATGGGTATCGTCGGCTCAGCCTGACAAGTATTGAGGAAGCGCTACAGCAACGGGCTTTGCTTTATGATAAAAGCGGTGACCAGCATTATGACTTTATCTCAGCGCTTCATAAGTCGCTGCGTGGTTCAGCCCCCGACGCAGCTTTATATTGGCTAGGGCGAATGCTTGAGGCTGGAGAGGACCCTCTTTATATTGCCCGACGTCTGGTGCGCTTTGCTTCTGAAGATGTAGGTATGGCTGATCCTCAAGCGTTGATGGTGGCTGTAGCAGCTCAACAAGCAGCACATTTTGTTGGTATGCCTGAGGGCAATCTGGCTCTGGCTGAGGCGGTGACCTATCTGGCTACGGCTCCGAAAAGCAATTCCTTATATGACGCCTACTCTCGGGTGCAGCAAGATGTTGAGCGAAGTCGAAATGAGCCGGTACCACTTCACCTGCGCAATCCAGTTACCCGATTGATGCGTGAGCTGGAATATGGGAAAGGCTACAAATATGCTCACAACTACCCCGGACATTTTGTAGAGCAACAGAACCTGCCGAATTCGCTCCGGGAGAAGCGTTATTATTTCCCCAGTGAACAGGGCTATGAAAAGGAAGTAAATACTAGACTTAAAGCCTGGTGGGGGAATAAAAGGGAGAAGAAAGGCTGAGACGGAGCGACATATCCTTCCCTTGTGGCAATCTTACTCTGGAAGGGGCTTGCTATTTCCCTGAGGGCGACGGAGTTTTTCCAGCGGTAGTCCTGTGCCATCCTCATCCTCTTTATGGTGGCTCAATGGATAACAATGTTATACTAGCGGTGGGTTCGACTCTGGTTAACAGGTCTATAATTGCCTTCATGTTTAACTTCCGTGGAGTAGGAGGCAGCGGAGGCAGTTTTGGCGGCGGTGTTGATGAGCAAGAGGATGTGGCGGCAGCTATAAGTTGGCTAATTTCCCAGCCTGAAGTGGGTGTAGATAAAGTGGGATTATTAGGCTATTCTTTTGGCGCCACTGTGGCTTCGGCGGTTGCCTGTAGTGATGACCGGGTTAAGGCGGTGGCACTTGTTTCTCCGCCGCTTGAACTATCACAAGTATCCCAGCTAAAGGACTGTGCTAAGCCTAAGCTCATAATCTGTGGGGCTGGGGATTTTGTGGTTTCGCTTCAGAAAGCGGAGCTAATTAATCGAGAGGCGGCTGAACCGAAGCAATTTGAGCTTGTCTCCGGGGCTGACCATTTCTGGTGGGGATATGAGGTAGCCATGGCGGAGAAAATAGTCGCTTTCTTTGGCACCTTGTTCAGACAGGTTTGATGCTTAGAAACATTCAGCCCCTTGGCTGCTGATTGTCATAAATGGGTCTATTCCATCTGGCTGCTGTGTACAGGGCAAGCAATTCATCAAGTCGTGCAATCTAGTGAAGTCTGTTTATCAGCAGCAAATTGCTGCCCTGACCCTAAACGAAGTGAAGGGGAAGAGTCTATAAAGAATTCTTCGCTTGCTGGTCAAAACCTGCTATAACTTGTGTTATAATACGCGTGAGTTGAGGCTGCCTGAGCTGGGCAAGCCAGAGATTTGTCTATTATGTTATTCTAGGCGCTTAGGAGGTGCATTTTGGCTAGGTTCCTAATGATTCCCAGAGAGACGAAGTTTTATGATTTGTTTGAACAAAGCGCCGCTAATCTAGTCATGGCGGCAGGAAAGCTGGCCAATCTCTTCGACAATTATGAAGATGTTGAAGTGAAGGTAAAGCGAATCAAGGATCTGGAACACGAAGGTGATATCATAACTCACCGGATAATGCAGAGCTTGCATCGCACCTTTGTGACCCCCATCGATAGAGAGGATATCGCTCACCTGGCCAATAGCCTAGATGATGTGATGGATTTCATCGAGGCTGCCGGCAGGACCGCCTTCCTTTATCATATTACCAAACCCACGGAAAGGGCCCGAGAGCTAGCCTTGATCGTGGTTAAGGTAACCCATAAGCTCAACGAAGTAATGCCTCTCTTGCGTCACCGTGAACAGTTCAAGCAGATTCTGGAACAATGTGTGGAGATCAATAGTCTGGAAAACGAGGCTGATGATGTGCATCACGCTGCCTTGGCTGAGCTGTTCGATAACACAAGGGATGTGCGTGATATCATCAAATGGCGCGAAATCTATGAACACTTGGAAAGCGCTACTGACCGTGGGGAGGATGTAGCCAATGCCCTCGAAGCTGTAGTATTGAAGCATGCCTGAATCCCTGGCTCTGTTAATTCTGGTAGTTATAGCGGCCATCGGTTTCGGTATTGCAAATGGTTTTAACGATGCCGCTAATGCTATCGCCACAGTAGTTGGGACTCGTACCCTTTCCCCCCGGGCTGCCATTATTATGGCAGCCTTTTGTAATTTCGCCGGGGCAGCCACAGGCACTGCAGTGGCTATGACCATCGGCAAAGGGATTGTTGCTCCTGAAGCCTTGACCTTGAGCACTGTGGTCGCCGGAGCTGGAGCGATTATTATCTGGGCGGTTGTATTAACACACTATGGCATGCCCATAAGCTTGACCCATGGATTGGTGGCGGGGCTGGTGGGAGCTGGTATCGCCATCTCCGGTAGTGAAACCATCGTTTGGGGCGTTCTCACCAAAGTGATTTCTGCGGTTGGCGTTGCCCCTCTCATGGGCTTTGCCGGTGGTTTTTTGCTAATGGTGGTCATAATGTGGCTTTTCCGAAGAAGTGCACCTGACAAAGTACGAGGCATCTTCGGAAACCTACAGGTCATTTCGGCAGCCTTTATGGCTTATAGCCATGGCAAGAACGATGGCCAGATGCCCATTGGTTTAATCTGTATGGCTTTGATGGTCTATTATGGATGGGGCGAGTTCCAGATTCCCTTTTGGGTTGTTGCAGTTTCAGCAGCCTCGATTAGCCTTGGTACCGCTATTGGCGGGTGGCGGGTTATCCGGACACTGGGATTGAAGATAACTACTTTGCGCCCCGTCCATGGATTCGCTGCAGAGGCATCGGCGGCTACTGTTATCGAGGTTGCCTCACACTTTGGTATTCCAGTAAGCACCACACACTGTATCAGCACTTCGGTCATGGGTGTTGGTGCCACAAGTCGCCTTTCTGCAGTGCGCTGGGGGATAGCCGGGGATATTGTGTTGACCTGGATACTGACCTTCCCAGCCTGCGGTATCCTCGGCTGGTTTATCGCCTTACTTCTGAAGATTGCCTTTTGAGGTGGCGCTACGACTTCCTAACTCAAGGCTGGAACGACAATATCGGCTTGTCTTAATAGAACATTAGTGCTAGAATTATATTTGATTATGGTGAAGTTGTTGAAAATAGCTTTGGAAGAGGAGAGGTATGACCTAGCTGCCCACATCCTTGTCTTTGGGCTCATCAAGGCAAAGCAGAATGGCAAAAAGAGGCGCACCAAAAGGCAATCAGAACGCAAGGAAGCACGGCTTCTACAGTCAGGTTCTTGACGAGGCTGAGAAGCTCCAGCTTGAGCAGGCCTGGGGCATAGAAGGCATTGATGAGGAGATCGCCATCTTAAGAGTCAAGCTCTGCGAACTCATTGGCAAAGAGCCAGACAGGCTTGACCTCCACCTCGAGGCTGCCAACACCATTGCCCGGCTTGTCAAGACCCGCTACAACATCAGTAAAGAACAGAAGAAATCTCTTAAGGAAGCTATCACTAAGGTGTTGACTGAGATAGCCATACCCCTCGGAGTCAAGTCGCTAATTAGATGAAACTAAGACCGTACCAGCAAGAAGTCGCCAAAGCCATCCTAGAGAGCATTCAAGAAAAGAAAGGCTTGACTTTTTCTGTAGAGATAGCCCGCCAGGGAGGCAAGAATGAGCTATCAGCGCAGCTTGAGGTACTACTGTTAACAATGTTCATGGCCAAGGGTGGCAGTGCTGTTAAGTGCTCTCCAACCTTCAAACCTCAGACGGTGATATCGATTATGAGGCTGAAGGAAAGACTTGACGATTTTGGTTTCGCCGGCATCTGGTCAACTGAGATGGGCTATATCGTCAAGCTGGGGGCGGCCCGTCAGGTTTTTCTATCGGCTGAGGAGTCATCTTCGGTGGTCGGGCATACCGCCGACATCCTCTTGGAGATCGACGAGTCCCAAGATGTAGCCAAAGAAAAATACACTAAAGAGTTCAGACCTATGGGCTCAGCCTTCAACGTGACTACTGTCCACTACGGGACTACCTGGGACGATAACACCCTGCTTGAGGAGATAAAGCAGACCAACCTTGAACTAGAGAGGAAGGATGGTATAAAAAGGCATTTCAGATATGATTGGCAGGAAGTGGCCAAGCATAATCCTGAATATTGTGCTTTTGTTGAAGCTGAGCGGGACAGGCTGGGCGAGAGCCACCCACTTTTCAGAACTCAATACGCCTTGCTACCTATCCGTGGCGGCGGTGGCTTTCTATCCAGCCAACAGATAGCTCAGATGCTTGGTGAGCATGCACGAGCTCATCGGCGTCATCAAGCATCGAAAGTCTATGCCGCCGGCATCGACTTGGCTGGCGAGTCCGAGGTGGTCGAGGAGCAAATCTTAGCTAGACCGGGTAGGGACGCTACCGTCATCACCATTGCTGAGGTCATAAGCCCAGCAGGCGACTCAATAACTAAAGACCCGCATATCAACATCGTTGAACACTACGTCTGGGTGGGAAGGAGGCACTCGGACCTTTGCCCCCAGTTGGTGGATATCCTGAAGAACGTCTGGGGTTGCAGTCGGATTGTAGTTGACGCTACTGCCGTTGGTGAATCAGTGACCTCGTTTTTGAGACAGGCTCTGGGCAGCAAAGTTATCCCGTTTAAGTTCACTCAGAGCTCTAAGTCAGAAGCAGGTTTTGACCTACTGGCTGCCATCAATTCAGGCAGGCTAAAACTGTATAAACAGGATGGCTCTCAGGATTACAGGGAACTTATGTTTGAGCTAGAGAAAGCTAAGAGCGTCTATCGTCCCAACCAGACACTTAACTTCTTCGTTGACCCCAGTGATGGACACGATGATTACTTGACGAGCCTAGCTCTGGTCGTTCAGGCTGCTGCCAAATATGTGCCACGAAAGGCTAAAGGGCAGTGAGTATTTGTTTCCATCAGGACGAAAGACTTAGAGCGGTTAGATTAAGCTGGGCAACCCCTTAGCTGCATCCTCCATGTCACGGAGTCGGCCGGTAGTTTCCTTTATCCGCTCCTTCTGGCTGACGGCAAAGGCCGAAGCCCGGTCATAGTAGTCCATTATCTTCTGGACAAAGGCTAACTGAGAAAACATTATGGTGACATCAACAGTACCTCCGTCTCCGGGGAAGTCACCGGCTCTGATTACGGCGTTTTCTGCCATCTCTCGGAGGTAATCGCCCAGACCTTTGGCAATATCCATACTCATTTCCCTAGCCGGGGCCGATACGAGATATAAAGCTCTACCAGCATCTTCAGGACTAACGCCAATAGAAAGCTCACTTACAGCAGCGTCCATAGCTTGCATGGCTCTTAGAGTTTCCCCACTCTTTTCCCGAAAACTGGTCTTGGCCAGTTCCCAGGGGGAGCGGAAACCACGCGATATTGCAGCTCTGCCAACACCGAGGGCCGTCCAGCCATCGATGGATTGAATGATGTCGCCAGCATCCAGCGTCTTGGCACCAACATACTTGTATTTGGTCACCTCTCCGGCGCACATCAGGTCGTAGAAGGGCTCGATGATTTGTCTGTTTATTTTCTGCAGGTTCATTGCCATGCTGGCGTCTTTTCTAACATAGCGCTGATTATCAGCTAAGAAGACACCATCAGCTATCGGATGGATGGACTTGAGACAGGTAGCCGTGTTGTAGACGCTTCTCAGTTCAGCCACCTCTTCGTGTTCAAAGGGGAGGACGACAAGGGCGTAAACTGGCTTGCCTATGTAACGCTCCTTGAGCATCTGGGAAATTATCGATATAGCGCCAGACCCAGTACCGCCAGCACTGCCGGCGATGAGCAGGAAGGCATGGGTGTGGTAGAAATCGGGTGCAGTCCTGATAGCATCGATCACTTTATCACCATCTTCTCTGGCCAGTTCAGCACCCATCTCGTTTACCTTGCCCACACCATGTCCCCAGGTCTTACGCCCCCCGATAAGTATACGATGCATGTAGTCGGAACCAATATAAGATAGGCCAGTGAGGTCAGCCTGGTCAGTATTCACGGCAAAGGCTCCAGTAATTATACTGGTGTGCCGATGTGACTCTGCCTGCCGATTTAGGCGAACAAGCTCATCAGCAATCCGAGAACCGCATTGTCCTAACCCGATAATCATTAATTTCATATCATTCCCTCGCTTTCTGTCTTATAAATTAACTCAATATTATAGCTACGCTTTTCTGTTTGTCAAGTCTGCTTCTTTATTTCCAGCCGCCTCGCCGACTGATAGATATAATTCGCCAGATGATGGTGATTATACCAATGCCGACTAGGATAATAACTGTTAACAGCCAGAACTCTATGATACCAACCTTAAGTAGCTGCCCAGTTGCCCAGTCACTCTGATTTCCAGCCCCATCTATAGCTTTCACCCTCCAGTAATATTCTCCTCTGGCTAGAGCCTCGTCATCAGCCAAGGTGTACTGGGATTGGGCTAAGGCTTCCTTACGAACCATAGTGCCGGAGAAATCAGTGCCTTGACTTATTTCTAGCAGGTAACAGATGCCACTGGGGTCATCAATATCAGACCAATCGAAAGTAACAATGGTTTTGCCGATAAAACCGACCTTGCTGCCAGCTTCAGGGGATACAAGTTGGGGCGTTGACGGTGGTGTCGACTCCATGGTGAAGCTGGCTGAGGCTACAGCCGCAGTAGCATCGGTGACTGTTATAGTATGGTCACCAGCTTGGCTTTTTGGGGTTTTGAAGCTGGCTGTGAAACTACCTTTGGCATTGGTAGTTGAGCCGGTGGCTATCTGGCTTCCACCATAGCTGATGGTTATGGCTTGGCTTCCTCCAAAACCATTGCCGTTGATGACTATGTCATCACCTATGGCTCCAGAGGTGGGATTGATTTCTATTCTTGGTGAGATGACTAAGGTAGAGTCAGCGACATCGCCAGCTTTAGTGGTATCTCCTGAAGCGTCAACAGTGTGCTCACCCTTGGTGCTTAGAGGCACTTCGAATTGAGTTACCCAGGAGCCTTTGGCATCGGCGCTGATGCCGCTGGCAACCAAAGTGCCGTCAAAAGTGACTTGAATTCCAGCCTCATTCTCTTTAAAGCCAATGCCGCTGACCCAAAGACTGCCGCCGATGTAAATGTTATCGCCAAGGTGACCGGAGGCCAGTTCCAGTTTTATCCCCGGAGACACGATAAAGGTAGCTTCAGCGACATCAGCTTCGGGAGTAACCGCTCCGTGGGCATCTACCTTATGGCTGCCTTTGGTGGACGTAGGGACGGTGAAACTAGATTGCCATGAGCCTATGGCATTAGAAGCAATTCCAGTTTTTGCTGCTAGACCATCATAGGTTACTGTGATGTTAGTTTCCCCACTGCCGAAGCCAGTGCCGGCTATACTTACCATAGTACCCACATATCCTGAGGTTGGGCTAATATTGATTTGAGGAACTATGGCGAAGGTCTGGTCGTCGACTTCACTGGCTGGGGTGGTGCCTTCAGCATCAATAATATGCTCGCCCCGAGTGCTGGCCGGGACTTTGAAGGTGCTTTGCCAGCTTCCTTTGCTGCTGGCTTCAATCCCAGTTTCGACTGGACTATTATCATATTTTATCTCAATGTTTGACTCATTACTATCGAAGCCGTTCCCGGTAACCGTCAGATTTGAGTCTACAGTACCTTGGTTGGTGCTGAGGCTGATAGATGGCATAACCGTAAATTCACCATTGAAGGAATCGTCGCCTATCTTCAGGGTGACTTTGTGTTTGCCTCTGGCGGCCTCAGGGACGATGAAAGTTATAGAAATACAGGTCTCATCGATTACACCCTGGCTGAGAAGCTTGTCAGCTTCCCCCCAATAAAGGTGGTAATCGCCAGTGCCATAGCTGCAGCTAGAAAGTATGGTGACCTCTGTGCCGATGATTCCTTGTGATGGGGTTAGCGTTAGGCTGGAGGCATCGATTGGCCTTGGCATCAGGCACATAGCCAGCGATAATAGCGCTAATACTGTAACTGAAGCCTTTACCTTCACCAATGCCTCCGAGATATATTGCTCATTATCATAGCACAAAATCGACAAAAGTGTATAGGAGAGTTAATCAGGTAGTTTGGACGCAATTTCTTACATTTCCTTGGATAAGGTTGCCAGAAATTCAGCATTAGTCTGGGTTTTGGCTAGTCGGTCAAGAAGCCTTTCCGTGGCTTCAGTGTGGTTTGTTGAGTCTTCGGCTAGCATGTTAACTATGCGCCGCAGCAGCCAAATCTGTTTTACTGTAGCCTCATCGAGTAATAGCTCCTCACGGCGAGTGCCGCTGTGCAGGATGTCTATAGCTGGGAAGACTCTTTTTTCAGCCAGATGACGGTTGAGATGTAATTCCATATTGCCGGTGCCCTTAAATTCCTCGTAGATAAGCTCGTCCATGCGGCTACCGGTGTCAACAAGGCAAGTAGCAATAATGGTTAGACTACCGCCTTCTTCAGTATTACGAGCTGCTCCGAAGAAGCGTTTTGGTGGATAAAGGGCTACTGAATCGATACCACCAGATAGAGTGCGCCCGCTGGGAGGCATCGCCAGGTTATAAGAGCGAGTTAGCCGGGTAATACCATCAAGCAGAATGACTACATCCTTGCCTACTTCTACCAGTCTTTTGGCTCTCTCCAGAGCTAATTCAGCTACTCGAGTGTGATTCTCTACTGGCTCATCGAAGGTAGCAGCGATGACTTCGGCTTTCACTGAGCGCTTCATGTCAGTAACCTCTTCAGGTCTTTCGCCAATGAGACAGACCATGAGATGAGGCTCAGTGTAGTTACTGGTGATGGCATTGGCGATATGCTTTAGCAGCACAGTCTTGCCGGCCTTGGGCGGTGATACAATGAGCCCACGTTGACCGCGGCCGATAGGAGCTACCAAGTTGATGAGCCGTGTTGATAAGTTATGGTGGTTAGTCTCTAAGTTGAACAGCTTATCGGGAAAGGTAGGTGTCAAGGAGTTGAAATGAATTCGATTCTTAGCTTGCTCTGGATCGAGCTCATTTACTGATTCGACACGTACCAGGCTGCAGTACTTTTCACCGTCTTTAGGTGGTCTGACTTGTCCGGAGACAGTGTCTCCGGATTTTAAGCCGAAGCGGCGAATCTGTGAGTTGGAAATGTAGATGTCGTTCTGTCCAGGAAGAAGATTATCCTGGCGTAAGAAGCCATAGCCCTCATCCATAATATCTAAGACACCGCCAAGGAACGAGTAGCCCTGCTGTTCAGCTTGAGCTTGAATGAGGCGCAGAATGAGCTCCGGCTTTTTCAGCCCACTATAGCCGTCGACTCCTTGCTGTTTGGCTAGCTCGATCAATTCATCCCGAGTTTTGGTTTCCAATTCAGAAATATTCATTTTCTAAACCTCTCACATATTTTATGAAGAAAGACATCCCTCGTCATAGAATCAGAGTGACAATTTACTGCCAGTAAACTACCTCGGTCATATGCTCTTGCCTTCACCCATTACTTTGTGCCAGTCCTCCAGAAAGCGGCTGATACCAATGTCAGTAAGTGGATGTCGTATCATCTGCATCAACACTTGGTAGGGAACGGTGGCAATTTGGGCACCAGCTTCAGCCGCCTCAATACAATGCTGCGGATGCCTGATACTGGCGGCGATTAGTTGTGTTTTTATAGAGTCGGGGTATTTCTTGAATACCTCGACAATCTCTTTTACCAGCCTCATGCCATGTTCGCCGATATCATCCAGCCTGCCAACAAAGGGGCTGACAAAGGCAGCCCCGGCTAGAGCCCCGAGGAGAGCTTGGTTTAGAGAGAAACATAGGGTAAAGTTCACTTTTATGTTTTCCTTAGCCAGTTGATGGGTAGCTTCAACACCTTCAAGGCTAGCCGGAATTTTTACCACCACATTTTCTGCCCAAGTGGCAATTTGCCTGGCCTCAGCAACCATCCCTGAGACGTCCTGACTTAGTACCTCAGTTGATACCGGACCAGGGACAATGGAACAGATTTCCTGGACAAGGTGTTTATAATCCACTTTGCCCTCTTTGGAGACTAGGCTGGGATTAGTGGTCACCCCGGTGATTACCCCCAGCTTAACTCCGTGGCGGATATGGTCAATATTGGCCGTATCTAGAAATAGGCGCACTTGTTTTCCTATACCAGCATTATGATAATGGCAATGTTACTTGAGTGCCCTCAACCAGGGTTTCCTTGGCAGCCCCGATGAATCTGACAAATAGGGGGTGGGGGTGGTTGGGGCGTGACCTAAACTCGGGGTGAAACTGGCAGGCCACCATCCACGGATGGTCTTTGACTTCAGCGATCTCTACCAGCCGGTTATCCGGCGATACCCCACTGGGGATAAGCCCTTTTTGCTCCAGTGGCTCACGGAAGTGGTTGTTGAATTCAAAGCGGTGGCGATGGCGTTCATAAACCACGGTTTCATCATAAGCCTGAGCTACTTGTGTCCTAGGAACCAGGTGGCAGGGGTAGGTGCCCAGTCTCATAGTGCCACCGATATCACTGACCTGGTGCTGTTCTGGAAGCAGGTCAATTACTGGATACGGGGTATCGGGGTCGAATTCGGTGGAGTTGACTAGCTTACTGCCTAAGGCATAGCGACCAAATTCAATAACCATCACCTGCATGCCCAGGCATAAACCGAGGTAAGGAATTTTGTTTTGTCTGGCATAGGTAGTGGCAGCTATCATGCCTTCTATGCCGCGGTAGCCAAAACCACCGGGAACGATAATGCCTTGAGCTGACTTCAATGGGCTCTCAGTGCCATTGGTTTCTACGTCTTCGGAATGCACCCATAGGATATCTATCTGTCGGTCGTGATAGAGCCCGGCATGGCATAAAGCTTCACGCACTGAATAGTAGGCATCTTGAAGCTCCACATATTTGCCCACCAGAGCTATGGTTACTGGCTCCTTTGGAGTTTTGAGTTTGTCAACCATCTGTCGCCACTCATTAAGGTCAGCTTCCACAGCTTCAAGACCGAGTCGGTCAACAATCAAATCACCCAAGCCAGCCTCCTCAAGCATTAGCGGCACCTCGTAGATGGTGTCAGCAGTGACCAAGGGGATCACTGCTTGTCTGTCCACATCGCAGAATAGACAGATTTTATCCTTTATGCCTTGAGAGATTTCATGGTCTGAGCGGCATAGAATGATATCTGGCTGGATTCCAATGCGTCTTAGCTCGTTAACGCTGTGCTGAGTAGGCTTGGTCTTGAGCTCGTTGGTGGTGGCAATGTGAGGCAAGAAGGTGACATGGATGTAAAGGACATTATCCCTGCCCTCCTCGTTTCTCATCTGGCGGATGGCTTCCAGAAATGGTTGGCCTTCGATATCGCCGACGGTGCCGCCAACCTCAACAATAACTACCGAGGCCCCAGAGAGCTGAGCTACTTCCCTTATCCTCCGTTTTATCTCGTTGGTGACATGGGGAACCACTTGGATAGTGCCGCCGAGAAAATCTCCTCGTCTTTCTCCGGCAATAACTGCTGAGTAAATCTGCCCCGAAGTAACATTGGAAGCAGAGGTCAGATCAACATTGATGAATCTCTCGTAGTGCCCCAGGTCGAGGTCGGTTTCAGCGCCATCCTGGGTGACGAAGACCTCGCCGTGTTGGTATGGGGACATGGTTCCCGGGTCAACATTAAGATACGGGTCGAGCTTCTGAACTGAGACCGAGATAGCGCGGCTTTTCAGGATTCTGCCGATGGAAGCGACGCTGATACCTTTGCCCACTGAGCTGACCACACCACCGGTAACGAAGATATACTTGCTCATAAGCAGAACCGATGCTTGTTCGCTGAAAACTCGTTCTCCAACTGATGCTGAAACGAAGCTTCCATTAACAGACGAAGCTTTTCAGGCCTGGTAAATGTACATTCCGCCATCGTCTTGTTTTAGTAGTAGCTATAGGGGTATACCTTACTAAGTTCATTGTAGGAGAAACTCAAACGAAACAATTAGGCTTGCATGTAGAAGAAAGCGGTTTTCCCCTATTATAATGACTTGGTTAAGAGTTGTCAAGTTCTTGTACTCGTCGGTAGTGGGTCAGTTTCAGCCCTAAATCTTGAAGCAGAGCCCTGGGTATCGAGGTGAATGGCGCGCCGCTGTCCACTAAAAGCTCAACTGTGTCGCCGTTATCCAAATTGGTCAGGATTAAAGGCTTTGACTTTTATATAGGTAAAACCCATCCTAGCCTATATTCTATTGGTGTCTCGATTGCCTGTCAGACTTCTGGCCTCGCTGAGTGAAATCAGAGGAAATAGAAAAGGGGGTGGCATTTGCCACCCCCTTTTGCCCTTCTCAGGCGGGATATACTACACCCGGCGTGTCTTGAAGATGAGGACCAGAGTGACAATCACCAGGACAGCGCCTATACCAATGACCACCCAGACCCACAGCGGAGTCTTTGGTGCTGGTGGCGCTTCTTCAGGTGCTGGTGGTGCAGCTTCTGTCACCAGACAACGGCTGCTTGGGCTGCCCAGTGAAACCAGCATCCTTCTCCTGGTCGCCATTCAAGGAGACCGAGAAATACAAGTTCGTGCTGGCTAAGGATTCCCAGCTGACCGATGTCGTTGCCGAGGCAGAGGTGGGCACCACCGCCTACGAGTATGACGGCACGCTGGATTACAGCACCAATTACTTCTGGCGTGTAATGGCTCTCGAGCCAGCGCCCAGCGACTGGGGTGCTACCTTCAGCTTCCAGACAGAAGCTGCACCACCA
>DUEX01000014.1 GCA_011170325.1 Dehalococcoidia bacterium | reverse complement strand
ACGCCATCAGCCTGGTAAAAACCAAGCCTCTGACTGCTTGTAGGCACAAGGTTTCAGGTTCTATTTCACTCCCCTCTTGGGGTGCTTTTCACCTTTCCCTCACGGTACTGGTTCACTATCGGTCGTTAGCAGTATTTAGCCTTGGAGTGTGGTCACCCCGGATTCCCACGGGATTCCTCGTGCCCCGTGGTACTTAAGAACACAAGCAGAGACTTTCTCCTTTCGTCTACGGGACTATCACCCTCTATGGTTGTCCTTTCCAGAAACCTTTGACTAGGCGGAAGTTTTGTAACTCTGTGACAGCTCTTGAGCTCTGTCCCTCGTGTCTTACAACCCTCGAATGACATAAGACCCAAGCCCACTAAGTCATTCGAGTTTAGGCTCTTCCCCTTTCGTTCGCCACTACTCCGGGAATCTCATTCGATTTCTTTTCCTCAGGGTACTAAGATGTTTCAGTTTCCCCGGTTCCCTCTCGCTTTTAGCAAGAGCCTGGGTTTTACCCAGGCGAGTTTTCCCATTAGGGTATCCCCGGCTAGGCTTGCTAGACAGCTCGCCGAGGCTTTTCGCAGTCTTGCCACGCCCGTCTTCGGCTGCTAACGCCAAGGCATCCACCCTGTGCCCTTTTCTCTTTGACCTACATCAGGTTGAACACAAAACCTATTCACTTTTTAAAGTGCAAAATAGCTTGGTGTATGCACCAAGCTATTCCAGTATACACCAAGTTGAAACTCGCAGTCAATTATGAAGATACACTCTAGTATAGTATAGCTTAGTTGTTTGGCTATTGTCAAATTAGCAATCCGTTCAGTTGATCAGTGATGCTGCTTCTTTTACTCCCCGTGATTTCAAAAAAGGTTGCTCAAATTTTATAGTTATATCCTGTACTTAGAACAAGTTACTTCCCTCAAGCAGGAAGGCGGCTAAAAGTAGTAGGGCAATGGCATAGAGTAGGTCAAACCAAATTGCACTAAGCATTTTTGCCAGCTTTATCAAACCAACAATCGGAAAGCCAGAAAGAGCCAAGGGGTTGCTTTTCCAAGCTATCTTTGAATAGCCCCATAAATTATCGGCATCTCCACTGCTTGGAAAGGAATGCATTGCTATGGATATGCCTAGCCAATAGAGCAGGTAGGCAGCTATTCCGGGAGAAGCATTCACGGCGACAAGGAATATGAGGAAGGCAATCGATGTATTTATTACAAATGGAGCGATGTCAATTAGGAAGGCCTTCCCGTAGCTATCTACGGACCCGTGGATAACAAATCCCGCGGGATTACCTAGCCTAAAATAACATGTCTTGTAAACTGGAACATTGGCACGGTCGCAGAAGAACTTATGTGCCCATTCATGAACGATAATGCCTGGAAAGGTCAGAATAGCAATCAGCCATCCGGAACGAAGGCTTGTTTTAATCTCTTTCACACTTGTAAGTCTTACTACATTGAATTTATGGTGAATAGGATGGTCGCAGCAAACTTGCCTATTTGAACCAATATATGTCCAAGTCTTTAAATAGGGCTCTATTCCCACTCTATAGTAGATGGTGGTTTGCTGGTGATGTCGTAGACTACTCGATTGACGTCAGGTACCTCGTTAACGATGCGATTGGAGATGTGGGCGAGAAGGTCGTAAGGGAGGCGTGCCCAATCGGCAGTCATAGCGTCCTGGCTGGTCACGGCGCGCAAGGCTATCAGATAGCCGTAAGTCCGATAGTCTCCCATAACGCCGACGCTCTTAACATCGGTAAGGATGGCAAAAGTCTGCCATAGCTGGCGATAAAGCTTTGCCTTTTTAATCTCGTTCATCACTATCCAATCAGCCGCCCGGAGTATCTCAAGGCGTTCGTTGGTTACTTCTCCAATAATACGGATAGCTAGCCCAGGTCCAGGAAAAGGCTGGCGCCATATCATATCCTCAGGCAAACCCAAAGATAGGCCTACTTCGCGGACTTCGTCTTTAAATAGATAACGTAGCGGCTCAATTAAGGTAAGCGTCATTTTGGTGGGTAGCCCACCGACATTATGATGGGTTTTTATTCTGGCAGCGGCTTTAGTTTCCAGAGAAGTGCTTTCAATAACATCAGGATAGAGGGTGCCTTGAGCTAAGAAATCGATCTTGCCTAGTTTGGTCGCTTCATCTTCAAATACCTTAATAAACTCCTCACCCACTCGACGACGCTTTATCTCTGGGTCGATCACTCCTTCTAGCTGATTAAGGAATCTCTCGGAAGCATCTACATAGACCACATTCATTTTCAGGTTATGACGGAAGGTATTAAGGGCTCGCTCAGCCTCCTCACGGCGCAATAGCCCGTTATTAATAAATATGCAAGTTAACTGATTGCCGATAGCTTGATGAACAAGCGTAGCTGTCACGGCTGAGTCGACACCACCGGAAAGGGCGCAAATAACTCTACCTCCTTTTACTTGTTGTCTAATTGCGTCTATGCTTTCATTTATGAAACTGCCTGGTGTCCAGTTGCCTTGACAACCGCATACTCGGTAGAGGAAGTTTTGGAGTATGGTCTTCCCCTGAGGGGTATGAGCTACTTCGGGGTGGAATTGAAGCCCAAAGATATCATTGCCATTGCCTATGACTGCGGCGGGAGAATTCTCAGTGTAAGCTAAGGCTTTGAAACCAGGGGGCACTTCGAGTATCTGGTCACCATGGCTCATCCATACTGCTAACGAAGGAGGCAATCCAAGAAAGAGTGGTGAGCCCTCATCACTTATGTGCAAGATAGCCTGACCGTACTCGTGCTTAGTTCCTGAGGTTACCTGACCACCTAGCTGGTGAGTAAGGACTTGCATTCCGTAGCAGATGCCTAGGATTGGCAAGTGGCTGTCATAAATACGAGCTGGAGCCAGGGGTGCTCCCGGCTCGTAAACGCTGGCTGGTCCTCCGGAAAGGATAAAACCTCTAGGTCGAAGAGAAGCTATCTCTTCCCAAGGCGCATCGTAGGGAATCAGCTCACAGTAAACATGGCATTCCCGAACTCGTCGGGCGATTAGGTGGCTGTATTGGGAGCCAAAATCAATAATAGCTATTGTCTCCCGTGCCGCAGGGGAGATTATCTCTAGCTGAGATGCAGTCTGCTCGCCGTGGAGCTCCTTGGCGATTTCTAGATAGGTCGAGACCTCAACATCATCGCTGGTAGCTACACGGTGGCTATCTACTTTGTCATTCATTTCTTGCCTTAACTAAAAGTATATCATAGCCTGATACAGCATACTACACTATAGTTACTTTTGAGACTAGGCATCTGCATCGTAAAGTTGTAGAATTATAGGTAGTTATATTGATGAAAAAGAGCAAATGCTCCCTGCTGTTCTATGTGCGCAAGGTTAGCTTAGTAGTAATTCTGGCTGTTTGCCTAATTGCCCTGCTAATCAAGTTTTGGGGTGCCCATAGTATACAAGGAAGCTTAGCAGTGCCTGACTTCGAATCCATGGGTACTGTTGAGCAGCAAGCCTGGCAATTAGCTGGTGATGTAGCTGGGGAGGGCGAGGATATTCAGGAGCAATTTGTTACTGAGCTGCTTGATATTTACTATGAGGTTAAGGATAGCGACTTTGCTATTTTTTGTAGCTCGGGTGGCTGGGGCAAGGAGCCACTGACTGCTGATCCCCAAGGGCAAAGCTGGCTAGATGGGATCGGGGCTAAACTGACTCACTTGGGATACAAATATTGTACGGTTGATTATGTACGAACCACCAATGGTTTGGGGGAGCATCTTTTTGAATTTGAGGAACTTCTAGCACATTATCCTTCAAAGGCGAAGGAATTGGCGGCTAAGGTTGATTTTCTGACTCGACAAATTGGTGACCTGAAGATAATATTAGCTGGTCAAAGTAATGGTGCTGCCTTCGCTAACGAGGTAGCTAGGTGTTTAGGAGATAACCCCGGAGTATATTCTATTCAAGTGGGCTGCCCCTTCTGGTATCAAGCGCCTAAAGCTAGTCAGTCATTAGTAATATATCATAATGGACTTATGGTTGATGCTCTTACTAACAGAGATATTATGACGTTATTCAGAGCTAATCATATGAAGTTATTTATAATTAACCAGGCTCCTTCTTTTACGCCTCTTGGTCGGTTGGTAACTGGGGCTTGTCTTGTTTTCGGACTCTATGATGTAAATTTGGGGCTGGAAGCACCGGGGCATGAATATATGTGGGAGTATCCTGGTGTTGGCCCAGTCATCGAAGCATTTTTAGTTGAAAATTTCGGTGGAGAATAGCTTGGTGTCAGGTAATCTGTCCCTACAGGTAGTTCGGCAAATTGACAAAGCTATTGAGATTCTTGGGAAAGGCGGTATCGTTGCTTTCCCTACGGATACGGTCTATGGATTGGGGGCTGATGCCTTTAGTAATGAAGCTACTGAGAGGATTTATAAAACTAAACAGCGCCCCCGTTACCTGCCTCTACCAATTTTATTGGCTGATGTATCCCAAATCCCTGCTGTGGCTGGCTCGGTTTCTGAGATTGCTCAGCTCTTAATGAAGCACTTTTGGCCTGGCGGGCTGACTCTAGTTTTGCCTAAAGCAGCTTCATTTCCTGATAGCATTACTGCTGGTAGTAGTAAAGTAGCGATACGAGTGCCTAACCATGTTGTGCCTCTTACTATTATTCGTAGGTTGGGGATACCTATTATCGGAACTAGTGCTAATATTAGCGATAGAGCTAGTGCTGTGACGGCTCAGGAAGTTGAGCAACAACTTGGTGGTGAGGTTGATTTGATTGTCGATGGAGGCAGGTGCCCCGGCGGCCTGGAATCCACTGTGGTTGATGTCACCGGCGAGACACCTGTAGTTTTGCGTCAAGGCATTATACCTGAGGGTGAGATTAAGGGGGCATACCAAAAATACGCTAGAGAGGCAAATAAAGGTGCATATTGCTTTGGGCTGTGACCATCGTGGTTTGAAAATCAAGCAAACCATTACAGGTCTCCTCACTGAGTTAGGGCATGGTTATCAGGATTTTGGTTGCTATGATACTGAGCCTGTGGACTATCCCGATATTGCCAAAAGAGTGTCTGAAGCGGTAGTCTCAGGAAAGTTCGACCACGGGATTTTGGTTTGCAGCACTGGTATAGGTATGAGTATAGCTGCTAATAAGATGAAGGGGATAAGGGCCGCTTTATGTCATGATATCTTTAGCGCCAAGCGGGCTCGTCAGCATAATGATGCTAATATTTTATGTTTGGGTGGGGAGGCAATAGAACAAGGTTTAGCTCTGGATATTGTAAAGGCTTATCTCTCATCCACTTTTGAAGGTGGCAGGCATTCACGGCGTGTGGAGAAGATACATGTTCTGGAAGCAGTTTCTCTTGACAATGAATAGTTGCTATGCTATGTTTTCTAATACGGTTTAAGGAGCGTTCTTCCGTCCCGAGAGGGACGGTTTTTTAACTTTAGGAGTAGTCGACGATGAGAAGTGATAATGTAAAAAAAGGTATTGAGCGAGCACCACATCGAGCTTTACTTCGAGCTTTAGGTGTTTGCCAGGAGGATTTTGCTAAGCCTTTTATCGGTATAATCAATAGCTTTAACGAGGTCGTTCCCGGTCATATACATTTACAAACTATCGCTCGAACTGTGAAGGAAGGTGTAAGAAGTCGCGGAGGCGTGCCCTTTGAGGTTAATACTATAGCTGTTTGCGATGGTATTGCTATGAATCATCCTGGTATGAAATATAGCCTTCCCAGCCGAGAGCTCATTGCTGACTCAGTGGAGATTCTAGTTGAAGCCCATGCCTTTGATGCTCTGGTCTTCATTCCTAACTGCGATAAGGTAGTGCCGGGAATGTTAATGGCAGCGGTGAGACTGAATATACCGTCAATCTTTGTAAGCGGTGGCCCTATGTTAGCCGGTCGGCTAAGTCAAGGTGGTCAAAATAAATCGGTTGACCTTAACTCGGTATTTCTGGCTGTAGGCAGGGTAGCCACGGGGGAAATAACTAAGGCTGAATTAGACGGGATAGAGAAGATTGCTTGCCCAGGTTGTGGTAGCTGTTCCGGTATGTTTACTGCCAATACCATGAACTGTTTAACTGAGGCTTTGGGAATGGCTTTACCCGGTAATGGAACAATTCCGGCGGTAGATGCACGGCGAGCCAGCTTGGCGTATGAAGCTGGGCAGCAAGTCATGTCTGTTTTGTCTCAGAATCTTTTGCCTGGAGATATTATCACTAGGGAGTCTATCTATAATGCTTTCGCTGTCGATATGGCTCTGGGCGGCAGTACTAATTCGGTGTTGCATCTCATGGCGATAGCTCATGAAGCTGGAGTTGACTTTCCTCTGTCTTTGGTGAATGAGATAAGCCAGCGTATTCCTCATATCTGTAAGATAAGCCCGGCAAGTGACTATCATATTGAAGACTTAGATTTAGCTGGTGGTATTCCGGCGGTTATGCAAGAGGTGTCTAGCTTTTTGAATCCAAAAGCAAGGACAGTCTTGGGGAAGTCTTTGGCTGATATTATAAAAGGAGCTAAGATTACGAGTCGGGAGATTATCCGTTCGGCATCTGACCCTTACTCAGCTACAGGTGGTCTGGCTATCCTTTTTGGAAATCTAGCCCCTGAAGGTGGTGTGGTAAAAAGTGCTGCTGTGGCTCCTGAAATGCTTGTCCATCAGGGGCCAGCTCGAGTTTTTGATGGTGAAGAGGCAGCTACCACAGCGATAATGAAGGGGAAAATCAAGTCTGGAGAGGTGGTTATCATCCGTTACGAGGGACCGAGGGGAGGTCCGGGGATGCGGGAGATGCTAACCCCGACTTCGCTTCTTAGCGGCATGGGTATGGATAAGGAAGTAGCTCTTATCACCGATGGGCGATTCTCTGGGGCTACTCGAGGGGCAGCTATTGGTCATGTATCACCTGAGGCAGCTAGTGGTGGACCTATCGCTGCGGTGCAAGATGGTGATATTATTAAGATTGATATTCCAGCTCGTAAGCTTGATACAGAGATAGATGAAGCGGAGATGGCAAAGCGGCTAGCTAATCTTCCCAAATTTGAGCCGAAGGTGAAGGAGGGCTACCTTAAGCGCTATGCTGAGAGAGTAAGTTCAGCCAGTAGCGGAGCGATATTTGTCAAGTAGGGGATAGTAATGAAAAAGACCGGCGCCCAGATTTTGTGTGAGAGTTTGATTAAAGAAGGGGTGGAAGTTATTTTTGGTTTTCCTGGTGGGGCTGTACTGCCGTTGTATGACGCCTTTCCACAATATCCGCAACTCAGGCATATTTTAGTTCGCCATGAGCAAGGTGCAGCCCATGCTGCTGATGGCTATGCCCGAGCTACAGGGAAGACAGGAGTATGTTTAGCCACCTCAGGGCCAGGAGCCACTAATTTGGTAACTGGAATTGCTAATGCCTGTCTCGATTCATCTCCTGTAGTGGCTATCACAGGTCAGGTTGCCACACCTTTCATCGGCAAAGATGCTTTCCAGGAGGTAGATATCACTGGTATCACTCTTCCCATTACCAAGCATAACCATCTTGTCCTCGATGCCAAAGAGCTAGCCAGGGTAGTTAAAGAAGCCTTCTATATCGCCCAAACTGGCAGACCAGGTCCTGTGCTTATTGATATACCACGGGATGTTTTCCAGCAGGAGGCGGAATTTACCTATCCAGGCAAAGTCAGTCTGTCTGGTTACAAGCCGACGCTCTTTGGGCATCCATCCCAGATTAAGAGAGCAGCTGGGATGATAAATGGAGCTGAGCATCCCGTCATTATTGCTGGCAGAGGGGTAATAATCTCAAAAGCCTTTGCTGAACTTAGAGAGCTGGCTGAAAAGGCTCAGATACCAGTAGTCACCACTCTTCTTGGCATCGGCTGTTTCCCAGAGGCCCATGTATTGAGTTTTGGTATGTTGGGGATGCATGGCATGGCTTATGCCAACAAGGCAATAGATAACGCTGATGTTATTGCTGCCATTGGGATGAGATTTGATGATCGGGCTACTGGGGTGGTTAGTGCCTTTGCACCACAAGCTCGCATTGTTCATATTGATATCGACCCGGCTGAGATAGGTAAGAATGTGAGAGTGGATGTGCCCATCGTCGGTGATATTAAGAATGTTCTTGAAGTATTAAATGAGCAAATTATCCCCCGTGACCATATAGAGTGGTTTCATCAACTCGACCAGTGGCGGCGGGAGCATCCAGCAATAGAAATTAGGGAATGTGAAGGACTTTTGCCCCAATATGTTATTCGTCAAATTTACGAGGTTACCCAAGGTGACGCTATCATAGTTACCGGCGTCGGACAGAATCAGATGTGGGCAGCCCAGTTCTTCTTTTATGATAAGCCAAATAGTCTAATTTCTTCAGGTGGCTTAGGCACCATGGGTTTTGAGCTTCCGGCAGCTATCGGAGCAAAGGTTGGCTGCCCGGATGAGACGGTTTGGTGCATCGCTGGTGACGGTGGTTTTCAAATGACTATACAAGAATTAGCTACGATAGCCCAGGAAAACATCGCTGTCAAGATAGCTATTATCAACAATGGTTATTTGGGGATGGTAAGACAGTGGCAGGAGCTGTTTTACGGGCGTCGCTATGTTCACACGCAGCTTTCCGGCCCAGATTTTGTTAAGATTGCTGAAGCTTATGGTCTTGCTGCATTGAGAGTGAGGGATAAGAGGGAGGTGACTGCGGCTATAGAGAAGGCGATGGAGCATCAAGGTCCGTTCTTGATTGACTTTATTGTTGAGCCTGAGGAGAATGTTTTTCCCATTGTACCACCAGGGGCAACTCTGGTTGAGGCTCTTGAACTGCCGAGACCGGAGATAGTGACTCCTTTAACATAGCAGACTTGGAAGTGAGACAAAGGGGGTGAGGTCAGTGGTTACAACAAAGCATACCTTAGTAGCTTTGGTAGAAGATAAGCCCGGGGTTCTCAATCGGATGGCTAGCCTTTTCCGTCGGCGTAACTTCAATATCGAGAGCATCGCTGTTGGACATACTGAGCAACCCAGTTTATCCCGAATGACCGTTGTAGTAGAGGGTGATAATGCTAAAGTAGAGCAGGTTAGGAAACAGCTAGATAAAGTTATCGAGGTGGTTAAGATAGTTGACATAACTGAAGATGAGCCGGTAGCCCGGGAGCTAGCCTTGCTTAAAGTCAAAGCTACTGCTTCCACCAGGAGCGAAATCATCCAGATTGTAGACATTTTTAGAGCTAATATAGTAGATGTTTCCGCTGATTCCCTGATGGTAGAGGTTACTGGAGATGAGGAAAAGGTTGATTCCTTGTTGGAGCTTCTCCGCGGCTTTGGCATTAGGGAGATAGCTAGGACCGGTCGTATTGCCTTACCTCGTGGTGGTATTGCTCCACTGCTGGTGGAGGAGGGAAAGAAACCAAAGCAACCGCCAAAACCCCTACCTTCAGAAGCTGAAAGTCCACCAAATTGGTGAGAAGTGCGGAGGTATCGAATTCGCTAGCTAAATAGATAAACTGTTAAGGAGGCATAATGGCTAAAATCTATTACGATAAGGATGCTAATCTGGAGTTAGTTAAAGGGAAGGCAATTGGCATTATTGGTTTTGGTAGCCAAGGGCATGCTCATGCCCAGAATTTAAGGGATAGTGGCTGTCAGGTAATTGTTGCTGAAGCTAAAGGCACTGAAGGCTGGAAGAATGCCCAGAAGGCTGGTTTTAAGGTAGCTGATGCTGCCGAGGTGGCCAAGGAAGCAGCTATAATTGTTATGCTTGTCCCGGATAATTTGCACCCGATAGTCTACCGTGAATCAATTGAAAAGCAGCTATCATCAGGCAAGATGCTGATGTTTGCTCATGGCTTTAATATCCATTACGGGCAAATTGTGCCACCTCCTGATGTAGATGTCACTATGATTGCTCCCAAGTGTCCGGGGCACATGCTACGCCAACTTTATACTGAGGGCTCGGGAGCGCCAGCTCTGGTGGCGGTTCATCAGGATGCCTCAGGCAAGGCAAGGGACATTGCCTTAGCCTATGCTGAAGGCATTGGCTGTGCTCGAGCCGGAGTCTTAGAGACCACCTTTGCTGAGGAAACCGAGACTGACCTTTTTGGCGAGCAGACAGTGCTCTGCGGTGGGATTTCTTCTTTGGTCAAGGCTGGGTTTGAAACCCTCGTTGAGGCTGGTTACCAGCCGGAGATTGCTTATTTCGAGTGCTTCCACGAACTCAAGCTTATTATCGACCTTATGTATCAAGGTGGTTTGAACTATATGCGCTATTCGGTGAGTGATACTGCCGAGTACGGTGACTATACTCGGGGACCGCGGGTTATTGATGACATGGTCAAGGATGAAATGAGGCAAATTCTAGCTGAAATCCAGGATGGTACTTTTGCTAAAGAGTGGATTTTAGAAAATCAGGCGGGCCGTCCTAGCTTTAATGCTTCGAGGCGAAAGGAAACTGAGCACGAGATTGAGATTGTGGGCAATAAGCTCAGGGGGATGATGCCGTGGCTAAAAGCTTGATTTAATGAGGTATAGTATGGACAAGGTTATTATCTTTGATACTACTTTACGGGATGGGGAGCAAGCGGCTGGGGCTGGCCTAAGTGCTCAGGAGAAGCTGGAGATTGCAAAACAACTGGAGAAGCTCGGTGTTGATGTTATTGAAGCCGGCTTCCCCATAAGCTCGCCTGGCGATTTTGAAGCAGTTCGGCTTATCGCTAAAGAAATTCAGGGCTCAAATGTCTGCGCTTTGTCTCACGCTAACGCTGAGGCTATAGACAGGGCCTGGGAGGCGATAAGAGAGGCAAAACAACCTCGGATTCATGTTTTTCTGTCAGCTTCAGATATCCACCTTTTCTATCAACTTAAGAAGAGTCGTGAGGAGATTCTGGAAATTTCCCGTGATATGGTAGTACGGGCTAAGGGATATACAGATGATGTGGAATTTTCGCCTATGGATGCCAGCCGCACCGAGCCTACATACATTTACCAGATATTAGAAGCGGTGATTAAAGCTGGGGCGACTACGGTGAATATTCCAGATACTGTGGGCTATGCCATACCTCAGGAGTTTGGCGGTTTAATCGAAGGTATCTTCAATAATGTGCCCAATATTGATAAAGCTGTGGTGAGCATTCATTGTCATAATGATTTGGGACTGGCGGTAGCTAACAGCCTTGAGGCGATACGAAGGGGAGCCAGACAGGTTGAGTGCACTGTCAATGGCATTGGTGAACGGGCTGGCAATGCTTCCCTAGAAGAAATTGTCATGGCGTTCAAAACTCGAAATGACTTTTTCAATCTGACGACAAATGTTGATACTACTCAAATTTATAAGACAAGCCGACTGGTAAGCGAGCTTACTGGTTTCATAGTCCAGCCCAACAAGGCCATCATCGGTGCCAATGCCTTCCGTCATCAATCGGGCATCCACCAGGATGGAGTGATTAAGAAGGCGATTACTTACGAGATTATGGACCCAAAATCTGTGGGTATTCCAGCCAGCAGCCTTGTCTTAGGCAAGCTAAGCGGTCGGCATGCTTTCAAGGAACGGTTGGCTGAGCTTGGCTACATCTTGGAGGAAAAGGCTCTCAGCCATGCCTTTCAGGCTTTTAAGGAGTTAGCTGATAAGAAACGGGAGGTCACTGACCGAGATATTGAATCTCTGATAGCTGAAGAATTGCGCACTGTCTCTGAAGTTTACCACCTTGACCATGTTGAGGTTTCCTGTGGCGACCATAGTATTCCTACAGCCACAGTGAGGCTCGTCGCTCCTGACGGGCAAATTGTGGCTGATGCTGCCTTGGGTACCGGGCCGGTAGATGCTGTATATAAAGCTATCAATCGCATAGTTAGAGTGCCCAATGAGCTTACTGAGTTCACCGTGAAGTCAGTGACTGAAGGCATTGATGCTATCGGCGAGGTGCTGATAAGGATCGAGAGTGACGGTGTAACTTATGCTGGGCGCGGTGCTGATACTGACATTATCGTTGCCAGCGCCAAAGCCTACATGAATGCGCTAAATCGGCTTCTGGCGGTCAAGAAAATAAGCAAGGGATGAGGAGCTTGGATGAACCCAGAAATAGAAATGATTCTACGCTTGCTTCTGGCAACGGCTCTCGGGGCTGGCATCGGCTATCAGCGGGAGCGGGCTAAGAAGCCAGCCGGGCTACGTACTCATATTTTGATTGCCCTGGGGGCGGCTCTTTTTACTGTAGCTTCAGTATTTGGTTTCGGCAATGGAGTGGATCCCTCACGAGTAGCTGCTGGGGTGGTGGCTGGGATTGGTTTTATAGGCGCCGGGGTTATTTTCCGTACTGCGGATAGGGTGGCTGGTTTGACTACCGCAGCCAGTATCTGGGTTACGGCATCTGTAGGTCTAGCTGCTGGCGCTGGTATGTACCTGGTAGCATTTCTTGTTGCCGTTGTGGCAGCGGTTGTATTGATGCTTCCCAAAGTCCGCGGGTGAAGCAGGAATTTGGAGGCATAGTGTTTTGACTTTAGCTGAGAAGATTTTAGCTGCTCATTCAGGCAAAGACGAAGTCAGCCCTGGCGAATTTATAAATGTCAGGGTTGATTTGGTATTGGCCAACGATATAACTGCTCCTTTGGCTATAAGAGAGTTCCAACGGCTAGGAGTAAGCAAGGTCTATGATTCCAAGAAGATAGTGATGGTCCCCGACCATTTTTGCCCCAATAAGGACATACTCTCTGCTGAGCAGGCTAAGATGATGCGTGAGTTCGCCCGGCAGCAAGATTTAGTCTATTTCGAAGTGGGCAGGATGGGCATTGAGCATGTGCTTTTGCCTGAGCAAGGCTTGGTTTTGCCCGGGGAGGTAGTCATTGGAGCTGATTCCCATACCTGCACCTATGGAGCTTTGGGAGCCTTCGCCACCGGCATGGGGTCAACTGATATTGCTGTGGCTATGGCTACGGGTGAGATATGGATGAAAGTGCCGCCAACTATCAAGTTTGTCTACCGTGGAAAACTCGGGAAATGGGTTGGCGGCAAAGACCTTATCCTTTGCACTATCGGTGATATCGGTGTTGATGGAGCTCTTTACTCAGTTATGGAGTTTGTTGGCGAGGCAATTGATTCATTGCCTGTGGACGGGCGCTTTACCATGGCGAACATGGCTATCGAGGCTGGAGCTAAAGCCGGTATCTTCAGGGTGGATAGTGAAACGCAGAAGTATGTCAAGGCAAGAGCTAAACATCCTTACAAAGTTTACCAGCTAGATAATGATGCTGAATATGCCAGAACGATTGAGTATGATGTATCGAAAATTGAGTCTCAGGTAGCCTTTCCTCATCTGCCTTCCAATGTGAAGCCGATAAGCCAGGTAGTTGACATAAAGATTGACCAGGTAGTAATCGGTAGCTGTACCAATGGGCGTCTCAATGACTTGAGAATAGCTGCCAAAGTGCTTAAAGGCAGGCAAGTAAATCCTGAACTGAGATGCATCATTATTCCCGGCACCCAGCAGGTCTATCTCGAAGCATTGCGAGAGGGGTTAATAGAGACCTTCATCGAATCTGGGGCAGCGGTCAGCACGCCTACCTGTGGCCCGTGCCTTGGCGGGTATATGGGAGTCCTAGCCGCCGGCGAGCGCTGCGTCTCAACGACCAACCGGAACTTCGTCGGCAGGATGGGCAGCCCCCAATCTGAAGTCTACCTGACCAATCCAGCGGTAGCCGCCGCCAGCGCTGTTCTGGGGAGAATAGCTAGCCCAGAGGAGATCGTTTAGATGAAGCTAAAGGGTAAGGTTCACAAGTATGGTGCTAATGTCGATACCGATGCTATTATCCCGGCTCGCTATCTTAATGTCTCTGAACCTGAGGAGCTAGCTCAGCACTGCATGGAAGATATTGACTCTGAATTTCTGGCTAAAGTCGAGCCTGGAGATATCATTGTGGCTGAGACTAATTTTGGCTGTGGCTCTTCCCGGGAGCATGCTCCTTTGGCCATTAAGGTTGCCGGTATATCTTGTGTCATTGCCAGGAGCTTTGCCCGTATTTTCTTTCGCAACGCCATTAACATTGGGCTACCGCTCCTGGAGTGTGGTGAGGCTGTGGATAGCACCGAAGCTGGTGATATTCTTGAAGTTGACTTAACCACCGGAGCGATAAGGAACTCTACTAGAGATAAGACTTTTACTGCTGAGCCTTATCCCGACTTCATGATGGGAATAATGGGTGCCGGTGGGCTAGTTGAATATACTAAAGGAAAATTGGCTGGAGGGTTGTAAAGTGCAATTTAATATCGCAGCTTTGCTTGGTGATGGTGTTGGTCCTGAGGTAGCCACAGAAGCCATAAAAGTTCTGGAAACCGTGGGTAAAAAGTCCAGCCACAGCTTTAATCTCCACCATGGTCTTATAGGTGGAGTGGCTATAGATGAATATGGCGTTGCCCTGACTGAAGAGACGTTAGAGATGTGCCGAAGCTGTGATGCCGTGTTGCTTGGGGCAGTCGGTGGACCGAAGTGGGATGACCCGAAAGCTAAAGTCCGCCCTGAGGATGGGCTCCTAGCCTTACGAAAAGAGCTAGGGCTTTTCGCCAACTTACGCCCGGTAAAGGTGTTACCTATGCTCACCGACTCGACAACTCTTAAGCCTGAAGTAATAAAAGACGTCGACTTGATAGTCGTCCGTGAGCTTACTGGCGGACTTTACTTTGGTCAGCCTAAGAAGCAGTGGCAGACCCCTGAAGGCAGGCGGGCGGTCGACACTATGGACTACTCCGAGCCGGAGATCGAGCGTATAGTAAGGGTCGGTTTTGAAATAGCCCTTACTCGCCGCAAGAAGCTAGTTTCGGTGGATAAGGCCAATGTCCTTGAGTCGTCTCGGTTATGGCGACAAATTGCCACGGAGGTCTCTGCCGGTTATCCCGATGTTGAGTTGGAACATATGCTGGTAGATGCCTGTGCTATGCGCCTTATCCAGCGCCCAGCGTATTTCGACGTTGTAGTTACTGGGAATATGTTCGGCGACATCATCACCGATGAAGCCTCGATGCTGGCCGGTTCTATGGGGATGCTGCCCTCAGCTAGCCTAGCTGGAATCCCTAAAGGGGGTGCATCCAAAGCTTTCGGTATGTATGAACCAATTCATGGTAGTGCTCCAAGGCGGGCGGGACAGAATATAGCCAATCCAATTGCCACTATATTAAGTGCGGCCATGATGCTCCGTTATTCTTTTAATTTAACAACTGAGGCGGAGGCTATTGAGAAAGCAGTGACTGCTGTCTTAGAAGAAGGTTACCGTACCTATGATATAATAGAAGAAGGCAAAACCCAGGTGGGAACGAAGGAGATGGGTGGGCTTATCGCTGACAGAATAATCAGCTAAGTATGGAGCAAGTTGGTGCCGCAAGTCCAGCTTTATGATACAACTTTGCGAGATGGTGCCCAGCAGGAGGGTATTTCCTTCTCTGTTGCTGACAAGCTCAAGATTGCCAAGAGGCTAGATGAGTTGGGCATGCATTTTATTGAAGGCGGTTGGCCTGGCGCTAACCCTAAGGATACCGAGTTTTTTATCAAGGCTCATGACTTGAATTTTAAGCACTCGGTTTTGGTTGCTTTTGGCAGCACCAAGCACCCTGACTCCAAAGTAGACAAAGATGCTAACCTTCGGGCTTTAGTAGAGGCTAGGGCCAAAGTAGTAACTATCGTTGGCAAAAGCTGGGGTTTGCAGGTGACCCAGATTTTAGAAATCAGCTTAGAAGATAATCTGAGCATCATCAGCGAGTCCGTAGGCTACCTCAAATCAAAAGGACTTACCGTCTTTTTCGATGCTGAACATTTCTTCGATGGCTATAAAGCTAATCCTGACTATGCACTTCAAACCATTGAGGCTGCAAGTAAGTCTGGGGCCGATTGTGTAGTGCTCTGCGATACTAACGGGGGTGCTTTGCCTTCTGAAGTGGCTACTGCCATTGAAGCTGTTCGGAGGGCAACGGCTGTTCCGTTGGGCATCCATGCTCATAATGATGCTGAGCTGGCTGTAGCTAACTCGCTGACTGCGGTTCAAGCCGGGGTTGTCCAGGTGCAGGGGACTATTAATGGCTATGGTGAGCGCTGCGGCAATGCTAACCTGTGCTCTATCATCCCAGCTCTCAAGCTCAAGCTTGGCATTGACTGTATTAGTGATGAGCAGCTAGCTAAGCTCACTGAAGTTTCTCACTATGTAGATGAGCTGGCCAATCTTGCCCCAGCTAGCCATCTTCCCTATGTAGGTGCCAGTGCTTTTAGTCATAAAGCTGGGTTGCATGTCTCCGGTTTGATGAAATGGGAAGAGAGTTATCAGCATATCAACCCAGAACTTGTGGGCAACCGTCCTAAGGTGGTCGTTTCCGAGCTGTCAGGCAAGGGTAACATCATCTATAAAGCCAGGGAGCTAGGAGTAGCCTTGCCTCCGAAAGGTAAGCAGGCACGTCAGATATTAGAGCAAATAAAGCTATTAGAAAGTCGAGGCTTTCAATATGAGGGTGCTGATGCCTCCTTTGAACTGCTATTGCATCGAGCTCAGCCTGAATACAAGCCTCCTTTCGAGCTAATTGACTTTATGGTGTTGGTAGAGAGACATCGTCGTCTTCCAGCTCATGGTAGTGAGTCAGAGCTGCTTTCTGAAGCTACGGTCAAGGTAAAAATTGGTGATAGGGTGATACATACTGCTGCTGAGGGCAATGGTCCGGTAAATGCCCTTGACCAGGCTTTACGCAAGGCTTTGCTTGAGTTCTATCCCGATTTGACTGAGGTTGAACTGGTTGACTATAAAGTCCGCATTCTCGAAGAGAGCGCCGGCACTGCTTCTCAAGTGCGGGTGCTAATTGAGTCCAGCAATGGGCAAGAGCAATGGAGGACTGTAGGCAGTTCAACCAACATTATCGAGGCTAGCTGGTTAGCTCTGGCAGACAGCATGGAATACTGGCTGATGAGACAAAGGGAGACTGGCAAGGTAATTTGAAATTACACCGGCTTGCCCATTGGTATTATATATAAGGGCTTAATTTGCCCCCCGACTTTTAAAACCTTTCTTACCTCTTCATCCTCGAAGGCGCCAACCATTACGGTAGCTAGGCCCAGAGCTATAGCCTGTAAAGAGACATCTTGTCCCACATGCCCGACTTCTATATGGACATATCTCTCGCCACGCCTGCCGTATCTGTAGGCAGTTCTAGAGAGAAGTGCACAAACGACTATATCCACCGGAGAAATGGCGATGAAACTTTGGTCTAAAGCAGCTTCAGCTAGTTTCTGTCTTAGGTCGCCCTTTACTTGCAGGCTCAGAGAGTGGCTGTCTACCTTGTAGTGATATACGCCGGCTTTCAGACTTTCTACTGTCTGCTCGCCAACGACAGCGAAAACTTCAAGGGGGTAAGTAGCCCCGGCACTAGGGACTGCTCTATGGCTACCAGTGCCAGTGGTGCCTTGAGCTGACCAGAGTATTTGAGATAGTTGTGGCAAGGATAATGGCTGGGCTCTAAATCTTCTAACTGACCTTCGCTTGGAGATAGCCTCCTCTACCGATGTCTTTCCCTTGAGAGTTGGAGGAGGGAGTTTGACTAAAGTTTCTGCCATGTTTATGTCGCTAGCCCTTTATGACCCCTATAGGGCTTGCCATAGCTACTTTGCGTGAAATTCCAGCCTGATGAGTTACTTCAACTACCTGAGTAACATCCTTATAAGCTTGCGACGCCTCTTCAGCCAGTGAACCCATGCTGCCAGCTTTTACTGTGATACCCTTGGCTACTAGCTCATGGGCGATATCAGTGCCTCTCAGGCTACGTTTGGCTGCCCCCCGACTCTGTACCCTGCCAGCACCATGGCAGGTAGAACCAAAAGTCTCTGCCATTGCCTTCTCTGTGCCTATGGCTACGTAGGAGCAGCGCCCCATATCACCGGGAATAAGCACTGGCTGCCCAACTTCTCTGTAGCGTTGTGTCACGTCCTTATGCCCGGCAGGAAAAGCTCTGGTAGCCCCCTTGCGGTGGATACAGAGGGTGAGCTTCTTACCATTTACATTGTGTTCTTCTATCTTGGCAATATTATGAGTCACATCATAAATTTGCTCCATACCCAGCTCCTTAAGGCTCTTGCCAAAGACCTTGACGACGGATTCTCGTGTCCAATGGGCGATGCACAATCGATTAGTCCAGGCATAATTAGCAGCACAGGCCATAGCTGCTAGATAATCCTTCCCCTCCTTTGATTCTATCGGAGCACAAGCTAATTGCCGGTCGGGTAGGCTGATGTCATATCTTCGCACTGCCTCTTCCATTATCCTTAGGTAATCATCGCAGACTTGATGTCCAAAGCCCCTGGAGCCGGTATGAATTAATACTAGCACTTGCCCGATTTCATCGATGCCCATAGCTTTAGCTGAAGCTTGGTCATAGATTTCTCTAACTACTTGCACCTCCAAGAAGTGGTTCCCAGAGCCCAGGGTTCCTAATTGAGGAGTGCCTCGTTTCTTGGCTTTAGCGCTTACTTTTTCTGGGTCAGCCCCTTTCATACAACCTCTCTCTTCGGTAACCTCCAGGTCTTCAGGCAGGCCAAAACCGTGTTTTATCGCCCAGTGGGCACCGTCGGTCAGCACCTTGTCTATCTCCTTCTCGCTTATTCTTATTTTCCCCTCGGAACCTAGGCCTGAGGGAACATTGGTGAATAGACTGTTGATAAGCTCTTTAATTTTCGGCTTCACCTCATCTTCGTTAAGGTTGGTTCGCAGCAGTCTTACACCGCAATTGATATCGTAGCCGACACCACCTGGTGAAATTACCCCATCGCTTACTCTAGTAGCGGCAACCCCGCCTATGGGGAAGCCATAGCCCCAATGAATGTCGGGCATGGCCATTGAGCGGCCAACTATGCCAGGTAGGAAAGCTACATTGGCTATCTGCTCCAGAGATTGTTCCTCCTTGATAACCTCCAACATAGCCTCGTCGGCATAGACTAAGCCGGGGACCCTCATCCCAGGTTTATAATCTTGTGGGATTTCCCAGCGGTAATCATCTATTTTATTGAGTCGCCCTTCCCATCTCGGCATTCTGTTGCCCTCTAGATATCAAAGATTACCTGCACCTTATAGCCGCTATTGTCTTTACTTATCCTTAACATGTGATACGTGGCTGCCTTGATCTCTCTTTTCAGCTTATGTTGCCCAGGTCTTATCTTCTCTCCGAAGCATCTGGCTTTGAGGCGGTTTTCAGTTAG
>DUEX01000135.1 GCA_011170325.1 Dehalococcoidia bacterium | reverse complement strand
CAGCAGCAAGGTATTATCGGCACTATAGACGAGAATCTTTCTAGTATACAATCTATGGGATTCGGTATTACGGTTGTATCTGTTATTATCGGTGTCCTGCTCATCTTCGGCCTGATGTTCTACACGGTGCGCGAGAGGACCAAGGAGATAGGGACCCTTAAAGCACTGGGGTTCAGTAACTGGAATGTCATGCAACAATTCATGTATGAGGGGTTATACATTGGCCTCATCGGAGGGGCTATCGGTCTTGGCATCGCTGCTGTGAGTGCATCGGTGTTCAGCACCTGGCTGTTCAACACGGGCGAGACTCTAGGCACATCCGTATCTACGGCCGTTACCATGGAAGCCATGCTGCTAGGACTGGGCGTGGCTGCCATAGCTGGGGCTGTGGGCAGCCTGTATCCGGCATGGAGAGCATCCCGCGTCAGCCCCATGGAGGCGCTGAGGAATGAATAATCCACGTTAATAACAGGGAGGAGTTGATAATGGAAAGTAACACAATTGTGAAGACAGAAGACTTGAGTAAAACATTTAAGATAGGCGGGCAGGAAGTTCGAGCCCTGTCGAAGGTGAACCTTGAGGTGAAAAGGGGCGAGTTTGTAGCTATCATGGGACCCTCGGGCTCAGGTAAAACCACTTTGCTTACCCTCATCGGGTGCCTCGATAAGCCGACTGAGGGGAGAATATATCTGGGGCGAAAGGGTATAGATGTTATCACCGTACGGGACTCTTCGCTGTACAAGATTAGGAGGAACAATCTGGGGTTCATTTTCCAGAGTTACAATCTGATACCGGGCCTGAGCGCTATCGAAAATGTGGAGCTTCCCATGGAAGGTGCGAAGAAATCGGGGAAAAAGAGAAGGGAACGGGCGCGAGAGCTATTGAGCCTGGTGGAGATTGCCGATAGGGAGAAACATAAGCCGGCTCAATTGAGTGGTGGAGAACAACAGAGGGTGGCAGTTGCCCGCGCGCTAGCTAACGACCCTGCTCTAATCCTTGCAGATGAACCCACTGGCAATCTGGACTCTGAGACCGGGCTTAGCATTATGAATGTATTGCGCAAACTCACCGCCGATAAAAACCGCACAGTTATCATAGTGACTCACAACAGCTCTATAGCTAAACTGGCAGACAGGACAATCATCATTAGAGACGGAAAGCTCCAAGAGGAGGCCACCCACGATTAAATGAAGTTGAATCCTAGAGGCTAGACGAGAGAAATAAAGATAAGGCTTGTGATTGCAGTTGCACATTTATCCCGAATGTTTAACCCCCAACAAAAGGGTGTCTCGTGTCCTTAGGCATTAGGTAACAATTCTGACAATTGTTCAGTTTTGGATTTACCCCCTACTGAGCGGTGACCTGGCGGGCAATTTCTTCACCTTGACTAACTGACCTCAATCGAGTTTACTTTGACTGAGGTAGACTTTGAACCCCTCGGCAAAGTGGAGGAACGAATAACCATGTCTGATCAAGGGGAGACGCATAGGCTAGTACAGTGGAGAGGTGAAAGAGCGAGGTCGCTTTTACTAGGAGCCATAGTCGGCTTCTTCGCGGGCGGATTCTTTGCGACAGTGTGTCTCATGATTGCGCTGGCTATAATGTGGTGGCTAGGATACCTGGAGATCTCGTTATAGGGCGTCACAGCTCGCATCAGGTCACCGGCTTTTACTTACAGGCACCTGGACGTTATCAGGGGAGGGCTGATTTCGAGTTCCTCAGCGATCGATGTGCCGTAGGCGGCGGTGGTTTCGTCGCGTGCAGGGCAAGACTATCATCGTTGGTGGAGAGCAAGCTCGGGTTATTGCGCGAAGGGCCACCACATGTATACAGCCAAGGTGACGACCTCTCTTACCACCTCGGTGCATCTCTTGCGGAGGCAATAGCTGTTGTTGCGTGGCTTTATGTAATTTGAGTCGGTGGATGGAACCTCGATCCGCTCCACCTTTGGCCTAGAGCTCTGCTTTTGCTTTGCCGTTAGCTTTCTGCGTTTGAGAATGTCCATGTTCTATCCTATGGCTTATAATGGCTTCCTGCTATACGATGTTATCTGATGTTATCTCTTGATATAATATATTATACCATATTGTGTCAAGTCCAGTTAACCGTCATCAAGCCGGGCTATTACCCTAGTCCGCTATAAAAACTATAACCGATAGATCAGCAGAGCGTGGGGCAGTTGCGTTTGAGGATGATTTAGCTGCCAATTGAGGGGGATGTCCATGTACCTGCGGGGCAAAGGAAGGGCCTTGAATCAGGATGGCATGGACACGATAGACGAAAAACGGTTCCTTTGAGCTGGCTTTGTTGCAATAACTAGCTGGATGGGCCAATTAATCTCGTCCGCACGAAGCCTTGGGTAATAACGTGCCAGCAGAAAAAGAGAAGGAGTTAATATAAGGTGATACTTATTTCAAAGCTAGGGGAATGAAATGTCTATCCAACCGCCGTTCTCGGTCACAGCATTTTGGATGTCCTCAAAATCTTCCTCTAGACGGGGAAGAACATGACCTATAGCCCTAAAACTAACACAAGAATTGCATCGTGTACATCTGATTTCTTGGACTTGAAGGGCTTTTGAAAACACAAGCCTGCTCTCAATACCACAGTTGGGACAGGGCATGACCAATACCAAACAGTCGAGCAAATTCACACGCCCCTGCACATACGCATGATTCGTAGTATTAACAATGCTCGATGAGAACCCTTTCATCACGACCCCCTTTGTTTCTGTAGTGTCTTACACCTCAGGTATAACTACTTGAGCTATACCTCCGGCACCATCAACCTAGCTCTGATTCCATACTGTTCCACTGCGGGCGTGGCCCCGGTCACTGTATGTACAATATGAGCATCTAAGGTATATTATATACCACAATTGTATAATATTGTCAAGACCTGACATCGGTACCGCACTGGCTGTGATGTGGGAGTGAACCGTGTGTGACCTCGAGCCTGGCGAGGCAAGGGGTCTAAAAATCAAAGAAACCCGCCGCGTCAGGCGGGCTCCAAAGCTGAGTCCGTATCTGGTGGAGCGGGTGAAGGGATTCGAACCCTCGACGTCTTGCTTGGGAAGCAAGCACTCTGCCGCTGAGT
>DUEX01000134.1 GCA_011170325.1 Dehalococcoidia bacterium | reverse complement strand
GATTTCAAGGTAGCCCCTTTGCCCACTTCAAACGCCTTGGTAGCTCACTTACACTTGATAGGAGTACCTACAAGCTAGAGGAGGTGAGGTTACTTGCCCCCTGCCTCCCCTCCAAAATAGTCTGTCTGGGGCTCAACTACCGCAGCCACGCTGAAGAGACCAAGCTGCCCGTACCTCCCGTGCCGCTTATCTTCCTTAAACCACCCACTGCAATCATAGGTCCCGGTGACAAAATTATTCTGCCACGCCTCTATAGACATGTCGACTATGAAGGCGAGTTGGGTGTGGTCATTGGCAAGAAAGCAAAGGATGTGCCTGAGGACAAGGCAAAGGAATACGTAATAGGCTACACTTGTTTTAACGATGTCTCCGAACGCCATGCCCAAAAGGAGGACGGCCAGTGGACCAGGGCCAAAGGTTACGATACCTTCGCGCCAATAGGCCCCTGCATAGAGACTGAGGTCAATCCAGATGATTTAAAGCTCGAGACCTACCTCAACGGTGAACTCCGGCAATCTGCCTGCACCAGCGATCTGATCTTTGGGGTATCCAAACTAGTCAGTTTTATTTCAGGCGTAATGACGCTGCTACCAGGCGATGTTATCACTACAGGCACACCATCAGGCATTGGCCGTGTGAATCCAGGTGACGTAGTCGAAGTCAGAATAGAGAGAATCGGTACATTGAGAAATTTTGTGGTGGCCCAGAGTTGATAAACCTGTTTTGTCCTATGCCACAATTCAGCTTGATATTCAAGCCAATCTGCTGAGTCAGCGTTTTTTGATACAATAGCTGGTGTAATCAGATTACACTCAGCATACAGCGGTGCTATATCCTTTTTGTCTATCTTCGGTTAATTTAACTTTCATGGCTATTCAGAAAATGGAGGCAGAAAAATGAGAATCGGGGTGATGTCGGATACACATGATAGACTTGATGCAATTAAGGCAGCTATTGACTTTTTCAATCGCCAAGGTGTAAGGGATGTCTTGCATGCTGGTGATTTAGTCTCCCCACTTGTGGTGCCAAAGTTCTCCACGCTGAAAGCAAAGCTCCACTACACCTGGGGAAATAATGAAGGTGACCGTGAGTTTATTAGAGTGAAGTTTGGAGAGATTGGAGTTGTGCCCCTCGGGGATTTTGCTGCGCTTGAACTTAGCGGCAGGAAAATCGCTTTACTTCATGGCACGCACGAGCCTATCGTTGATTCACTTGTTAGGTCTGGGCTTTACGACATAGTTGTTCGAGGACACAGTCACCGGGCGGAGATCATTAAGGGTAGAACACTTTTGGTAAATCCAGGCGAGGTCTGTGGTTACCTCAGCGGTCACCAAACAGTTGCGCTGATTGACCTAGATGAGATGCATGCCGAGATATTGAAACTATAGTTGGTGAGCTCGTGATATGTGTTGTCTCTTGTCATCTCATACCACAAGGGCTTGAACTAAACATTATAACTAGTTGTGCAACCAAGACTGAATCTAAGATTTCTCCCCATACGCAGTCAAGGCAGTGCAGGCCACGTCAAATTGTGTTATATTTGTGCCGACGTTAGCTGTGATGGAGAGACAAGGCTGGTCATTATCACCGGTGCTAGAGAAAAGCCATTTTCCATAGGCATTGACCGGAACAAGCTTTCTTCACTAGCTATGCAGTAAGCAAGAGATATCGCTGCAACCAACGACGCTGAAGCGATACAAGTTGGCAAAGATTAAGGAGGTTGGAAATGACGATTAATAAGGTAGCTGTAGTAGGAAGTGGAACCATGGGCAGTGGCATTGCTCAGGTTAGTGCCCAAGCTGGTTATGAGGTCAAGCTTCAGGATACTGATGAGAAAGCCTTACAGAGAGCCTTGGTGACTATCGAAGGGAGTCTACAACGAGCGGTCGAGCGCCAGAAGCTGACCAGCGGGCAGAAAGAAGAAACGCTTAAGCGGATAAGAACCACCATTGATTTGAAGGAGGCTGCTCACGATGGCGACCTCGCTATCGAAGCTATTTTTGAAGACCTTGAGCTGAAAAGAAAAATATTTCAAGAGTTGGATAATATAGTACCTCAACAAGCCATTCTGGCTTCTAACACCTCTTCTCTGTCAATAACTGCCATCGCCCAAGCTACTCAGCGGCCGAGAAATGTGATTGGTATCCATTTTATGAATCCAGTGCCCTTAATGAAGGGAGTCGAGGTTATCCCCGGACTACTTACCAGTGAAGAAACTGTAAACAAGTCTATAAGTTTTGTGGAGAGCCTAGAGAAAGTGCCAGTGAGAGCAGTAGACTATACTGGATTCATAGTCAGCCGCATCCTTGATGTACTGCTGAATGAAGCAGTATTCTGTGTTATGGATGGTAACAGACCGGAGGAAATCGATAAGGCTATGAAGGTATGTACTAACTTCCCCATGGGTCCTTTGGAGCTCATTGATTTGGCTGGGGCTGATATTTTGCTTCATGTGATGGAGGCTATGCAGAGAGAGTTCGGCGATAAATACCGTCCAGCGCCACTGCTTAAAAAGATGGTGGCATCTGGTCGTCTTGGCCGAAAGACGGGCAGTGGTTTCTATGACTATGCAAAGAAACCCTAGCTGAGATTTTCAAGTTAGGGTTTCCATTAGTAGACAGCAAGCTCGAAAGGAGAGAGGTAATGGGTGACAACAGTAACGACAAGGATATAGTAATCGTGAGTGCTGTTAGAACGCCGTTTGGTAGGTATGGTGGGTCTCTTAAGGATTTTGACTACTTTGATTTGGGTGCCATCCCCATGAGGGAGGTATTAAATCGGGTTGGCGTGAATCCTGATGTGGTAGGGGAGGTTTTCTGGGGGGTTGGGGATACGTCTCCATGCAAGGATGTCTACACTCCAGTCGCCGCACGACAGACCTTGCTGAAAGCAGGCTTGCCACCTACTACCCCGTCGGTGGCCATAGACAAGGCTTGCGTTTCCGCTATGTCAGCAGTTAAGCTTGGCTGTATGGCTATACAGCTTGGGGAAATAGACACTGCCATCGGGGGAGGTGCTACTTCTTTTAGCCAGGAGCCCCTAATTGTACGGGGGCTTCGATTCGGCGGCTTTCGGCTGGGTGATGTTAAGATGGAAGACCCCTTATTTGAGCTTGGCTACAAGGATTTTAACCCAGTATCAGTCGATACTGATAATGTAGCAGCAGAATATGGTATTAGTAGGAAAGAGCAAGATGAGTGGGCGCTAAGAAGCCATGTAAACTATGGCAATGCTTGGAACGCAGGAAAGTTCAAGGACGAGATAATTCCTCTTACAATACCACCACAGAAGAAGGGTGAGCAGCCAAAGGTGCTAAACATCGATGAGCAGTACCGGCCAGATACCAGTATGGAGAAACTTTCCAATATAAAGACGATATATGGCTGCAAGGCAATCACCGCTGGAAATGCTCCTGGTATGAACGATGGTGCCACAGCAATCCTGATAATGCGTCGTAGCAAGGCTGAGGAGTTCGGCATTGAACCTCTCGCCACCATAGTTTCACAGGTATCCATAGCCATCTCACCCCTCCGCATGCCTGAAGCACCTGGATATGCCATTAAGAAAGTTTTGAAAAAAGTGGATATGACTATAGGTGATATCGATGTTATAGAAATTAACGAGGCTTTCGCTGCTGTGCCTCTAGTTTCTACTAAGCTATTGGCTGAAGGAGATAGTGCAAAGTGGGAAGCTGTTAAGGCCAAAACGAATATTAATGGCAGTGCTATAGCTATCGGCCATCCCAATACAGCAAGTGGAGCCAGGATTATAATGAATTTAGTGTATGAACTTAGAAGACGAGGAGGCGGTTATGCTTTGGGCGCAATTTGCGGAGGACTAGCTCAAGCTGATACTACCATAATCAAAGTTCCATGAAAAGGAGCAAATTGAGTGCATGCTGCTCAACTATTTGATCTGGCTGAGCAGATAGCCCATATTCACTAGGAGTTCGAGGGGGTTGGGCAAACAAACTACATGGACGGCGAGAAAACTAAGAGGTTAAGAGTTGCCAATTTCAAGATGGGGTTAAAAGACAGTATCCAAAGAAATTGAAGTACGGGTGAATTGGCTTAAGGGGATGTATGTGTAGACCATCATTGGAGCGGAGGAATTGGGCTGCGAGTATTAATCTTTCCAGAACTGATGAGAGCTCTATTTGCATAGTCAACTATAGGGCCAATAGTTCTCGGAACTATACCATTGGAGCACGTAAATGATAAGAGTTGTTGTTTAATCCTTTCTTTACTAGTTTCAGATACTGAGCCATTTCAATAGACATCAGTACAATCTTTGAAGAGTTAGCTTCATTCTCTAATTCCCGAATTAGGCGGTCTATGCACAAATTCACAGCATCTCGGAGTACTCTAGCCTTTGGTAAGTCTTCATTTCTGTGTTCCTCTTTGACGAAACTATTGAATGTGAAATACAATGGAGCTACCTTGATTAGTGTAAGGTCTTTTTGCTTGTTGAAGGTAGTTAAGGGATTTTGAAAATTATTGAGTTTCTGGACGTGATGCTGTGAAGCGGGGTTATGCTTATGACTTTACCTCCAAAATAACTGCTAATAGAAGGTTTTAGGAAAGACTTGTGATGGATCACGAGTGGCAGAGTAAGGGTACCATGCAATTCGATACGGCGATGTTAAGCGATAAAGGCATGGTGAGAGAAAATAATGAAGACTCTTGCTTTGTTCTGGAGACAAGTGAGTCTACAGACTCAGGTATAACCTATTATGGCTTATACTTGGTTGCTGATGGCATGGGTGGACACCAGGCTGGGGAAGTTGCCAGTGCTAAGGCCGTCGAAATAATATCATCAGCCATATTGGAAAAGATCAGAGCACTTAGCGTGGGACTAAGTTTCCCCCAAATTATACTGATGGCTATTGAAAAGGCAAATAACCAAATATACAATATAGCTCAAACTAATCCAGCTTTCTCTGGCATGGGAACAACGGTTACTCTTGGTTTGCGTGTAGACAACCAGCTTTATCTGGGACACGTCGGAGATAGCCGAGCTTACCTTGTACGTGGAGGAGAAATAGTTCGTTTGACCCGTGACCATTCTGTGGTTGAAGGCTTGGTAAGGGCGGGGATGATTACCCAGGAGGAAGCAAAACATCACCCCGATAGACACAAAATATTTCGATGTTTGGGGAATTCACCAAATGTGTTCATTGATACTTACAAGGAGATTGGCAATGAAGACAGCCTTATCATACGGGGGGGTGATAACTTAATATTCTGCTCTGATGGTTTAACAAGCTGTGTTTCGGATAATGAAATTCTGGCAGTGGTGGTAGGGGCTAAGAGTGCTCACTATTCATGCGAGCAGCTTGTCTCAATGGCGAATGAAGGGGGCAGCAAAGACAATATCAGCATCATTGTGGTAAAGTCAAGGGGTACTCAAGCAACAACAAGACTTACTCAAACAGTGAAACTCGAGTAGTGATAAGAACGAGGATAGCAAATGGCAGAACTTGATTTAGAGTGCAAGCTGTCTAGAAACTATGCCTTAGAAAACGTTGCTGACAGTTTAGCCTACCTACTTATAAAAGCAACACCAAATCCTACAATTAACTTTGGTTCATTGCCTTTGAATTTGGGAATTGTGATAGATGTAAGTGCCTCTATGAGAGGTGATAAGATTAGGTACGCAAGAGAAGCATCCAAATTCGTTGTTGAGTCATTATCCCCGGATGACATGGTCTCGGTTGTTATCTTTAGCGACGATACCAGAGTAGTAGTACCCCATAGCAAAGCTCGGGAAAAGAGCACCATGCTGCCAGCTATTGACAAGATTCGTCCAGCAAGTGGGACTCGCATGTATAAGGGCATTGAAACAGCGGCTGCCGAGATGCGCAAAGCTGCAGGGCTCAGTTGCATAAACTTCATGATAATCCTAACAGATGGAGAGACAGAAGGCGAAGAGCAGTGCCTTTCAGTTGTACAGCAAGAAATGAGAAACAGGTTCACTATTTCAACCTTCGGTATTGGTGATAAATATAATGAGCGTCTGCTCAAGGCTATAGCTGATGCAACGTTAGGCAAAATATATCACCTTCAAACAGCCGAGCAAATCAAAGCCCACTTTGAGGCTGAGGTAAAGGCAGCTCGTGCCGTTATGATCACCAATGTCACCCTCAATCTCAGTTTGGCTGATGGCGTTGGACTGGAAGAAGTTAACCGCATTTTTCCAAATAGCGCTAAACTCGAGTCGATAATTGGAGCCGACGGCAAGACATATGCTGTAGATATTAACAGTCTCGCAATAAACGAGCCATCATATTTTGGTGTAAAGATGGTCCTGCCAGCTCGAGCGAGTGGTCCAGCT
>DUEX01000133.1 GCA_011170325.1 Dehalococcoidia bacterium | reverse complement strand
TTTAACTGCATACATAATATCAAACAAGTATCTTAGTGAATTCTACGCATTCCTGGCAGCCCTTTTCGTTACTTTTCAACTCTTAATCCTGCAAACTCCCCTCAGCCCTCGTACCAACCTGGCGCTGTTCTTCTTTGCCCTTTGCATTATGGTTCTCTTCACCATAAATGTCTCACAGGTAAAAAGGGTACTACTATTCACCATCTTTATAGCCGCTACCGTTGTCTCCCACTACTCCACCACTTATATCTTTTTCTTCTTGTTGCTATTCACCGGACTTCTTACCCTGGTTCTAAGGAAACACACTCTTCGAAAAAATGTTACCCTGATTTCATCGGCCTTAGTTCTTGCCTTGGTTTTCCTGTGGGGTAGCGTGAGTACCCTGGTTCCTCTTAGAGCAGGATTTAACTTTGTTAAAGCTGCACTGTTAAGCTTGAAAGAGACCGTCTCTTTTGATATGGCGGTAAGAGGAAAGCAAGTGGAGCTAGCACTCGGTGTGGGGCAGGGGTTTAACACTCTGGATTATATATATCTTATTATTACCTGGCTCTGCTACGCTTTTATCACTGCTGGCGTTATTGCCACGCTGATAAAACGCCGTAAAATACTGGCTATTCCTAAGCAGGGGAAGGCACCAGCAGAATTTACTAAGGAGAGAATTGATGCCGAGTATTTTTTAATGGCACTCGCGTGCTGTGCCATAGCTGTGGGTGCCATTTTATTACCCTACATTTCGAAATATGGGTTAACCAGGTCATTCCCCATGTTATTAGTTATTCTGTCTACTTTCTTTGTGCTGGGTGGGATGATGCTCTCTAAGCATTTGAAGCTGGGGGCACCGTGGCTTATTTTATTGCTATCCATTCCCTATTTCATGTTTGTCAGCGGGGCTGCATACGAGGTGTGTGGCATTCATGAGGGGGCACTGCGAAGTCAAGCCTATAGTACTGTTATCAGTTCAAAGGTGCCTAGCACTGATTACGAACTTGTTTATGACCAAGAGGTAAAAAGCGCCCGGTGGCTAAAGGAGCATAATGATGGGCATACTAAGGTCTTTGCTGCTGACGCATATGGCAAACGGAAGTTAGTGAGTCAGGGTAAATTCACACAGCGTTCACTTGGGGACTCCCCGTTCTTTGACCACGTGAAGGTGACTGGATATATCTGGCTAAGCTATAATAACGTGCGGAACAGCAAGCTGACTTATAAAGGAGTCTCATCTAATATAAGTGACTATCAAGACGTGCTTATAGGCAAGAATAGGATTTACACTAACGGAGGTTCCGAGGTATGGAGATAAAAGCAAATAAGCCCCGGCACTTGACGATATGTATGCTGCTTCCTCTAACCTATGAGCCCAATATGTTCATGTACCCACGCATAAAGATATTTAGCGAACTAGTTCACTTTAGTCATGAGGTCACCTGGATAATCTCATCCAATGAAGAGACTGGGTATCAGCAGTTGTTCATCAATGATACTGAGGTACACACTATCCCACGCCATCGTTATTTCCCCGGCAACTCTATTTTGGCGGAGGGTCTCAATGAAATCTTCCACGCTATTCGGAGAATGCGTTTTACCTCTAGACTGTTTAAGAGCAGCAAATATGACATAGTCTATACCCGACACAGTGCGAAACGCCCGTTCGATGGGTTAATTGCTGCTTATATCAAACGGAGGTATAAGGTTGCCCTTGTCTCTGATTTTCCCGCTTCCTTAGACCAGCTACGGCTGGGTGTCAAAGTAGAGAACAGGGAGCCCAAGACTATATACTGTTTAATTGCCTGGGTTAGTAAGCTTCTCGCGAGGCGTCTTCTCCGTCAATCAGATTTGATTCTGTCGGTAAGCATGTATCTTAAAGATTACTTGGTTGAGCAGGGTGCTCCGGAGTCAAGAATAATGGCAGTTCCAGAAGGAGTAGATGTCGAGGTTTTTGCCAACCAAGATGGCAGAGAAGTAATAGAGAGATACCGATTAGGCGGCGCGAAAGTGATAATATATCAGGGAACGCTTGATAAAATAAGATATCTCAGCCTTTTGCTTCAGGCATTCTTAATAGTAAAGCAGGTAATAGAGGATGCCAAGCTGTTAGTAGTCGGTGAGGGCAGCGACAAAGAGAATCTTGCGGGACTTGCTGGCGAGCTAGGCGTAAAACAGGATGTTATCTTTACTGGGTGGGTGCCTCAATCAGAGGTCCCCAATTTCACCGCTGCTTCAGATGTCGGAGTATCTCCAATACCACCATTATCTATTTATAAGGTGAGTTCGCCAGTCAAGTTGCTTGAATACATGGCAATGCGGAAGCCGGTGGTAGCTAATGTGGAGATATTAGACCACAAAGAGGTTCTGGAGCAGAGTGGCGGAGGTATTTTAGTTCCTTTTACGCCTCAGGCTTTCGCTGAGGCTATGATTGAGCTATTGGACAATTCTGAAAAAGCCGCCAAGACAGGGCAGAGGGGAAGGGAATGGGTGGTGAAAAATAGGTCGTACGAAATTCTGGCGCAGCAGGTGGAGCAAAGGTATTTGGAGC
>DUEX01000132.1 GCA_011170325.1 Dehalococcoidia bacterium | reverse complement strand
CATTCAGATAAGTCGTTCGACAGGCACCAAACCTCGTAGCCACGCGAATTGATTACTTTAAGGAAGTCAATAAGGCCATCCGTGAGCGTATGTCTTTGGAGGTATTCGTCTTCAAGCTCAGGATCGACGTCCACGGCTTTCCAGAATTCGAAGGCGGATATATTGCCGAGACTCGCCGAATGATAGAGTCTCCCTATCTTCGACGTATCCTTGCTACCATCCTTTTCCGCTATGAACGGGCACAACAAATCTTTTACATCGTCACCAACAGAGTAAATTACTCCCATTGCATCAAGGACTAGAACCTTCAATTTGCATCCCCCACAATAGGTTCTGGATGACTAAAGAACCGATATTATATAACAGCTATCTGCGAGATTATATCCACACCTAAGGGCGGTGTCCCCAAAGGAAGACAAACTCTGACATACCATGAACCGGGCCTGTTTTCAAGTCTATCTCCAAACGCTGCAGACCAGCCAGGAATTCTTCTTCTGAAATAAGGTGCAGGCATGAGAAGGCCTTGTCTCTGTAAGGTGCCGCGTCAGCCACTTCAAATATTCTATATGTTTCATGTTCTTCGATATCTACGAACCCTGCTTCAGTCATCTGCCGCCTTAATAACTCAATCTTAGGATATCTTCCAAGATCAGCTTCTACTGTTCCAGGCCAATATTGTGCCAAAGGTTTACGATTCCTGATGATCTTCTCCGAATCTGTCGCCGTACATATAAGGCCGTATGGCTTGAGCACGCGTAACGCCTCGCGGAAATAATCCTGTGTATTCTTTATATAATGAATAACATTCACTGAGAAAGCAAGATCAAAGAAACTGGCTTCAAAAGGAAGCTCTTCCGCCACTCCCTCAAAGAAATGAATGTCCTCACTATCCACTGCATAGCGTAGCATCCCCTGTGAAGGATCAATGCCCCAACCCTTACAACCTATTGTCTCAGTTAGTGCTTTCAAGTAAAGACCGGTGCCACATCCTACTTCCAATATTTTGGATTCAGGAGACGATTTCCACTTCCGTCTCAACTCACTAAGCACAAGTTGATTCGCTGTCCGGTGACGGGCATAGGTACTAGCCATCTTGTCATAATCGAGATTTTGCATATTGAACTACCTATCGCACTCTCAATACTTGTCTATGGTAATAAAGAGGTGCCTCAACGAGGCAGTAAGCTCATATTGCCTAGTCATTTTCCTCTCCACGAGCTTCTTTGTCAATGTATATATTTGATTGCTGGATATTCCCAATTAAAGTTATTAATTATCATGTCAGCCGTTTGCAGAGGCGGATACTCTTCTAAATATCTTCTTTGAGCTGGCAAATACTTCCCATCGCATCTTTCTAGGATCTCTTCACCATAAATAGGGATGTCTCTGGCTGCAACCCTGCGTTTGCTTTCCTCAAAAGGAATCTCTAGGAAGATCCTGTAGTCAAGATATGGAGACAGCTCCCTTCTGAATAGGAAGACTCCCTCAAAGACCATTATCATGCCTTCATCCACGTAATATTCCTTGTTGACTTCGTATTTGTTCGTATAGAGGTTAAGCAAAGTCAGTTTAATCGAGAATCTGCCATTCTTGTGAATTGGAATCAAGAGTCTTTGAGTAATTGTTGCTATATCGAAGCTCTTTTGGTAATAATTCTCCACTTGGTCCTCGCCGGAATACCTGATTTCCCTTGGGTTGTGGAAATCATCGAGGCAAATCAACTGTGCATTGTAACCCCTAGAATTGGCGAATTTAGCTAGTGCTTCCGCGAATTTGGTTTTCCCTGAGGCATCAATGCCAGTTACCCCAATAATGAAAGCCCTATCGTTTCTCTTCCTTTTCTTAACTTCTAGTAAGACCTTCTCAAATACGGGTAATCTTCTATCGAAGATGCCGAGAAGGTCTGAGAATGTGCGAATTGTAAAGTCTCCCTGTTTGGGCTCTTCGCCACCATATCCATATAGGACACCAACGGAGAGCGCGTTGTTCTCACGGGCGGCCTCAACATCATGAATTCTGTCCCCGATAACTGCAGCTTCAAGATTGCCAAACCTACTCTTAATCTTTTGCACCATTTGTGCCTTGGTCAGATTATTCTCTTGGAGGCACTCGCAATAATCAAAATGTTCTCTAATCCTAAGAGACATAATCGCGGAATTGAACCAGTGAGTGGAACTATTACTGTACAAAGCCAACCGATAACCTCTTCTTTTTAGGACGTCAAGAGTCTCCATCACTCCTGGAAAAGCATACCCAAAATCGTGCAGAGAAGAATCGTACTCCTTCCGCACTTCGCTTCGAATCTCTCGCCATGATGAACGTCTCTCTCTGGGCGTGATCTCTTTGTAAAAGTCGTCTGAAGACACTCCAAAATACCTCTCTATTTCTTTCTCGGTAACCTCGACCCTGAGGTTCAATTTAACGAAAGCCTTTTTAATGGCTTCAAACGTAGGTCTCGTGGAAACCAAAATGGTACCATCCAGATCAAAAATCAGTAGATTCACGTTGGCCGGATGAATGATTTGCTTCTGCATTGAAATGTGAATGTGCTTACTTTGTTACTATGTACTATTTGGTTGTCAATGAATCCCTTGGCTTTACACCCAAATTATAGCGTATGGGTGGTGTCGTATGCAAAGCCTTTTCTTAATATTTAAGCCATCCCTTCCATGGAGCGATAATTTAGGTCTTGAAATCTTACCTTCTGTATCTTTGTTGGGTAGAGCTCGACTGCACAAATGTCAGTATTGTTCAATGATGTGTCCAGAACTCGTGAAAAAATTGTCCCTCCGCGGCATAAGCGGCTACTGTACGCAAAGCTCAATCAAAACAACTACCTTATGTGAAAGGTCTTTCTAGCAAAGACAGCACGTGGTATAGCTATCGTTGTTCAGTAACTCTTTCTCGAAACCTCCTGTCCTTGGGCATTGTATAGCGCAGCCCAAGAGGTATTAGCAATCCGTAATTTGTTACTCGGGTAACCAACTAGTTAGGTGAGCTTTTACTCCTGGATATCCGGCGCATAATCAGACCGAAGGCTAGGCTGGTGAAGGCCAGAATGCCACCGATTACGCCGAAGGTTGTTTTGTAATTATAGGCGGCTATCAGCAGCCCGCCTGCCATCGGTCCTGTGGAGTGACCGATATCTTTTACGCTAGAGAGGATGCCAAGTGCCCCCCCGTAACTAGATTCCCTGGCTAAATCGGCCACCAGAGGAGCACTGGAAGCAGTAACCGTGGCTAGTCCCAGGCCAAAGAGACCAATGAGGACGGCCATTACCAGGTAATTATTGGACCAGGTTATCAATGTAATACTTACCGCTCCAAAAAGCAGACCGATAATGATGGTTGGCACCCGCCCGTAGCGGTCGGAGAGACGCCCCATCCATGGTTTGGCCAGTGTCGCAACCACAATCTGGACAGTGAAAAGCAGGCCGATACTCAGCGGCTTGAATCCCACTTG
>DUEX01000131.1 GCA_011170325.1 Dehalococcoidia bacterium | reverse complement strand
GTAAGGCTGTTGTTGACGCTCTGCTCAGTGTCGGTGAAGTAAGCCCAGGTACCGCTGCTAACCGTCCCGATGACAAGCAAGGCTGCTATTGTTAAACCTAGTATTTTTTTCATCTTTTCACTCCTTTCGTTAATATTTTGAGTTCTTTCCGGCTCTATTCATTTGCTATTTCCCGGTAAGCATCACCTCCTTTTTTAACTGCTATTTAAGCAGTGCTCAGCGCCTCCTTAACGATGTCCTTAGCAAGAAAGGCGACAAGCAATGTAGCTGGCATAATAATCACCAGAAACCACCCGGGCTTGGTTTGAATAAAATTGGACAAGTAACCTACATAAGGGATCTTAAACAGATAGATCCCATTCACATCAGACAGAGTGACTGGCCATGGATCAGGGTCTTCCATCGCATCACCCTTAGTCACCAAAGTGTCACCATCAACTGACAGTGCCCTATGGGTAATTAACGCTTTGCCATGCTCATAGGTTACAATCGCTCCGGGTCTAATCTCTTCGCCTAAGGGGCCGGTGACTATCATGTCCCCTAGGTTGATAGCCGGTTTCATGCTCTCGCTCCTAACTATGTAGATGTTGTAATCAGGACAAAAGTGCAAAACCCCAAAGCCGCCAATAACGAGAAAGAGTGCCGCCAAAGCTAACTGACCAAAGAATTTCATTGGGTGTTCCATTATCCGTTCATGGGTAGATTTGGCTATTCCCACAGCCTTGCCTATAACTTCCTCGAGTGGCCTTCTCAATGGTTCAGCAGCTTTCTTGGCTGACCTGGATTCTTCCTCAGCCCTATTTGTAGCCTTCTGTGATTGCCCTATCGCCACCTCAGCAATCTGCTCAGTTGATATACTTATTTTCTCAGCCTTTTTCATAGCTTCCTCGGCTGACCTCATCATCACTGTGGCAGAATCCCCCTGCTTGTTGGTGGGAAGACCAGTTGTAGGGGTGCTAGCTTGCTTCTCAATTTCGGACTTTCCTTTATAATTGCGCTCAATCGCCTTACGAATATCCTCGGCGGCGGCTATCACCGGCACAATCTTCATCTGGGTCCAGGCAGCCAGTGTCTCAAGTGTGGAGCCATTGGCAGTTGCCATGGCTACTTGGAGGGCATTATTAGTGATAGCTAATGGCATCACGTTATATATTCTGGCCATTGATTCGGGAATCAGGTATAGTACTTCAGGCTGAATCTGACCGATGTTGGAGTCGGTAGCCGCCGTATCCAGCTGTGACTCGTTTACCGGCGTCACTTGTTGTGCTTCAGAACTCACCTGGTCTGTCGGCAATTGATAGTTGTCGCTTGCATTTTTACTGGATATATCCTTTGGCTCCTCGGTGATACTTTCAATCGCTTCAAGGATCAGTTGCAGCGCTTCCGGCTGAATTTGATCGATGTTGGAGTCGGTAGCTGCCGTATCCAGCTGTGACTCGTTTACCGGCGTCACTTGTTGTGCTTCAGAACTCTCCTGGTCTGTCGGCAATTGATGGTTGTCGCTTGCATTTTCACTGGATATATCCTTTGGCCCCTCGATGATACTTTCAATCGATTCAGGGATCAGTTGCAGCGCTTCAGCAATCCCCGTCGTCGTTCTAATCATTCTGTTAGCGTTATTTATGGCCTCCTCGAATGCTCTTATCGATGCAGTAGCAGTCTCTTTGGCTGCTTCTATCGATGTCTCAGCCGGCCTTTCCTTGAATACGTAGGGTTCTTCTGTGCTTACGTGCTCCTCTGCTGGCATGTCCTCGGGCTGGGTTCCTGGGGCTCCCCTCGACGCGTCTAACATTAAGTTACCCTGCATTGCCTCAGCCACAGATCGAACATGCTCATTAGCCACCAGTTTACAGCGTATAAGCTCAGGTAGCCCGCTGACATCCCTTTCGGGGATACCCAGTGCTGTGGAAACCTGCTCAGTTGAGTTGTCGGCAGCGATGGCACATAAGACCTCAGCCTCACGCAGAGAAAGACGAGTCATCAACTCACCTACCACCTCACCGGCTTCTGATAGTTCTTCAAACTCCTTAAGAACTCTTGAAGCGACCGTTGGTTTGAAGAGGGCATCACCGATGGGGTAACGACCTTGCGCCACCTCTCTCACTGTTTTGACTAGGTCGCCAGGGTCGATATCTTTGCTAACACAGGCATTTATCCCATTCTTCACTGCCAAGAGAAGCTGTTCTTCGTTGTCTCTATCCATCATAAGAATTACGCCTATTGAGGGAAGGCGCTGTTTGATGCAACGGGCAACCTCAATTCCATTAAGCTTGGCATGACTTGCATTCAATATAGCTACATTTGGGGGATTTGCTTCAATAAGAGCAAGCGCCTCCTCATCATTGGCTGCCTCGTCAATAACCTCAAATTCCTCTTCAGCAGGAACAAAGCTCATGACTTGTGGGGAAATAACCTGCCAATCGGATAAGCAAACCTTCACTTTTTCCATATATCTAAATCACCTTATTCAGTAGTTAGTTTCATTCTAGTGTCTTGAAATAAACTGCCTATAAATTTGGCTAGAATCTGCCCCCTCAAAGTGGTTCAGCGATATAATTTCGCCATTTG
>DUEX01000130.1 GCA_011170325.1 Dehalococcoidia bacterium | reverse complement strand
TATTCTTTCGACAACCGAACTGTCTTTCTGCAGAGAATCCCTCAGCTCATCAATTTCTCCTGGCACCAGTTTAACTTCGCAGTAGGGGTCACCTAAACCCACGCACTTGGTCTCAATAGCGTTCCAGTCCCTGACCCCCTTCTCGAAGGTTTTAAGTTGGCCTGCGATTGCGGGAGGGAGGTGTGAAGCTATAGTGGCACCTACATCTTCAAACCCCCAGCAGTCGGAGCTTTCATATACTCTAAAGTAGTGTTCATCAGTCTTGGAGATGTCCTCAAGGTACTCAATGGTACCACAGCGCTCCATCCTTGCCGCTCTTATATACGCCCCGCCAAATCTCGATAATTTTTTCATGTCTTTGACCCTGCTGAAGTTCTTGGGGAAGAGCCCAAGAGCTTGTGAAAAAAGCACGGCTTTGAGTAGAAGCCTCAACCGCCAAGGAAAAAACTGTAATAATTCCACAAAGCCGAATTCCTCGTATCCTTCCTGCTCCATCCTGTTAAAGTCGTATATCATCGTTGGGAACCTTTTGGGGTCCCAGAGCATGCCGCTCCAGTGGGCAAGGTTTGGCCAGAACGCGTTCACGTAGTCTCCCATCTCATTTCTGATCGCCGCTTCTTCTCGTCCGAACATGCTATGAACGAACTGTCTCAGCACGCTCGGATCGTAGCGGTATTTCGGTTCTGCTACCGCTTCTGTTCCTGTGGGGACTTCAATTCTTGTTGGTGCCACCTTAGGGTGCTTCACCACATTCATAATCCTTGAACTCTCTTTTATCTCCATCCTGATGATGCCGTCGGCGACGCTCATCAGGGCACCCAAGTCTTCCTCTTTACCACAGCCCTCGTCCATTAAAGCCAATACCGAGTTCCCTTCAGAAGCGAATCTCGCCAGGCAGAGCCTCATGAACCTGAACACTTCTTCCTTGTTAAAAAGATAGGGTGACGTCAGTGAATCAAAAGAGAGAAGAATATCACGCCTGCCAATTCTCTCCTGCAGCTTGGCGATAGCCATACTTATGCTGTTTAGGTCTTCGCAGTTGGCGCCTACCGTGTCCGGCCGCTCTAGGGTTTTTATACCCACCGTCTCGCCAAAGGCGTCAATAAAACTTAACGACCCAGGCAGAAGCTCACCCATGCCTCTTTCTTTTAGAAGACCTATGACCTCAATGGGACCGTGCTCAGTAGTTACGAATATGACTGGCTTGTCCATAGCCAGGCCGTTGAGTACCACCTGATGGCAGAAGGTGGATTTTCCAGCTCCTGGAGGCCCTGCCAGCAGGATCAGGCTCTCCTTCGGCACTTCCTGAATTTCGCCTAATGACAATCTTCTTTTCCCCATCTCCTGCCTCCTTTGTTATCGCTATTGCCTATTTGACCTCCCACTCGCAGTAGGGGTCGCCGGCAGCAATACACTTTACTTCCCTAACATGCTGGTTCTTGACCGTCGAGAAGAGCCCGTTGAGAAAGCCGGTGGTAAAGAAGCAAGAAGACTGGCCAGTTTCCAGCCCAAAACTCTCACAGTTCTCCTCTATCCTTATGGTCTCGCCTAAACTAATCTTCCCTACCTTACAGCACTCCATGAAATCGATGACTCGCCTGATTACTTCATCCCCAGCTATCCCGGCAGTCATCAGTTGTTCGCCGACCTCCTTCCCCACCTTGGCACCACCCATCCGTAATGCCATCCGGTATCTCTCGCTGACCAGAGCCGGTAAGCTGGTGACTAAGAACATCTGATTGAAGGCTACTCCACTCCCCAGCCTTGGCCTCTCGGCGAGGGGCTTGCCATGAATCAGAAATCCGGTGAGCTGGTCCATCAGGCGCTGGTGAATCTTTTCCACAACTGAGCTATCTATTGCTTCCAGGAAATTTTTCAATTCATCGGTCTCATGCGGCACCGCCTTAAATTCACAATGGGGGGCTCCCATCCCGATACACTTCGTCTCTACCACGCTCCAGTATCGCTCTTCCTTTTCAAACCCCTCTAGCATCCCGGCAATCGCGCCCAAACCATGGAAACCCAATCTCGCCCCGACATTATCAAAAGCCCAGCCAAGTGAGCTTTCGTGTGCTCTGAAATAGTGTTCATCCTTCCTGGATGCCTCTTTCGCATATTCCCAGATCGCCATCCCCATTCCCTCCGCACTTTTCAGCAAGTACGAGGCGAATTTTTTCATATCCTTGACCTTGCTGAAGCTCTTGGGCATGAATAACTTCATCATAAGTCTCATGCGCCACGGAGCTGACGACATCATCTCTATTGACCTGAGGTGAAGTTCCTTCTGAAATTCATATGTCATCGCAGGCACCCTTTTCGGGTCCCAGAGCATACCGCCATAGAGGGCAAGGTTCATCCAGAACATATTCACGAAGTCCCCAACCTCGGTTCTAAGAGCTTCTCCCACTCGTTGAGTGAACGACCGTGCCTCCCAGATGCGCCGCATTACCCTGGGTTCGAATGTCTTGAGGGCAATGGTAGGGCTCCAGGTCATCGGGGTCTCAATCTTGGTCGGAGCTATCTTGGGATGTTTTACCACGTTAATAATCCTTGACTTCTCCTTTATCTCCATCCTGATGATGCCATCGGCGACACTCATCATTGCTCCCAGGTCTTCTTCCTTCCCACAACCCTCATCCATTAGGGCTAATACCGAATTCCCCTCAGAAGCGAACTTCAGTAAGCAGAGCCTCATGAATCTGAATACTTCTTCCTTGTTAAAAAGATAGGGTGATGTCAATGAATCAAAAGCGAGGAGAATGTCTCTTTTGCCAATTCTCTGTTGCAGCCTAGCAATGGCCATACTTATGCTGTTGAGGTCTTCGCAGTTGGCGTCTACAGTGTCGGGCTGCTCCGGAGCTTCCGCCCCGACTGTCTTAGCGAAGGCATCAACAAAGCTCAGGATTACTGGCTCTCCCATGCCCCTTTCCCTCAATAGACTGGTAACCCCAGAGGGACTTTGCTCGGTAGTGACAAATATGACAGGTCTCTCCGCAGCTATGCCGTTGAGCACCATCTGATGGCAGAAGGTTGATTTTCCAGCTCCTGGAGGCCCTGCCAGCAGGATCACGCTCTCCTTCGGTACCTCCTGTATCTCCGCTAATGACAGTCCTCTTTTCTCCATGTCATTCACTTCCTCGTGTTGTGACTAACTAAATGATTTCCCACTCGCAGAAGGCGTCTCCAGTCGCTACGCACTTCATTTCCCTAACGTGCTGGTTCTTGACTGTTGAGAAGAGCCCGTTCAGGAAACCGGTGGTGAAGAAGCATGATGGCTCCTCAACAGTGGTAAAGAGCCCCATCGAAAAGTTCTCGCAGTTCTCCCTTATTCTTATCATTTTATCCATCGCAACCTTCCCCACCTTACAGTGTTCTAAGAAGTTGAGAACGCGCTTTACCGCTTCGTCCTCACTTAACCCTGCTTCTATCAGACGCTCGCCGACTTTCTTTCCTGCCCTGGCGCCTCCCATCCGCAACGCCACTCGGTATCTTTCACCGCCCAGGGCGAGATAGGGAAAACCAAAACCGTGCATAACCGGGTGGAGGTGGATATCGCTGCCAAAGCTAGGCCTGTCTACCAGGGGTTTCTCGTGAAGCAGAAATCCCATAAGGCGCTCCATCAACCGTTCATGTATCCTTTCCACAACCAGGGCGTCTTTCTCCAGAGAAGACTTCAGCTCGTCCATTTCCCCCGGCACCAGTTTAAATTCGCAGTAGGGGTCGCCTAGCCCGATGCACTTCGTCTCAACCGCATTCCAGTCCCTCCCATCCCTTTCGAATCCTGCCAGTTGGCCTGCCATGTGAGGTGGGAGATGCGAAGCTATGGTAGCACCGATGTTCTCCAGTCCCCAGCAGTCGGCATTCTCGTATACTCTAAAGTAGTGTTCATCGGTTTTGGAGACGTCGGCAAGGTATTTGATAGTGCCGCTGCGCTCCCACTTTGCCCCTATGTCCCATGGCCCGTCTCCTAATTTTTTCATCGCTTTTACCTGACTGAAGTTTCTGGGAAAGAGCCCCAGAGCCTGTGCAGAAAAGAATAACTTCGTAAGAAGTTTCAAGCGCCAGGGATAAAACCGGCGCATCTCTTTTGACATTGAGAAGGCAGCGTCCTCCTTGTTTAACTCGTATATCATCGTCGGGAACCCTTTAGGGTCCCAGAGCATGCTGCTCCAATGGGCAAACTGGGTCCAGAACAGGTTGACGAAATCTCCAACCTCCTTTCTCACCGCCGCTTCATTTTTCCCAGACATGCTTTGCATCCACCGCTTCATGATACTGGGGTCGAAACGCATTATCGATTTGAATGCATCGTATGACGATTTGATTGTCGGTTTGGGTTCTATGGGAATCTCAATTCTTGTCGGCTCTGCCCTTGGGTGTTTCACTACATTTATAGTCCTTAAGCTCTCTTTTATCCCCATCCTGATAATGCCGTCGGCGACACTCATCATGGCTCCCATATCCTCTTCCTTGCCGCAGCCTTCGTCCATTAGGGCTAATACCGAGTTCCCCTCGGCAGCGAACTTGGATAGAAACAGCCTCATGAACTTTACCACCTCCGCACCATTGAAGAGATAAGGAGATGTGAGAGAATCGAAGATGAGCAGAGCATGTTTTGAGCCCACCCTCTCCTTTTGTTTTGTTATGGCGATACTCAGGGTATTAAGATCGGCACAGTTAGCATCCTCGGTGTCGGAACGCTGCATACACGGCAGCCCTACTGTCTGGGTAAACGCATCAACGAAGTTCAGCCTTGCTGACTCCCCCATCCCTCTTTCGCTCAACAGCTCCATAATTTCAGCAGGGTTTCGCTCGCTGGTCACGAAGATGACTGGCCTATCGTCGGCTATGCTTCTAATGGTTACCTGATGGCCAAAGGTGGATTTCCCGGACCCCGGGAGCCCGGTCAGCAAGATAAGACCTTTATCTGGTGGTTGCTGTATCTTGGCTAGGGACATCGTCTTCCTCCCTATTTGAAGACAGTCAGGGTAGGATACACCTCTATTCCACTAGAAGTTATATTATACGGTCGTGGTTGATTGTCAACCTCAAGTCCGCGCATTT
>DUEX01000013.1 GCA_011170325.1 Dehalococcoidia bacterium | reverse complement strand
TGTATTTCGGCTGACAAAGGAGATTATGTTAAAATGAATTATTGATGGGGCAAAGCTATGCCGGCAAATTTACCACCACAATATTTTGAAGCCGAGAAACACTTTAGAATAGCTAGGAGCCCGGAAGAAAAAATCGAGGCTCTGGAAGCCATGCTGGCTATCATGCCCAAGCATAAGGGCACCGATAAGCTCCATGCTGACTTAAGAAGAAAGATTGCCAAGATATCCGAAGAAGCCGAGAGAAAATATGCCACCAGTAGAAAAAGTTTCTACATCAGAAAAGAAGGCGCTGGCCAGGTAGCCCTGGTTGGACTGCCTAATGTTGGCAAGTCACAACTGCTAGCAGCAGTTACCGAAGCATCTCCCGAAATAGCTGATTACCCCTTTACCACCAAAGCTCCTACTATAGGTATGATGAAATTTGAAAATATTCAGATTCAGTTAGTAGATACACCGCCGATAACAAGCCGCAATTCCCATATATGGCTGAACAATATCGCCAGAAATGCCGACACCATAGCTATCATCGTGGACCTGAGTAACCAGCCAACAGAACAGGTAGAAACTACCCTTCAAGAGCTAGAAAACATGGGAATAATGCCTGCCGCAAATAACACACAAGAAACAACCATCGGCAAGCATCAAAGGAAAATGCTGATCATCGGGAATAAGAATGACTCGGAAAATTCAACTGCCAACTGGAGCGAATTAAATTCGCAATACAATGCTCAGTTCCCCATGATCGCGATTTCCGCCGAAGAAGGTGACAACCTAGAAGAACTAAAGAGGGAAATCTTTGAAGCTCTGGATATTATCCGAGTCCACACCAAAACTCCAGGAACAAAACCAGACCTGACCGACCCGGTAATCCTAAAGAGGGGTAGCACAGTAAAAGATGCTGCCGAATCCGTTCACAAAGATTTCCGAAGCAAATTCAAATACGCCCTAGTCTGGGGCTCAGGAAAATTCGACGGGCAGAGAGTTAGTCCAGAACACATTATTCAAGACGGTGATATAATCGAATTCCATATTTAGAGCCAGCCACTTCCTCACTTTCAACCCCAGACCTCATACAGCTTCTCTGCCAATTCTTCTATATATAGCCTATTTTCAAGCTTAACTCGCCACTTATCAGAAACAGAGCCAATCCCCAGATAGGCGCCGGAGATAGCCCCAGTCATCGCCCCTATAGTATCTGTATCTCCACCAAGACTAATAGCATAGAGGACGGCTTCACTGAAGGAACGGGGATGAGAAAGAAAAGAATATATGGCTGTAGGCACCGAATTGAAAGCTTCAATACCATTCCCTAACTCAGCAACAACTTTCGCCCTGTCTATTTCAGTCGAAAGTATACCTACGTTCGCCAGCTTCTGCTTATATACTTCATGGTGAACAAATTCACTTAGCTTAGCTAGAAATTCTTTTGGCTCAAAAACCTCCGATGGCTCTAGGTTTACAGCTAAGGCAATAGCATAAGCCTGCAAAGCTGCCCCTTCTTTACCCAATTCATGACTATGAGTAATCTGGCTTGACTTATGGGCCACCTCTCTCAGTTTAGCCAGATCATCATGATATAAAACACCTACTGGGGCAATCCTCATCGCCGAGCCATTGCCATAAGAGCCACCACGATATAATCTCTCAGTCACCTTATCCCAAGCTTCACCAGCTCTCATCAATCGGAAAATGCGCGGCGGCCCCGGTCCATAGCCACGCCATGGTTCACGCTCGTAATTCTTCATGAAAGTATGTGCCATGCGTTCGCCATCAAAACCCTCATTTTCAACCAATGACTCAGCTATCCCTATCATCATGTGAGTGTCATCAGTATAAGTTAAGACTTGTCGTCTATCAGCCACGGCCTCAATTTCCTCAGGCTCAGCCCTAAAACTACCCTCAAAGGCTGCTCCAACAGCATCCCCCACCCCGGTGCCAATCAAAGAGCCTAGAAATTTCGACTTCAGAGTTCCTTCATCCATTCAACTAGCAGTGGTGAAAGTCAAGACTTTATTTGCCAGCTTATTATATACTAATAAGCAATAATTCAGGCATGGCGAAACTATGAACTCTAAAGTAGTTAAAGAAATCAACGAAATCAGGGACGATAGGCTACACGGTGCTGGCTGGCTATCAAGGCAAGCCATCAACACCCTAAACCTAGCTATAAAAGAGGGCCAAGCTGATACCGTTGCCGATTTTATCAATGAAATAAGGATGGTAGCCGCGGAACTCATAAAAACCAGGCCCAGTATGATTTCTATAGCTAATTACACTCATCAGTTTCTACATCAGATTATCCTAAGGTCTCAAAAGGAAAAGGAGTTAGATTCTATAAGAGATTTTGCTCTGGCTAAGGGAAATGAACTTATCAAGTTTTCCGAGCAAGCTGCTTCAAAAGCTGCGGAAAATGCTGCGGCAATAATCAGTAACCTAGATACGGTGATAACCTGTAGCTATAGCTCAACAATGTGTCAGGCTTTTGAGCTAGCTAAACAGAAGAGGACTAATTTCCAGGTTATCATCGCCGAGTCTAACTCTGAGGGCAAAACTTATGGAGAAATCACCGCGGAGCAACTTAAGCAGCAGGGAATTCCAGTAGAAGCAATACCCGACGAAGATATAAAGCTAGATATATCTAAGACAACCAAAGCTTTAGTAGGCGCTGATAGCATACTAGTCGATGGCTCCCTTATCAACGGCATACCAACTCATAGACTGGCTCAAGCAGCCACAGAGACAAAAATTCCCTTCTACACTGTCTGCGAGACAGCTAAGTTTGATGCCCAAAGCCACCAAGGCAAGCAGCCAAAATTAGAACCAGGCTTTGACGAGATTCCACCGAACCTGATAACCGCAATAATAACCGAGAGGGGCATAATAAAGCCAACGCAAGTCATCAACTATATTGAGGAGATGGCCTCTCTCCTTTGAGACAGAAACAAGACATCAAGAATGAAAAAAGTAATATTCACAGATTTAGATGGCACCCTTCTCGACAGGTTCAGCTATTCCTATAATCAAGCCCTGGAAGCAATTAGCTTGCTCCACAATAAGGAAATCCCCATCGTTTTCTGCTCAGCCAAAACCAGAGCTGAACAGGAAGTCTACAGGGAAGAGCTGAACATAGAGGACCCTTTTATCGTTGAGAATGGCGGAGCCATTTTTATACCACGAGACTATTTCCTATTTCCGTTTAATCACCATAAAGCTACCAAGGACTATCTCGTGATTGAGCTAGGTATCCCTCATCGCAAAGTAAGGAAGGTATTGAAGAGGATTAAGAATGAGGTTGGCTGCCACATTACAGGTTTTAGAGACATGAGCGTAGAAGAGGTAGCCCGAGACACTGGTCTAGATTTAAAATTCGCTGCTCTGGCAAAACAAAGGGAATATGATGAGACATTCAAGATTGAGGATACACAGGAAAAGATAGAATTAGCCTTGGCTAAAATCGAGGAAGCTGGGTTAAGCTATATTCGTGGCGGAAGATACTACGCTGCCATAAGTGGTAATGATAAAGGCAAAGCTACCGAAATCTTGATTGGACTATTCAGGAGAAAGCTCAACAAGATGGAAACCATTGGTATTGGCGATAGCCAGAACGATCTATCTATGCTGAAAGCTGTTGATGTACCAGTACTAGTTCAGAAACTAGATAACCACTGGGAAGAGATAAATTTGGCCAGTATATATAAGGTCGAAGGAGTGGGGCCGCAGGGGTGGAGCAAAGCGATAAAAGAGTTAATCGGAGGTTGAAAACAAGAAAAACTTGGTTAAAGTTATTGACACACATGCCCACCTTGACAAACTGGAAGACCTTGAATCAGCGCTCATCAAAGCCAAAGATGCTGGGGTCGTAGCTGTTATTGCCGTTGGCTCAAATCACCAGTCAAACCAAAAAGTGATGGAAATCTGTCTAAAGTACCCCTCCTTCCTTTATCCTGCTCTCGGTTTGCATCCCTGGGAATTAGGCAACCTAGAATCCCACCAAATCGACCATATCCTAAAGTTTATTGAGGAAAGAGCTCGTGACATCGCAGCTATAGGTGAAATAGGCTTGGACTACGATAAAAGAGTAGTCAAATTATCCCCAAAAGAGCTACAGAAAGAGGTCTTAAAGCGCCTCCTAGCTTTAGCTAGAGAGCACGAAAAACCGGTGACAATCCACAGCCGTTATGCTTGGAAAGACTGCTTTGACCTAGTAAGAGGAGCTGGCGTTGAGAAAGCAGTTTTTCACTGGTTCACTGGCTTTTCCAGCGTACTCAGAAATATAATAGACGCCGGTTACTTTGTTTCAGCTACTCCGGCTGCTGAATATCACAAGGAGCACAGGCGAGCTATCAAGGAAACACCTTTAGAGAAATTGGTCTTAGAAACAGACTGCCCAGTAGCATACGGAAGAGAAGTTAAGCATCGCTCTGAGCCCGTAGATATCTTAAGAAGCCTAAAAGCTGCCGTCGCCCTAAAAGGAATCGACGAGGTTACCATTGCTGAACAAAGCACATATAACGCTACACAACTCTTCGGTCTTGCACCTCGCTAGACAATGTGATAGCATAGCCGTACTCGAGGAAAGCCATGTATATTGAAAGCCCAAGATACACTGAGCGCTTCGGCTCAGTAAGGATAAATGACGTACAAAAGGTAGTAGCTCTGGACTCAGGGTTAAAGAGCGAGATACCACCTTACGGAGCTATGGGGGTAATAAAAATAAGTGAAGAGACCATTAAGAGCTTCGAAGATAAGATGGCTATTGTTATCCCCAATAAGAACGAGAAGCTCAAACTTTTTGAGGGTGTTGTCAGCGGAGTGCCCCATGATTGCCTGGTAATCGTTGTTTCCAATAGCCAACGAGAAGACATAGACAGGTTCAGGATGGAAAAAGATACCCTAAACCAGATGTGCCGCTACACCTATCGTCAGGCTTTCATCATCCATCAAAAGGACACCTTGGTGGCAGAAGCAATGAAGCATGCTGGTTACAGTAAGCTTCTTGATGAGAACGGCCTAATTAGAGATGGCAAGGCCGAAGGCATGGTAATAGGACTGCTTATGGCCAAGCTAGCTGAGAAGGAATATGTGGGCTTTGTAGACGCTGATAACTACTCTCCTGGCGCAATACTGGAATATGTAAGAAACTATGCCGCTGGCTTTAGCATGGCTAACTCACCTTATGCTATGGTGAGGATACTATGGCACTACAAACCCAAGTTTTCAGGAGGGCTATACTTTAAGAAATGGGGAAGAGTATCAGAAACTACTAACAGGTGCTTTAACTCGCTTGTCTCCTTCAGAACCAGTTTTGAAACCAATATCATCAAGACAGGCAATGCCGGAGAACATGCTATGAGCTTAAAGCTAGCAGAACTGCTACCCTATGCCTCAGGCTACGCAGTAGAACCACAGGAGCTGATATCTATCTTCGAGCAGTTTGGTGGCACCCTGCCTTCCAGCCACATAGATGTGATGAAACATGGCGTAGAACTGTTTCAGATAGAAACCAGAAATCCGCATCTGCATGAAGAAAAAGGACTCGATCACCTCCAAGAAATGTTGCTCGGCGGGCTAAGCACCGTCTATCACTCTCCGCTCTGCGACAATGAAACTAAGCAACTCATTCTCTCCCAGCTTACAAGCCAGAAGGCTTTAAAGTCTAAACAAAAGCCACCCAAACCATACCTCAACCCTCCACCCTGTGAAATCGATATCCAAAAGTTCGTCAAATTCATAGAGCCCCATGTGAAAAACTACTCTGCCCTCCAGGAATAATAAACCCATTACCACGCTTTTCAAAACTCCGCGACCACGTTCTAGCCACAAGAGCTAAAGCCGACACCTGCAAGAATTTGATCGGACAATTTGCTCAGTTCATTCATTAGATAAATGAGTAAAGTAGATTGCCCAGCCACAGGAAACAGAGTAAAATAGTCCGCAAAATCATTGACAGGGAAAGCTAAAGACTCGATGAAAGCAATTATTCTAGTTGGCGGTGAAGGCACCAGACTACGTCCGCTTACTTACTCCACAGTAAAAGCTATGATGCCAGTTCTGAATAAACCTTTCATTGAATATGTAATCCGCCATCTCAGCAATCATAAAGTGAACGAGGCCATTTTAGCCTTGGGCTACAAGCCTGACTCCATTAGAGATTATTTTAGCAATACCACCCAACCGAGTGCTAAACTAATTTACAGCGTTGAGCAGACACCGCTGGGCACCGCCGGGGCTGCCAAAAACGCCGGACAACACATCGATGACACTTTCTTTGTCCTCAATGGTGATATCTTCACCGACCTTGACCTTACCGACATGCTCAATTTCCACAGAAATAAGGATGCCAAAGTAACTATTGCTTTGACCCCTGTAGACGACCCAACTCAATTCGGTGTTGTTGAAACCAACAGCCAGCAGCAGATAACCCGCTTCGTCGAAAAACCAAGCTGGCAACAGGTCACCAGCCATCTGATAAATGCTGGCATCTACATTTTAGAAGCTGAAATCCTCGAGCGTATTCCACAGGGCAAGCGCTTCATGTTTGAACACAATGTCTTCCCTAAACTTCTAGCCGACGGAGAACCTGTCTTTGGCTACACTACTGATACATACTGGATAGATATGGGAACTCCAGAGAAGTATCTGCAGCTAAACCGTGACCTCCTCCATGGCAAAAGCGCCCAGGTTGCTTTTCAAGCCGAAAAAATCAGCATAGACAAGCAAAGCTTTGTCCACCCCCAAGCCAGGCTAACCGGACCGATATTAGTAGACAGAGACTGCACAATCGGCAAGGGAGTCCAACTTAAGGGTCCAGTAGTTATCGGCTCAAAGTGCAATATAGGCGATGGCGCTGCTATTGAAAGCTCAATCTTATGGCAGAAGGTCAGTGTAGGTGAGCAAGCTGTTTTAAAAAACTGCGTTATAGCTAGCGGCAGCCACATCGAGATTAACGCCCACATCGAAGGTACTACTATTAGCCAAAACGCGCCTGTAAATGAGCAACCATAGTCAACCCAAGAACAAGCTTAGGAGGTAAAGAATATGCCTGAAAACGTAATAACCGTAGACCAGAGTAACTTTCAAAAATTCGTCTTAGAATCACAAAAACCAGTGCTAGTAGATTTCTCGGCAGCCTGGTGCATGCCGTGTCGGGCTGTCGACCCGATTGTCAGCGAACTAGCCAAAGAGTATAATGGCAAAGTAGAATTTGCTAAGGTAAACGTGGATGAAGCCCCCTTCTTAGCTTCTAGCTATGGTATTATGAGCATTCCCGCCCTTATAATATTTGAAGACGGCAAACCCATAGAGCATATAATCGGCTTTAAGCCGAAGAACCAGCTTGAGAAATTGCTAGATAGTGTACTAGCGAAATAGAGGGATAAGTAACGGAAATCTCTTTCATCGTGGCTTTTACTGCGGGACTGCTGTCCTTCTTCTCTCCATGCGTCCTGCCCCTAGTTCCAGCCTACTTAGCCAATTTGGCCGGCACTACAGCCATTGACACCAAAACCAGGACAAGCTATTTGCCAGCGCTATTCCATAGTCTCAGCTTTGTGATTGGCTTCTCACTTATCTTCATCCTCTTAGGCGCTTCAATAGGTCTGGTTGGCACAACCATAACTGCCCACGCAAATCTGCTGCGCCAGATAGCCGGTGGCTTAATTATCGCCTTCGGCTTATTCCTCATCGCCGCCTTTAAGCTGCCTTGGCTAAACTATGAAAAACGCCTCAACTTAACCTCTACCAGCAATCCTGGTTACTTCCGCTCTATCTTAATAGGTGCTGCTTTTGCCTTAGGCTGGACACCTTGCATCGGCCCTATATTGGGCGCTATTTTGACCTTAGCCTGGAGCTCACAAGCAGTATGGCAAGGCGCCTCCTTGCTAGCCATCTACTCCTTAGGGTTAGGCATTCCTTTCATACTAATTGGCCTAGCCTGGGGAGCAATTATGCCATTGTGGAAAGGGCTAAATCGTCACCTGGGTACTATCTCCATAGTCAGCGGAATATTGCTTGTGGCAGTTGGAGCACTTATACTCAGCGGCAACTTAGCTTGGTTCAGCCAATTCGCCCAATTATAGAATTTCAAATGAAAGGAGCATCCATCACAATGAAGAGAAAATTACCGATAATATTAGCCATCATTACATCCATAGGCCTCATAATGGCTGGCTGCGCCCCGGCATGCCCCAATATAGGCGACAGGGCTCCAAATTTTACTTTGAGCAACATCGATGGCGAAAGCCTAAGTCTAAACGATTTTAAAGGCAACCCCGTAATGGTCAATTTCTGGTCAACCCGATGTGTTCCTTGTCTAAGTGAAATGCCTCATATTCAAGCAGTCTATGATGAGCAGTCAAATCAAGGGTTAGTAGTGCTGGCTATCAACATCAGCGACAGTGCCGCCACTGCCCATGACTTTATGGCCAGACAAGGATTCACCTTCACTGTCCTGCTCGATCCACAAATGAAGGTTTTCCAAAACTATTGTCTCCCCAATGCTATCCCCATCACCTTATTTATCAATGCTGAAGGTATTATCAAGGCGACAAAGGTCGGGGCTTTCCAGAGCGCAGATGAAATAGAGAGTATACTCAAGTCTTTGTAATCATCCATCATCACTGAACTCGACTATCTCTTCGTCATACCTCAATCTGTTTACAGCTCGCTGAATCTTGGTTCTACTCCACCCAAAGCGAGCTAAGGTACGACAAATGAATTCAAGGCTGGCTTCATACTCCGGACTTATCAATTCTGAAACCCCCAAACTTCTGAGAAGTTCAGATTCACGGCTTCTATGGACACGGGCAATGATTTCGAGCTTAGGATTTATTCTCAAAGCATTCTTCACCGTAGCCACCACAGCTAAAGGGTCAGGGAAGGTAACAATACAAACTTTAGCTTTAGCTAGTTCAACTGAGGAAAGGACATGGGCATTACTAGCATCCCCGTATATGCAGGCTTCACCTTTACAACGTAACTCAGAAACAAGCTCAGGGTCGATTTCAATCACTAAATAAGGTATTTCCAGGTCGTGCAAAGATTGAGCAATATTCTGTCCCACTCGTCCGTAACCACAGATTACCACCTGATTTGAAGGCTGAGACGGCTCTGTCTGAGACGAAGGGGAAACACCTTCAACTACTAATTCTCTACCAGCTGGCGCTCTAGCTAACTTGGGGTGTAACACAGAAGCCAAACCCATAAATAGTGGGGTCACCAACATAGTAATAATGGTGCTGGCTATAATTAATGAATAGAAGTAATCAGATATTATGCCACCATCAAATCCAGCCTGAGCCAAAATAAAGCTGAACTCGCCAATTTGAATGAGACCAGCACCAACCAATAAAGCCGTCAGTCCACCGTAGCCGAAAAGCCTGGTGATGACAAAACAAACTATAAACTTAATAGCAATAATAACCACCACTGCTAGAATTACTACAGACCAACTTTCTATCACAAACTGTGGGCTGAGAAGCATACCCAGTGACACAAAGAAAAGGGTGGCAAATACATCTCGTAAGGGTGTAATTTCAACCAAAGTCTGATGGGCAAATCTCGACTCTCTGAGCAACAAACCAATAAAAAAGGCACCAAAGGCAATAGAAAGCCCAAAAATATAGGTGCCGAAAGCAGCCCCAAAACATAGGATAAGAACCGTTAGCAGAAAAAGCTCACGAGACCTTACACCGGCTACCCTCCCTAATAACCATGGCAGCACCCAAAGTCCCATAACAACGGTTGCCCCCAGGAAAAGAACCGCTTTACCGACAGCAATGGCAAAGGTGGACAACAAGCCTTCTAACGGTGCACCAAATACAGGCACGGCAACCATCATCAATGCGACACTTAAATCTTGGACAATGAGGATAGCTATCATAATACGTCCGTGCACTGAATCCAATTCACCCCGATCCATAAGGATTTTGAGGCATACCATAGTGCTGCTCAATGAGATAAGAAGGCCAAAGAAGGCAGCTCCAGCCAAAGACCAATGGAATAACAATTTGCCAGCTACCAGACCAAGGGCAAAAGTAGCTAGAATCTGAGCTATACCACCACCAAGCCCTACTTTGCCTACTTGCCTTAGTTGGTTGAAAGATATCTCCAGCCCCAAGGTAAACATCAGCAAAGCCACACCTATAGTGGCCAGAACTTCGATCAGCTCCAAGTCACCAACTAAGCCAAAACCGTGAGGACCAACAGCAATACCTACCAGCAGATAGCCCAAAATCACCGGCTGCCTCAGTCGATGGGCTATCATACCCCCAAGCAAGGCTGCGGTTAGAACAATAGCAATGTTGACAATCGGGTCAAATCCTGCCATCCTATCTTCCACAAAATATCAATTTAGCCAAATTCTAACATAAATACTGATAAATACTAAAAGGAGGGAAACATGGTGTTCAACACACGTATTACCGAGCTTTTTGGTATCGAATATCCTATTATTCAGGGCGGGATGATGTGGCTTTCCTACGCTGAACTGGCGGCTGCGGTATCTAACGCTGGAGGTCTAGGCATCCTGAGCGCCTTGAGCTGCGCCTCCCCCGAAGGGCTGGCTGTCGAAATCAACAGAACCAGGAAGCTCACTGACAAAATCTTTGGGGTAAATATCACCCTGCTGCCTACACTCCGCCCGGTGGATATCGATAGCTACTTTAATGTGGTTCTGGAAGCAGGGATAAAGGTTGTAGAAACTGCTGGCAGGAGCCCAGAGCTCTATATGGAACGTCTTAAGGCCGCTGGAGTAAAGGTGATACACAAGTGCACCGCAGTCCGCTTTGCCCGCACAGCCCAGCGAATAGGCTGCGATGTCGTGAGCATTGACGGCTTTGAGTGTGCCGGGCACCCTGGCGAGGAGGATATCACCTCACTTATTCTAATTCCACTGACCGTTGATGCTATAGAAATCCCTGTGATTGCTTCTGGCGGCTTTGGCGATGGGCGAGGCCTTGTTGCTGCTCTGGCACTGGGTGCGGAAGGAATTAATATGGGCACCCGATTCATGGCAACCCAAGAGTCCCCGGCTCACCCTAAAGTAAAGGAATGGCTGGTGCAAGCATCGGAACGTGATACCATGCTAATAGAACGTTCATTGCGTAACACGATGAGGGCTCTGAGGAACCCTACTACTGAAAAGGTCTTAGAAATGGAGAAGCGGGGTGCTACCCTAGAGGAATTAGCGCCACTCATTAGTGGACAGGAGGGCAAAAAACTTCTCGAGACAGGCGTCTTGGACCAAGGGCTGCTTAGCTCTGGTCAGATAGTAGGCCTTATCCGAGATATCCCGACAGTCAAACAACTGATAGAGACCATCATCCAAGAGGCTAAAGAGGTCGCATCCCATATAGGTGCTGAAGGCACATTTAAGCCAGTCCGCAAGCCATTTGTACCTAGCTCCTAGGCATAACCCCCCTGTCAGTTACAAGTAAATAACGTCAGAGGGTTGGCCTAGGGACAGAAACATGAGCAGATAATCCTTAAGGTGGTTGGTTATCAGAAAGTTCTGCCGCACATGCTCTTTCCCATTTTGCCCCAGCCGGTTAGCATATTCCGGATTGCTCAATAGCTGTCTCAGGGCATAGGCAGCCCCCTCCACAGTGTAACATAAGAGCCCAGTAAATTTGTTTCTAACCTGTAGTGGTATGCCACCAACCGCCGTAGCCACCACTGGCTTTGCCTTCCACAAAGCCTCGCTTATAGTCAGACCAAAACCCTCTTTCAATGACTTCTGCAAGACAACTGTAGCCGCCCGTTGTAAAGCATTAATCTCAAGGTCGCTGTCAGGGGGTACCAGCAGAACATGAATATCAGAATTCCCTTCCGCTCGCTCCCTCACCTCCTCAAACACCTCCTCAGACTCGGGATCATCAGTAGCTGTCCCCCCAGCCAGAACTAACTGGCAATCTATGCTTTTCTTAACCATCTCAAAAGCTTCTATCACCCCCAGCGGATCTTTAAGTCGATCGAAGCGAGAAATCTGCACAATCATAGGCTTATCTGAAGTTAAACCATACTTCGTTGACACAGAATTGATTGTCTCTGCGTCAAGTTCCCTGTTCTTATCGCTCAGCGGGTCTATAGACGGCGAGATCAAAAACTGACGAATGGGCAACTGCTGGGCAAAGTTAGGCGCTGAGAAAACAGCCGCATCATAATCAACAACGAAGCCCCGCAGAAATTCCCATACCTTCTTATTAGGGTTCGAGACATCAATATGGCATCTCCAGACCCATTTTCTACCTATTTCCTTCTTCTTGGCTATCAAAGCCACCGGCTGTGGGTCATGAGCAAACAAAATATCTCCGTAGAATCTCAGCTCATCCAGATTCTGCTGGGTTACCTCTGAGAACAGAGCAAAATCCTCGGTCAAAATTCTTTCTTTCTTGCCGTGGAGGGCATTGTGGAATCTCTTGGTCACCTCGAAGAATTCTTCGCTGCCATGAATCACATTCCACCTCGCATCAACACCTAGTTGATTAAGCAGCGGCACCATATGCTCCAAAATCTCTGCCACCCCACCACCGACAAAGGTAGAGCTTATATTCTGAACAATTTTGCCTGATAATCCCCCAGCTAGCATCCTCAACTCTTCGAGGCAGCTTCTGCCAACTATTGGCTCATAATCCTGCAACCGGCTTCTAGATTGTAGATGAACTTCGTTCTCCAATTAACCCCGCCTTATTTAATGCGCTTCTCAACAAGTTGAATTATAGTTGACCGCAAACTCTCTAATGTATAATTATAAGGGTCAAGATAGGCAAGTTTATCAGCCAAATCCTTGTCCCCTAAGCAATCCTCAATCCAGATAGAAAAGTCGTTAACACCTTTTTGCAGCCTTAGCCTTGCCTCAAAAATGTGGTAATAAAGAGAATCAATGCTAACTTTCCTCAGCACTTCAACAAATTCCCTGAGGTCATGAGCAACATAGGGAGTAGGCAATATAGCGCTTATCGACCTGACAAAATGCAATTCCCTCCCCTCCATTGCCTTTCGCCCATCGGGCTTTTTCGATAGATGGTCTTCAATGACACCCACAATTCTCGTCCTCAAAGCGCCGATGGTAGGAAAATCAAAAGTGTCGATACTGGCTAGCTTTTCACCTAAAACTTCGTCGCCAAGTTCATCACTTACCCACAAAGCGAAATCATTAGCTGGTTCTGGCGTGAGATACTGGTGCTCTTCCAAAAAATGGTGAGTGTGATAATAAATCACCGAATCAGGAGCCTCTTTCAATATATCAACCAACTGAGTCAAATTGCCAGCTTTAAGCCCGGTCAGCTCCTTCAAATGAAGCCGCGCGTAGAAGCGAAAAGGCTCAGTAGCTTTCTTAAGCGGACGCCCATAATTAATAACAGTAGTCTGAACTAACCGACTATTGGGAACCAGAATAAGATTACCATCGAGACCCCTAATCTGAGTGTTTCGCCAAGTTACATCAGTAATATAGCCCTCTTCACCCGACTCCAGTTTTATAAAGTCACCTACCCTGACTTGCTCCCCCTGAACCAATTGGAAACCTGAGAAAAAATTAGGTATTACATCTCGAAAGGCTAAAGCTGCTACCAGAATGCCAACAGCTAAGAGCAAAATAATTGGGGTAGTCGGCGCCCCCCAGACATCAAGCAATATCAAAACACCAACCACAGCAATGGCAATTCTAGCAATATTCACTATCAAAGCACTTGAGGGTTGGAGGCGTTCTACCTTACCTACATAGAGCCTAAGCAGTTTTTCACTTAAGCTAGCAGCTACCCAGGTTAATGAGATGATAAAAAGGGTAGCCAAGACCTTGTCAGCCAAAATCTTTCCAGAAGGGTCTAGCACTGAGACATGGATAGCTATATAAGTGCCTAATATCAAGAACCAATGGAGAAACGGAGTCCGTGTCGTCTGAACAACTAAATGGCTCCCTTCCCATCTCCCCCTTGCTGCCCAGCGGTTAAAAGCCTTGTAAGCAATTCTCCTTGCCCACAAGCCAACCACATAAGCAGCCAAGAAAACCAATAGAGGAACAGAGATGGAAAGCCAATTTTGATTTAACCAGTCAAACATTAAATATCTCTATGCTATTATAGCATCTCCAAGAATTCCGCCACTTCTTCTGGTGACCTCAAGAAATAGCGAGCCACTGATTGAAAGTCCTCCTCACCGACAAAGATTGAAATGCCGTTATTCCTCTCAATCACTTTAAAGCCTTCCTCATCAGCTAAGTCATCCCCTAGATATATTGGCAGTGCGTCGGCTTTCCCCCTCGCCTCCTTGCACTTGGCTATAAGCCAGGCTATGGCTTTGCCTTTGTCCCAATCCACAGGCGGTCTTATTTCATACACCTTCTTGCCCTGAGTAATCCGTATCCTGCCGGTGACATGTAGCGGGTCAGTAACCTTACTGAAGGCATCCTTCACCTTTTTCTCCTCAGTATCATCAACTGAACGATAGTGGACACTTAAGGTCAAACCCTTATTTTCAACTAACGTACCCTTAATGCCCCTCAACGTAGCCGATAGCACCTGACTGAGGAGCTGAAAGAAAGGCCTCATCTCCTCAGCAATAGGTTCTAAGAAACTTGAACCGAAACCTTCTATCTCTAACCCATGGTTTCCAGCGTAAATAATGCCCTCCACTTCAACTCTGCTTTTAATGTCAGCCAAGGCTCTGCCGCTAATAATGCCAACAGTATAGCGATGGTTCCTAGCTAATTTCAGTAGCGATTTTCTTGTATCTCGAGGAGGAGCAGCTAACTCTGGTCTATCTACAATAGGCGTTAGAGTACCATCATAATCGCAGAGAAGCAAGACGTGTTTTGCTGATTTAAGGTAATGGGCAACCTTACTCCAGGCATCGAAAAGATACTGCATGGCATCAACGCCCTTAAAGTCCCAGATTAGCTAATTCAGAAATGATGTTCCCAGCCCACTGATAAATATTGTTTTGCTCCACACTCTGGCGCAATTTCCTCATTCTCGCTTGCCTTTGTCTCTTTGGCATCTCCACGGCTTTTCTTATTGTCTCAACAAAGTCATCAGTAGCGTAAGGATTGATAAGAAGAGCCTGAACCAGCTCTCTAGCAGCTCCAGTAAACCGGCTAAGGATAAGCACACCGTCCTCGTCCACCCTAGAGGAAACAAACTCTTTAGCCACCAGATTCATCCCATCATGGAGAGAACTCACTATGCAAAAATGCGCCAAGCGATGAAAAGCCCATATAGCAAGGGGCGAGCAATGCTCCTTGATATATATTATTGGCCTCCAACCACCAGATTGATACTTCCAGTTTATCTCCTCAACAAGGTCATCGATGTCGGCATTCAGTTCCTTATATTTCCTAATATGAACGCGGCTTGGTTCCGCCAATTGAACGAAAACCATCCGCCCTTGGTATTCAGGATACTTGGTCAGGAACTTATCCAAAGCCATCAATCTATGCGGGATTCCCTTGGTATAATCGACCCTGTCAACACCCACACCGATAAACTCATCGTCCAGCTTCCATCTATGCCGAATCCTTTCCATTTCTTCAATAACCTCTTCCTTAGCCGCATCCCGGGCTATTCGGTCGAAGTCAACGCTAATAGGGAAAGGGCGCACCAAAGTAATTCCACCACCCCGATTAACTGCAGACCTCTCATAATCGATTTTTGATTCCAGATTTCGGTTAACAGTCTCCAGAAAATTATCGCAATTATAACCAATGTGGAAGCCGAGAAGGTCATTACCCAGCAGCCCATCCAATAGTTCTTCCTGCCACGGGCAAATACGAAAGACTTCAGGATTAGGCCAGGGGATATGCCAAAACTGGGCAGTGATAACTTGAGGATTCTTAGCTTTTATCAATCGAGACAAGATCGCCAAGTGATAATCCTGAATAAAAACAAACGCCTTTCTGTCACCAACTTCATCCAGAACAGCATCAGCAAAAAGTTGGTTCACCTTTTTGTAGGTATTCCAATCAGCCTCATCGAAAATAGGCGGCGTATAGGCAACATGGCATAGTGGCCACAACGCTTCGTTAGACAAACCCAGATAGTAGCCTTCCTCTTCTTCCTTAGTTAACCATATCCGCCTTAAGCTATAGCTAGGCTCATCCGGGGGAACTGATACTCGGTTTTTGGCATCAACCACTTTCCTGTCAGCATTACCGCTGCCATGGGCAACCCAGACACCACTACAGGCTCGCATCATTGGGTCGAGAGCCACAGTCAAGCCGCTAGCCGGGACAACACACTGGATTTCATCACCAGATGAAATATGAATATAAGGCTCTCTATTAGACACAACTATAAATAGGCGACCGGCTAACTTAGTTTTAACCAGCTCTTGTAAATCTTCCTTTGTCCAGCTCAATCTTACCCCCCTTACATCCAAAAATCTGCGAGTATCTTCATTATACCTTATTTTTCTATCGGTTGGTCAATGTAGCCTTGACCACACCTACAGCAGACGGTAGAATTCGGCAAGCTGGAGCAAGCTAGGCAAACGCAGAGTTCACTTATTAGGTTGCTATGGGAAATCGCATGTGTAAAGGAGCGAGACCGTGAGTGAAATAAGGTACAAGCCAATAGGAATCATTCATTCTCCATTCAAAGAGCCTCATGGTACACCTATACAACCGACAGCTGCCCGGGATATTGAGGGGACTGTCGAGATATTCCCTGAGTATGTCGGAGGTCTCAAAGACATCGAAGGATTTTCACACGTTATTTTGATATACCATTTCCATTTATCCAAGGGGTGGACCTTAGAGGTGAAGCCATACATGGATGACCAGTTACGCGGAGTATTTGCGACACGGGCACCGGCTCGCCCGAACCCAATCGGCATGTCGATAGTGCATCTCAACAGAGTTGAAGAGGAAAGGCTCTACATTCGAGATGTAGATATAGTAGATGGTACGCCTCTTCTGGACATCAAGCCTTATGTTTCAGAATTTGACGCTCAAGAAGTAGAGAGAACAGGATGGCTTACCGAGAATGTACATAAGCTTCGTAAGGCAAAGGATGACGGGAGATTTATAAGCTGAAGAATTGAGATTACGCAACTACAGCCCAAGGACCCCAAAAGCCTGTCTGAGCAGTTGGTGCCTTTGTTCAGTTCTTGAAGCCAAGCTATGCTATAATTCACCTAGCTTAGTAAAGGCAGGTGACAGATAAAGTTAACCTATGCCTGAAAATCTTTCCACACAACTTAAAAAATACCTACCACAGCCAATTCTAAAGCTGGTAAAAGATGCTGGCGAAAAAGCCAACGAGTTAGGGCAGGAACTCTATCTTGTCGGCGGAGTGATACGCGATTTACTTCTGGGTCGTGCCAACTTCGACCTCGATTTGGTGGTCGAAGGCAATGCCATCAGGCTAGCCCAAGAGCTGGCGAAAGGCAACCAGGCAAAGTTGATAATCCATTCCCGCTTCGGCACTGCTAAGATTAACTACGCCAACTTCAGCCTCGATGTAGCCACTGCCCGTCGTGAAAGCTATAGCCAACCCGGAGCTTTGCCAGATGTCCAGCCAGGTGCCATCACCGACGACCTTTGCCGCAGAGACTTCTCAATTAATGCCATGGCCCTATGCCTTACACCTCAACGCTTCGGAGAGCTAATCGACCTCTATCACGGTAAAGATGACCTCGACCATCGTCTTATTCGTATTCTGCACCCAAATAGCTTCATTGACGATGCTACCCGAATCCTACGGGCTCTCCGCTATGAGCAAAGGTTGGGCTTCGAGCTAGAGGCAAGAACTGCTGAACTCCTTCAACGCGATGCAGCCATGCTCGATACCGTAAGCGGCGACCGCATAAGGCACGAGCTAGAGCTAATCCTAAAGGAAAACCATCCAGAGCAAGTTCTAAAGCGAGCTGAGGAATTAGGAGTCATCAACAAACTGCACTCATCCTTCAAAAGCAATGGCTGGCTCACTGAAAGATTCGAAAAGGTTCGCCAAATATCTAAGCAAACCATACCCTATCCCCTTTACCTATGCCTGCTTATTTACAGTCTAACTAACGAGGAAAACGAGCGATTCCTTTCCCGCCTCAACTTCCCCAAAAGGCCAGCTCAAGCGATGCGGCATACACTGCAACTTAAAACCCAACTTCACAGTCTAGCCAAGCCCCAACTAAAGCCCAGCGACATCTACCAATCGCTTCACAGCTATGCGCCCCAAGCCATTCAAGCTAATGCCTTGGCTTCAGAGTCAACGATAGTAAGCCAGCACCTCCAGTTATATCTAGCTAAACTGCGTTATGTCAAACCGCTCTTAAACGGCGAGGACTTAAAAAGAATGGGGGTTCCTTCCGGACCTCGGTTAGGAGAGATTTTAAACGTATTACATGAGGCAAGGCTCAACGGAGAGGTGAGGACAAGGAAAGAAGAGGAAAGATTAGTTTATAGCTGGCGCCATACTTTATAAAAACCAAGAGGGGAAAAAGAATGGTATAGCTCCAGCGCCAAAATAAGCCTCAATGAAAGACCTTACTATCCGCCCTCCCCAACAAGCCAGTAAAAACTTCCACACAGGCAGTCTTAAAGCCCCCGCCACCAACCCCATTAGATCAAAAATAAGCACCGGTATAAGAGCGAAGACAAATATTGCCCAAAGTCCATAGCGATTCATCCAAGCCACTGCCCGATTATAGCCTTCTCGATGCTCAGTAACGATAATCTTCCTTCCCCAATAACCAGCATAATAGCCAGTAAGTTCGCCTAGAGTACTACCAACACTAGCTACCACTGCCACAATTGCCGGATTCCACTTTGAGGCTGCTGCCATGATAACCGCCACTCCCGGCGCTGGAAATATAATAGTAGAGCTGCTTAATAGAGTAACTCCAAAGACAACTAAATAAGCTAGCGGGGCAAACCGCCCCAAAGGCAGCCTGAAATAAGCCTCGAGAAACCACATAAAGTAGACAAGGCCTGCAGTCAGAGCCACAACTCCAATAACCCAGGCCGCTGTTTGAAGTCGTTTCTTGCTTTTGCTTACTTCAGAAACCTGACTCACTTCAATTAAACTACCTGAGGCACAATCGTAGACACAGGATAAGCTTCAAACCCCTGTTGGCAAAGGCGGTGATGTAATTCCTCAGCGCCAGTTTCGCTACCCACAGGTGTGAAAAGAGCTGGACCTGAGCCAACTAAATGAATGTCAGCGGCACCAGCTTCCTCAAAACCCTTCCAATAGTCTTCAAGTCCAGGAAAGGCAACGAGGGCTATTTTATCGAAAACATTAAATAAGAGAGAGGAGTCGATTTCTCTATTCTGAGACCAAGTTTCTAGAGCTTTGCTGACAAATTGCCCTTCAGTAAAATGCTGGTTATCCAAGCGAGCGTAGAGTTGTTGTGTTTTGTAAGGCACTTTGGGCAATGGTGGTAATAGCAGAATAAACCACCTTGGCAACGGAGCTGACAAGGGAGTCACCTTCTCACCTCTACACTCTACTACGGCTGTGCCCTTATGAATAAAAAAGGGGACATCTGACCCCAACTTGGCTGCCAGCTCAACTAAATCTGAAATCGCCAACTCTAGCTCCCAAAGCCTGTTGAGAGCCAACAAAGTAGTAGCCGCATCACTACTGCCACCACCTAGACCTGCACCCCAGGGGATTCGCTTTTCAAGCCTGATCTTCGCCCCTTTCTGGCAACCAATAGCTTCCCTGAGTAATTTAGCTGACCGAATCACTAGGTTATCCGAAGTTTGCAAGCTCGGCTCAGTGCATTCCAAAGAAATACCCTCGGCTAGCCCAAAAGAAAGGACATCGCATAAGCTAATCGTCTGAACCAGACTACAAATCTCATGATAGCCATCATCACATTTGCCCAAAACCTCAAGGACAAGGTTAATCTTAGCCGGCGCTAATAGAGTTAGCATAGCACCTTGCCTTTCCTAAAAACAGCTAAGGCTTCATACAAATTCCCCCACTCCTCAAGGCTTAGCGTCTCAGCTCGGCGTCGGGGGTCTATTCCTACTTCGGTCAACAACGAAGCAACCTCGGCCGGCGCTATGCCTAAGCTGTGAGCCAAAGAGTTACGCAGTTGCTTCCGGGGGGAGCTGAACCCACACCTAACCACCTCAAAAAAGCTGTCAACATCGGCCACCTTGATTGCCGGCTCTGGAAGCAGGTCAAAACGCACAACGGCTGAATCTACTTTCGGCTGAGGGTAGAAGCTTTGTGCTGGCACATAACATACAATCTTCGGCTTACTATAGAACTGTAGGCTGATTGCCAACAGACTCATCTCCCCAGGGCTGGCAACAATGGCTTCGCCAACTTCCTTCTGAACCATTACTACCATCAGCGATGGTTTTGGCAAGGCTTCAACAAAATAGTGTAGTATAGGAGAGGTAATGTAGTAGGGAAGGTTGGCTACTGCTTTATAACTGCTTTTTCCTCCCAATAGCTGTGATGGGTAAACCTTTAGTATATCGGCATTAATTACATTAACATTGGCCAAAGAAGCTAGCCTGCGCTTCAGAAGAGAAGCCAGTTTTGTATCAAGTTCTACAGCAATAACTTTACCAGCTCGTCTAGCTAGCTCAATAGTCAATATGCCTAGACCAGGACCAACCTCAATTACAACGTCTTCCGGGGAAAGCTCAGCAGCCGAGACTATGCTTTCCAAGGCAGCTTCATCAATGAGGAAATGTTGCCCCAGCCCCTTCTTCGCCTTGAGACCAGACTGACGAAGCAGTTTCTTAACCTGCGCCGAGGATAAACTTGCTCTCCTAGGCACTTAAAAGCCTTAAAATCTAAGGAACCCGAGATTTCTAAGCCGGTTCATGCTTTTTCCTCCTCTTCCTCTTCATAGACCCCGGGATATAATTCTTTTCTTCGGAATCTCTGCCACTCCGGTTTCTTCTTCTGCCAGAACGATTGCTTCCAATGTTCAGCCTCTTCAGTAGCATAATATTTCCACATATATTGGAAGGACATTATCTCTAGTCCCCGCATATAGGTAGTAGCAGCGTTAAAACTTGCTTTAAGACCAGCTATGGCACCAGGACTTTTTTCTAATATTTCATCGCACCACTTGTCCACTTCATCCTCCAATTTGTCCGCAGGCACTACCTTATTCACCAGTCCCATCTCTAAAGCCTCTTTAGCAGTATACCTGTGGCACAGATACCATATCTCCCTAGCCCTTTTTTCTCCCACCACCATCATCAAATCAAGACAGCTCATTCCAGCATCGAAACTCCCTACCGCCGGGCCTACCTGCCCAAAGACAGCATTTTCTGAGGCTATAGAGAGGTCACAAAGCACATGATATGTATGCCCGCCTCCTATGGCATAGCCATTTACCGCTGCAATCACTGGCTTAGGCATCTCTCTTATAAGCGTTTTAACCCGACTATCGCGCTCTAGCATCCCGGAACGATAACCAGCCGCTGCCTCTTTTGCATCCCCACCGGTGGAAAATGCCTTTTCACCCGCTCCAGTGAGAACCACCACGCCTACACGAGCGTCATCTGCTACATCTTCAAGAGCCTTAATTAGCTCGAGCTGAGTATCAGTAGTGAAGGCATTATATGCCTCAGGCCTATTTATAGTTATCCTAGCTACACCAGGCCTCTTTTCATAGATGATGTCTTTAAACTCAAATCCCGGTACTTTTTTCCAGTCCGCTTTCGCCATAATGTTAGACCTCCTTTTATTCAAACCAGAAAATTTGTCACAAGTCAAAGAGGGATATTCCCATGCTTCCTTGGAAGCATTTCCTCTTTCTTGTTCCAAAGGCCTCTTAGAGCCCTGAAAAGGCAAACTCTCGTATCTCGAGGGTTGATAACCATCTCGACCATCATCTTGGAAGCAGCATAGTAAGGAGTAGTAAACTTCTCTCTGAATTCTTGTGTTTTCTCGGCTATAACCCTCTGCTTGTCCTCAGCAGCCTCTACCTCCTTTCTATAGAGGACAGCTATCGCTCCTTCAGGGCCCATCACCGCTATCTCACTTGACGGCCAAGCAATAACTAAGTCCGCCCCCATACCTTTGGCACCCATAGCCGCATAAGCCCCTCCGTAAGCCTTCCTTACAATAAGAGTTATCTTAGGAACAGTGGCCTCGCTGTATCCATAGAGCATCTTGGCTCCGTGCCTTATAATTCCTCTATGTTCTTCCTGCACCCCGGGAAGATAACCAGGGACGTCTACCACACACACGATAGGTACATTAAAGCAATCGCACACCCTATAAAATCTCGCTGCTTTATCTGATGCATCACAATCCAGAGAGCCAGCCAGGTGCCTTGGTTGATTGGCAACTATTCCCACAGGATAGCCGCCTATTCGAGCAAACCCTGTTACCATATTTCTGGCAAAACCAGCCTTCACCTCAAAAAAATCACCATTATCCACCACCCTTCCTATGAGCTCTAGCACATTGAATGAAGCTCTAGGATTTTCAGGAACTATATTGAATAATTCATCGTCTTTTCTCTCAGGATCATCTCCGCTATCGACTATTGGTGGCTTTTCCAGATAGCTTTGGGGGAGAAAACTCAGAAGCTTCTTTACCATCTCAATACATTCCCTCTCATCCTTAGCCACGAAGTCACAGTTCCCTGAAATTTGGCTATTAGGCCCGGCACCACCCAGATTTTCCATGCTTATCTCCTCACCCGTTACTTCCTTTACCACCTTAGGTCCTGTTATAAACATATTGCTCACGCCATCTACCATAAATACAAAGTCAGTAAGAGCAGGAGAATATGAACCTCCACCAGCGCAATTCCCTAAGATAGCCGATATTTGAGGGATAATCCCCGAAGCCTTAACATGGTGGTAGAACAAATGGAGATAGGTTCCACTTCCCTCTTGGATTCTCGCCCCGGCAGAATCTACAAAGCCTACAAAAGGGCACTTTGCTTTCAGAGCTAGCTCTGCCACATTGCAAACTTTAGCAATATGAACATGACCTGTAGAACCCCCGAAAACAGTGGGGTCTTGAGCATAGAGGTAAACTAACCTCCCATTCACCCTCCCCCAACCTGTCACAACCCCATCGCCTAGGGGCCTGTTCCTCTCCATGTCAAAATCATAGCATTGATGCTGTGCCAGAGCACTGACTTCAGTAAAGGTTCCCTTATCACAAAAGAGAGCTATCCTTTCACTTGCTGTTAACTTGCCTTGAGCATGCAGTTTCTTTATTCCTTCAGCTCCCCCTGCCACCTGCGCCTCCTCCTCAACCTGAGCAAGCTTCGCTAGAATTTCTTCTTTCGCCCCCATTTCCCATCACCCCCTTCCCCAAACGCTTATTAGGAAAAGGGAATCCGCCAAAGCCAAATCATACCAACCGTTTCCAAGGACCTAGGTCAGCTCCTGCGTTCTCAAACCTATCGCCCAGAATATTCAGGGCATTTTTATAAAAAAGCAGTTCCGGTATTCCCTCTCGAAACTGAAAATCTCTCTCCCACCCCTCAAGAATATCCTCTGCCAAGCGAAAATAGGGATATTCACTACCAAACATAAACTTGGTTCGAAGGCGAGTATTTATATCATGAACTATTCTTTCAGGAAAATACCGCGGCAAGGCTCCAGAAGTCTCCCTGTAGACATTTCCTTTATGCATACAAACTAACTCCGCTGCTTCAGTATAGGGATCAGATGTGTGCATTATAATTATCCTGAGCTTGGGGAAATCGGCAGCCACATTATCTACATCCACAGGATTAGTATATTCCAGGATTTTAATGCCACCTCCACCGGGCATCCCCGTCCCAACTCCCGTGTAGCCTCCATGCCATTGAATAAAACCACTATAACTTTGAACTAAATCCCACAAGGGATAAAACCGATGGTCACTAAGGTGGAACTTTTGGGAAGGTTGCTGAAACTTTAGCCCCAGTGCTTTCAGATCCCTAAGGCATCTTTCAGCCTCTCTTAACGCCTCTTCCCCCAACCATGGGTCGACACAAGCCCAAAAGCCCAAGCATAAATCGCGGTGTCTCTGGCATAAACTGTATATGTAATCGTTAGTTTGTCCTATTTCCCCTTGGCCAGTAGGTGCCGTCCAGGCTACAGGACAGCAGTACACACCATATTTTTTGAATGTAGCCACCATTTCATCTTCACTGGGAAGAGTGTCCAGCAATTGCTCTGTAGTTAGCTCATGATGTCTGAAGTACTTCTCCAAAGCGATTTGCTGCTTCGTAACCGGCGCCAACTGCCCTGGACTGCCATCACTCAAAACCTTGAGATTCCCTTGATGCCCATGAACATCAATGATAGGATAACCTCTTTCCTCCAAAGTCTTGGCCAATTTGCACCTCCGTTGCTAAATAAAGTGGCCCGAAGCACACACCGGCATTATCAATCCTGCCTCTCGGCCATGGTAATCTCGTTACATCATAACATATCCACCATCAACACTCAGAGTTTGTCCAGTTATCCAACTGGCAGCATCTGAAGCCAAAAAGAGAGTAGCATTAGCTATATCCTCCGGTTTGCCCAGCCGACGTAAAGGATATGCCTTAGCCGCTTTTTCCTGAGCCTCAGGAGTGAACACGGCCATTAGCTCCTCTCCCCACATACTCTCCTTACTAACGTATTCCTTACTTTCAGGTACAATCAGGGAAGGGCAAACAACATTAACATTAATGCCATGACGGCCTAATTCCCGAGCCAAAGATTTGGATAGAGCAATGACACCACCTTTAGCCCCCGAATAAACTGCCTCTCTAAATTCTCCCATCCTGCCAGCATCAGAACCAATATTAACAATTTTGCCGTATTTCCGCTCAATCATATGGTCCAAGACTGCTCTAGTGCAATTTATATTACCCCAAAGAATAATATTTATTTCCCGCTCCCATTCAGCCCTCGGCTTCTCAACAAATAGCCGGTCCATTACCCAGGCAGCATTGTTAACCAGCACATCTACTTTTCCAAACTCTTCCAACGTCTTTTTGACCATAGCCGTTACTGAGTCAACATTGGTAATATCAGTTTTGATAGCTATAGCCTTGCCACCACTTAGAGCATTAGCATCTTTAGCTGTCTTTCCCCCCTGAGCCTCGTCTATCTCTGCGATCACCACATTCGCCCCCTCCTTAACAAAGGCCAGAACTATACCCCGGCCGATATTCGAGCCACCACCAGTAACAATCACCACCTTCTCAGCTAAATTTAAGTCCATCTTAAACCCTCCTTTTTAATTTATTGTAGGCCGTGCACCGGCTGTCGACCTCACCTTCTAGATTACTCCAATCAGCCAACTCCGACCAGGTAACCTTGCGGCACCCGGAGAATGCTATTTACCGCTGCTTCCTTCCAGACCTGACGGGCTTCATAGCCCCCCGCTGCGCAAGACCCAGCCCTCAACGCCACTTCACCAGAGCAGTCCTAAAAAGCAAAAACCTCGAGCCGGAATTCAACCCCGCTATAGCGGATCTCGGGTACAGGGCACCGCTAGTTCCCCATCTAGCACGGCCCAAGCAAATATTACCATGCAACCTCTGACTTTTCAAGGCTACCAACCATAGTTTAAACGCAGAATCAGCGGCAAGGGCAACCCTCGCTCCTCCATCTTCCTCTGCGTAACTGCAATATCATAATCAACTCGGTAGTGATAAATAATTCGAGCTTCAACATCGTAAATAGCATAGCTTGCCCGAGGGTCACCATCTCGAGGTTGCCCAACACCACCAGGATTGATAATTAAGCGACTTTCACCCAATGTCAAGTTAGCTTCATTTGGAAATTCCCTATAAACAGCAGCATTGTCTATACATTCGAAAACCAACGGAACATGAGAATGCCCCACAAGGCAGAAAGCTGTTTTGAAATAGGCAAAGTTATCTTGCGCCGCTTGAATCGACAGCAGGTATTCCCAAATAGGTTCTCGTGGGCTGCCATGAACCAGCGTAAAATCATCCTGACAAAGGCTAAGAGGCAGATTCTGTAAATAGTCTATATCCTCCTTAGTTAGCTGCTGTCCAGTCCAGCGGCAAGCCCGGGCAGCATCAGGATTAAAATCCGAAGTATCAATCTTGCCTATTGCTGCCCAATCATGATTGCCAGCGACACATAGATGCTCACATTGACACAGAAGCCCAATACATTCGTGAGGGTCGGGACCATAGCCCACTACATCGCCGAGACACCATATCTTGTCAAAACCTCCTCTGATATCTATATCCCGAAGCACCGCCTGGAAAGCGGCTAAATTGCTATGAATATCGCCAAGGATCGCATACCGCATACCGCATAACTATACCATCTCATAGGGCGATTTGTTAAGCTTGAGAGGGAACAAAAAGTGATAATCTGAACAATCTACACCAAGGTATTGATAATGGAAACGGGAAACCGGTGAGGAAAGAAATGCTTAAATCACAGCTTCATTTACCCAGAAACATTATCCTCTATACCTAACCAGCAAATGATAGGAATCTTCAAAACTTCAAGCCAAAAGTTTATAATTATCACAGGGGATTATGAAGAGTAAACTGGGTAAGTGTCTCTTCTAGACACCGAGGATTTTAGGGCTCATATTTTCTCTGTTTACGTTCTCTTTCTTGCTCGAAGGCTTCGTGGAGGACTTTAAGTGGTGTTATGTAATCTTAGTCATGGCGCCGGGACTAATTGCATTGATGGCAACCTTAATCGCTTGGAAGTAGGAACTCCATGGGGGAATCTTATTCATTGCAATGGCATGGAATCAATTTCCCTTTATCACCTACGTAGGCTTATCTGGACCTTTGGTTCCAATAGGTGCTCTGTTTCTAGCTCATAAATTTACGCTATTATCCCTTGACAGTAGGTATACACTTGTGCTATAATATACACATGGAGGGTAGCACAAATGAAAAGCCGAATGCAGAAATACACAATTCAAGACTTTAACAAACAGTTTCCGAATGATGAT
>DUEX01000129.1 GCA_011170325.1 Dehalococcoidia bacterium | reverse complement strand
TTGTCGGTACGGTCTTATACTCAAGACTCGGTTGGAAGCTCGAGTAATTAATAACCCCATTCTTCTCACAACAGGCTGGCAATCAAGTGAGGTTCTTGACTGAGACACTAGACTCGCAGGATAATAGGGCATCTGTTTAGTCATTCCAGCATTCTCAGGAGCCAAGAGGATAAATGCTTGCCGAAATCGATGTAGCAATCATTGGTGCCGGTATAATTGGCCTGGCTGCGGCTCGTGAAATCGCACAAGGGAAAAAAGGACTCTTCGTCTTCGAAAAGAACCGCACTTTTGGGCTCGAGACTAGTAGCAGGAATAGTGAAGTAATTCACGCCGGCATCTACTATCCTGAGGACTCCCTTAAAGCTAAGCTTTGCGTAGAAGGCAAAAACCTGCTTTACAAGCTTTGTGACAAGCATAATATTGCCTATAAGAAGTGTGGCAAGATTATCGTAGCAGCAGACGAAAACGAGATTAATTGGCTCGAAGAGCTTTACGAGCAGGGAAGAAAAAATGGCGTCGATGATTTAGTGCTCCTTTCTCGGACGGAAGTGAAGAAACTCGAGCCTAACATCGAAGCTAGAGCCGGATTATTATCCCCGTCCAGCGGCTTTTTTGATTCCTACAATCTGCTGAAGTTCCTTTACAGCCAGGCAAGGGAAAAGGGAACTGAGTTCGTGTTTGGCACTGAGGTGACAGGAATAGAAAGGGCAGGGGCAAAGTACAAAGTCCAAATAAAGGACAGAGATGGGATTTCTGATTTTGCTGCCCATATTGTCGTGAATTGCGCTGGCTTGCACTCTGACAGGATAGCCCAGCTTGCTGGCATAGACATAGTTAAAGCAGGTTACAAGCTGCATTATTGCAAAGGCGAGTACTTCAGTCTAGACTCAAAATATAAAAATCTTGTCAGCAGGCTCATCTATCCCCCACCAGAGCAAGCTGGACATGGAGTTCATTGGAGACAGGCGCTCGATGGCAGGGTGCTACTTGGTCCCAGCGCCCACTACGTTGAAGCGATAGATTATGTGGTTGACGAGACGCATAAGCAATATTTCTGCAATTCAGCCAAAAGATTCATTCCCTTTGTTGAACTTGAAGATTTAGCCCCAGAATCAGCCGGCATAAGGCCTAAGCTTCAAGGGCCGGAAGACGACTTCCGAGATTTCGTCATTACCCACGAAGAGAAAGCAGGCTTTCCGGGCTTGATAAATCTAATCGGGATAGAATCCCCGGGGCTCACTGCCTCCCTTGCCATTGCCAGATACGTAGGCAGAATAATGTCATAATTGGAGATTTCTTTATGACTTGGATAGGTGGTATCTGCAGCAAGGTCAATATGAGCCAGGGCGAGCTAAGGAAAAAACTGGCCCTTATGATGGAAACTGCCTGTCCGACCAACGAACCCTCGGCTGTTGCTTATCCCCGCTGCATAAGCACCATCATCTATGATGCGCATGGCCAGGCCCTCATAAAAGTATCTCTTCCTGTTGAAGGAACACCCCCAGAACATGTTTATACCGATTGTCAAGGCAAGCTAGCCTTAATATACGATGGCCATCTTTATAATTTCGAAAGCGCGGCACCCAAACTTTTTCACGCCCAGCACAGGGTAAATGAAACGGCTGCCGAGTCCTTAGTCCATTTGCTGGCAGGATTTCCCGGCAACTTGGAACAAAAGGTCAGGAGGGCATTAACTGGCCTCGATGGTGATTATGCTCTGGCAGTCAGCGATACCGACCTGATAGTAATCTCTCGAAATTCTTTAGGTACAAAACCACTTTACTTTGCCGAAAATAATGAGTTCTCTGCCTTTGCCTCTAACAAGAAACCTATGTGGAAGATAGGCTTAGGTGAAGTCAGGCCTCTCAGAGCTGGCATGCTCGCTGTCTTCGACCATGAAAAAGTTAGTGTAAAGAAGGCTTTGCCTTTCCGTAAAAAAGAAATCGAAATAGAGGACATGACCCAGGCTGTGGACAAGTATGAACAGGCACTCCGCTCAGCGGTGCGAAAAAGATTAGCCGAGATGAACCATGTACATAAAGTAGGTGTGCTACTATCGGGTGGTGTCGATAGCTGTCTGATAGCCAAGCTAATACACGATGCTGCTTCCGATTTGGGAATGGAGATAATTGCCTATACTGCTGGTTTACCTGATTCGCCGGATGTGAACTGCGCTCGGGAATTTGCCGAAGAACTTGGTATCAAGCATGAGTTGAAAACGTTAAGCATTGATGAAGTCGAAGAATACATTCCCAAAGTCATTGAAGCAATTGAGGATAGCGATTTCGTACAAGTAGAAACTGGCATCGGTCTCTATGCTGCAATAGACATGGCTAGCCAGGATGGCACCAGGGTGATTTTCTCTGGACAAGGACCCGATGAACTATGGGGAGGTTATAAGTGGTATCCAAATGTTTTAGGCAAAGACGGACGTCAGGAACTTTGCTGCAGAATGTGGGACGATTTCACCAGGGCGGACGTAGAGACCCTGGATAGAGAAAATAAGATAGCCATGGTGCATAGTGCCGAGCTGCTTTTCCCTTATTTAGATATCGAGGTGGTAAATGTAGCTATGAGCGTGGCGTCTGAATTGAAAGTGACCTCTGAAGAAGACCACCTGGGCAAACATCCACACCGTAAATTAGCTATAAAAATGGGCATTTCTGAGAAGTATGCCGAGAGAGAAAAATTTGCTATGCAGCATGGCACCGGTATCCATGGCGTATTAGATAATATAGCCAGAAAGAATGGATTTGATCCTGCTTTGGTGAAAGATATTGGCTACAAGAATGATGAAATTACCACCGAGAAAATGGGCAGTTCCGCCAGGTATGGCTATCGCTATACTGAGAAAAAACTCTGGCAAGTGCCGCAACACGTACAGCTTTTTTTGCATGCGCTTGCATATGGGAAGGGCTTGCTTAATAAATCAGTTAGGGATAGGGTAGGGTATTTCTTGGAAAAGACTAGATTTTCCTCGAGGGTCTTAGTGTAGCGCATGGTATTTATCAAAATTCTGCTGCACGACGTTTAAAAATTCGGCATTTAATTTTCGGCAGGCAGTCTTCTCATAATTATAGTTGACATAATGTTATATGCACATGATTTTAAACTGATTTAGCCAGGGGATGATATTTGCGGTGAGTCTCTTCAGCATACTTATCGGAGGCATGGACATAGCGGGTGGTGGTATCTAGGGACTCATGACCGAGAAGAATTTGCAGAGCTGCCGGATTAGCACCTTCTTCAGCCAGATAAGTAGCGAAACCATGCCTTAAGGTATGAGGGGTTACCTCAATGGGCAAACCAGCTCTTTGAGCATATTTCTCAACAATTTTTTGGATAGACCTCGCTGTCAACCGCATTTTTTCACCACTCTTCCGAGCATCGATTTTACCACTATAGCGAATAAAGAGCGGCTCAAAATGGTCTCGTCGCGATTGCAGGTAGCGTCTGATGTATTCTGAGACTGTATTTGACAGAAATACTATGCGTATCTTATTTCCTTTGCCCTTGAGACCAATTTGCTTGCGCTCTAAATTCACCTGAGCACGATTTAAACCGACTAATTCTGACACTCTTAACCCTGTATTGAACAGTGTTTCCAGAATAGCTTTATCCCGTAGTCCTATGATATTCGACTCGGCAGCTGGCGCTTCAATCAATCTGAGCAAATCTTTAAGCTGCGGTACTTGAGGCCGCTTTGGGACAGCTTTCAGGTTTGTGACTGTTTCAGGTACTAAAGGGCACGGATAGTCAATATCGATTAGGTAGCGTAGGTAAACCCGGAGTGCTGCCAACTTGTAGTTAATGGTACGCTGGGTAAGTTGACTGGCGCTATGATTGCTCAACTCTGTGATGTTTCGACCGCGCGAGGCAAGATGTGCTTTATAAGAGATGATGGTCTGCTTATTAATTCCCTCAAAGATAATGTTGTTTTCATTCAGAAAGCGGTCGAAAGCTTCCAGATAGCGCTCGTAGTTGGAAACTGTGTATGGAGAATAATGATTGGCCTGTAAATTCATTAAAAAATCATCAATGTGCGGCAGCATTTTAAATTTGTCCTTTTTCCTGTGGGCTGCGCAATATGTCACCTTGATCATCCCGACAGGTAAATTCTATGGCTCGCTTCTCATCAGGCACTAGCAGAATCTTGGAATTCATCAACATCTGCAAGTTCCACCATAACTTATAAGCGGAAGTAGTGCCTACCTCGACAAATAAATCCATGTGCCCATGTTTATAGATACCTAAGTCGGCACGTCCTTTACTAAGAAAGGGCTCAGAAATTACTTCAAATCCTTGATTTTCAAAATATTCAGTAATTACATCCATCATTTGCTTGTGCCAGCTGCCACCATGACGCGCGGATTTTTTAACGTCGTGCTTCTGCGTCAAATCATCCCATAAGTCATGCCCATCTCTAGCAATGAATTACTTTGTTTTAATTTTACCTGTGACAATCAAGAGAGCAATTTTCCTAAAAGTATATGGACACTCGTCACAACCTGGCACTTTGTCTATGGACGTTTGCTCAATGACTCTCTCCAACCATTGGCTCTCACGATTGATAGCCTCCTCAACAATGTGCCAGGGCAAACCTCTTTCCGTAGACTTTCTATCATTCTTTAACATAAAATTTACCCCTGCTTATTTCTACTATGGAAAGCTTTATGAACCTCTTTCAGATGCCTGTTGGTAACATGAGTGTAAACTTGGGTTGTTCTAATGCTTTCATGGCCTAGCATTTCTTGAACCGAGCGAATATCAGCCCCACTTATCAGCAAGTCTGTAGCAAAGGAATGCCTCAGCGTGTGAGGAGTTACCTCAATTGGCAAACCGGACCTTTTTGCGTACTTGGAAACAACTCTTTGGATAGACCTTGCCGTTAGCCGCATTTTTTCACCACTCTTCCGAATATCTATTGCACCGCTATATCGAATAAACAGGGGCTTAAAATGATCCTCACGTGCCTGCAAGTAACGTTCAATCCATTGCGCTGCTGCATCCGACAAGAAAACTACTCGCAGCTTATTTCCTTTGCCTTTAACACCAAATTCTTTGCGCTCTAAGTCTACTTGGTCACGATTTAAGCTAACTAATTCTGATACTCTCAAGCCTGTGCTAAAAAGTGTTTCTAGAATAGTTCTATCCCTCAGTCCTGCATTATTTGATATTTTGGGGCTGTTTAGTAGTCTCTCTACCTGCTCCGGGTTTAAGAAAGCAACGGAACGGGAGCTTTGTTTTGGGAGTTCTATCTTATCAGGGGACAAAGTAGGTATATCTCGCTGGACCAAGAGATACCGCAAAAAGGCCCTC
>DUEX01000128.1 GCA_011170325.1 Dehalococcoidia bacterium | reverse complement strand
CCGAGGCGATGGGGCTGAGGAAGGATGACATAGACTTCGACGCCTCTGAGCTGACGGTGGTCGGCAAGGGGAGGAAGAGGAGGGTGGTGCCGCTGCTGAGGATCACGAAGGAGGCGCTGAGGGGCTACATAGACAAGTACCCCAGCGACTCGCCGTTCGTCTTCCCGGGCAAGACCAGGACCGGCTACGCCGAGATCCACAACATCGAGAAGACGCTAAGAGGGGCTTGCAAGAGGGCCGGGGTGGAGCCCTTCACGCCGCACCAGCTGAGGCACTTCTTCGCCACCGAGATGCTGAGGGGCGGCGCCAAGCTGGAGGTGGTGGGCAGGATACTCGGGCACAGCAGCATAGGCATCACCGCGGACATCTACCGGCACGTGTCCACGGAGGAGATACACGAGGCGCTGAGGAGGTTCGGGCCGCTCAACGGCGGGGAGGCGGCTGAATAGGAACTCGAGCCAGCGGTCGGTTGGTCGCGTGTTCGAATCACGCCGAGCCCACCAAAAAGCTAGTTTGCCTCATAGTCTCTTTTTCCTTAAAATATCAGTCTCCAACCTTACTTTTTGCATAACTTTACTGCATCATTGATTAGCTGCGAGATAACCTGCGGGATCTGATTGACTTCAATATGTTCCCCACAGTATCTAGCTATGCGTGGTTTATTTCTGCCCACTTTCCGTCTAGCTTGCTCCATTAAAGAATCCAAGCCGACTTTCTGTAAATATTCTTCCAATTCATAACCAAGCGAACGATAGACTTTTAATGGTTTATCAGGACTAGAGCCCCATGATAGATCAGCCAAACACATAAAAGGTATATTAAGTTGTTCTGCAAGTTTGACATAGGGTCCAAACCCATCTTTGCCCCCGACTTCGATAATACTCAAGCCCATATTATCTAAGCTGAAGCCCAGTTTTTTTGCACATTCAATAATAAATTTCTCTTGTGACTCATCTTCCACAAACAGTATTGCGCGGGAAAAAAATACTTCACGCTTGGATAAGTCTTTAACTGCTGTATTTATTTGCCCTATATCACGTGTAGACAGATTACTAGAGAAAGAAGCTACTGTTGTACCACCCTTTTTAGTTTTGATGTAGAAGCGACTCAATTTGTGTATATAATCAGGGTTCAAGAAAACTGGGTCATGTGTGATAACAAAGACCTGATTTTTCCTTGCTGCCTTTTGAATAAGCTCCCCTAAACATCGCTTTGCATGCGGATGTAGATGAAGTTCTGGTTCTTCAATAACAAATATGTGATTTCTCAAGGTTATAAGATTGGTGAGAAGTGTGAGTAACTCTATGACACCAGCACCTACATTCTCTAGTGGAACCGGATATCTATTCCCTATTTCTCTAAATTGAATGTCCGCAATTCCAGTACCAGGTCCAGATTCTACAGCTTCAATTTTCAAGGCAGGGAAAAGACTAGAAAAAGCATACTTTATACCTATATATCTATCCCTTTGTTGTCTGTCAACATGATTCTTTAAATTCAACAGTACATTCGCAGTTTGACTACCTTCCAAAGAGCTTAATGCGTCAGTTCGCTCCCTTCGAGATGGTCGAGCCCGAAATTCCTCAAAATAACTGAACTTTGGTCGTATTATGGATAAAAGATAGCTTGTTTCAGTATGTAATGACCAGACTTTTGCTTGTTGTAACAATTCATCCAAGTTCCCCTTGTATTGTGGTGAGACCAATTGATTTAGCAATTGTTCCATATTTTGGATTGAACCTTCTACAATTCTTTCTAGACCAAAAGACACTTTATGGATAAATAGCGGCCCCAATTTACTGTATCTTTCCACCGAGGTCTCAGACCATTCAAATACTACCTCCAAATTACTAAGAAGTGGTTTTAAGTGCCTATATAAAATTCCTTTCTTTCTCTGGTCAAATGATTCACGAGCAATGAAATTAAGGATATCTTGCATTTCATGTGGTTCTAAAGAAAAAATACAACTAATAAATACTGGACCAGAAGAAAGATTATTATATCTAATATCAGTCTGTTGGAAGACTTCTTTATACGGTTCAGTATCCCATGCTACTCTAATCAACTTCGAAATCGCATTAAAAACACTACTCTTACCTATGTTATTTTCACCTACTATTATATTTAAGTCTTTGAATGCAGTTAGTTGCAGTGATTTGAAACACCTATAGTTATTGAGATTGATTGCGCTAATCCACATGATAAATAAATTGTCACACACTCTTTATTCCTAGTCAATGATTATTGGAACATGCTAATTACTCCTAATTCAAAGTAACCTCAGGATTCACCACTCCCCTAGGACTAGTACCCTTCGCCCATGAGTACCGTAAGCCTCATAGTGGCTTTGGGAGCCGTTGTGGTGGGTTCTGGCGAGCCCATTTCGGCCTTCGCCGTGAGGCCGGCTTTTAGAAGCCCAGGCGAGTTTGGGGGCGGCCAGCAGGGCCACGAAGCTTCCCGCGGCGCTTTTTTGTGGTACTCATAGTGGAACGGAGGCTAACTTCTGGCTCGCCTAGCAGGCTATCAGACAAACCAGTGTGCTGTTGGTTTCGCCTTTCGCTGTTGGAGCAACCTGTGAATAGACTGCCCTCACTTAATATCAGGCGAAGGGCTTTAACGTGCGAAGAAGGAATGAGTACGGTCAATGCAATAAATTGTACGTAGAATTACTTGACAAAACTGTACAATGCGAGTATAATGAGCGTACAATAGTCTAAAATGAAAGGATAGTTTGATATTACGGTATGCCGCGTAAAAAAATGGGATATGACAGTTTAACAGTGCAGATTCCTCAGGACTTAGCTAAAAAGGTAAGGCAGCTGGCTAGAGAAGAAGGCCGTCACCTCTCCAAGATGGTTGAAATCTTGATAAGCGATGGGGTAAACAAACGTGAAGAAACGGTCACTCAGGGCAGACTATTCAATTCGATGCAAACTGGCGGTACGAGCAGTTGAAGCTTAGTTTTGTATTAGGACAGACCAAAATTATGAGGAGGTAGTAATAATCATGCGGACTAGAATATTTGCTTTGGTTGTGTGCTTAGCTCTACTTTCAAGCTTTTGCCTAGCATCCCGTGTACAGGCAGCCGTTGGGATAACTCCAGCACAGGGTGTTGTAGGTACAGAGGTGACCGTATCTGACCTATCGGCCGGCTTGTCCTATATTATCAAATGGGATGGCGCAGATCATAAGACTGGCACAGTTCCACCTGGCGGAGTTGTCTACTTTACTGTGTCAGCATCCTCCGGTGGGTCTCATACTGTAGTGGTAGAAAGTCCATCTGGCACTCAAGTCTTTACCGGTTCCTTTACTATCCTCCCCCTAATAACTATTGACCCAAGTTCAGGCACTGTAGGTACATCGGTTGCCATTGAGGGCACTGGTTTTGCGGCTGCTGAAGATAGCATTAAAGTTACTTATGGCGGTACAAATGTGAAGACGGGAATCACAGCTGATGATAACGGGTCATGGAATACGACTTTTGAGGTGCCTAGTTCTGTAGAAGGTAGTCATGTTGTGGATGCTTCAGGGAGTGCTACTGAGGCAGGTGACATAGCCGATAAAACTTTCACAGTCAGTCCCCAGATTACCCTTGACCCAACTGCTGGCATTGTTGGCACTTCAGTTATCGTTACCGGCACTGCCTTTGACTCTGGTGAAAGCAATATCAAAGTTACTTACGATGGTAAGGAGGTTAGAACAGGAATTGTTGCTGATGTCAAAGGTTCATGGAATACAACCTTCAGGGCACCCAGCTCAACAAAGGGCAGCCACGTGGTAGATGCCTCGGGAGAGAATACTGGGGCAGGTGATATCCCAGATGTTACTTTCACTGTTTTACCTGGGACAAGTGTTGCACCAAGTTCAGGCTACGTTGGTGATGAAATTGAAGTTAAAGGTAGTGGTTTCGCCAACAATGAAAGTGGTATTAAAGTAACCTTTGACGATGAGGTGATTATAGAAGACCTCGACGCAGATGATTATGGCAACTGGATGACTTCATTAACTATACCTGCTGGTGCCAATGGTGACCATGCTATTGATGCTTATGGCAATACGACTGTCTCTGCTGATGTGCTTGACAGTATCATAACCATTGAGGCAAAAATAGTTCTCAGCCCCAAAGATGGGGACGTCGGTGAAAGTGTTAGTGTCACAGGCACTGGTTTTAGCAGAACAAAGGATTTCAGTGTCAGCTATGCTGATGTTTCCATGATTTCTGGTTTAACTACTGATGTTAAAGGTAACTTCTCAGCAAGTTTTGAAGCACCGAAGGGCAAGAGTGGTGATATTAATGTAACAGCTACTGATGCAGATGGCGTCACAGCTTCTGCTACCTTCACCATGGAAACAACTCCGCCTGAAATGCCCCGGATTGCATCTCCAAAAGACGGGGCCAGAATTGGCTATATTGGTGATGTTAAAGTCACTTTTGACTGGACTGATGTCTCTGACCCAAGCGGTGTTTACTATGCACTGCAAATAAGCTCTCAATCGAATTTTGCCAGCATGCTACTCGAAATTGATGATCTCGCTTATTCAGAGTACACGTTAACTGAGGCCGAGTCTTTATCTCATGGAAAATATTACTGGCGAGTCCAGGCAATTGATGAAGCTGGCAACGCAAGTGATTGGACGGCTCCAGCGATGGTTAAAGCCGGATACATGACAGTCAAGACACTAGTAATTATCATCGCCTCTATCGTCGGCTTGATTATTCTGGCTACCATATTGCCCTGGATCATTCGTAGGATAATCAGAGCTGTTAGGACAAGTTGACATAGAACGATACAAAAAGGGCCTAGGCAAGGTAACAAGAATACCTTCCACGCGGTTAGCATACTCCTACAAAGGGATATTGCCATGCCTCTTCGGATATTTGATTGTATCCTTGGGATAGTGTGTAAGATTCTTGTTACGCATTAGCCTTAAGGCCCGGATAAGAGACCGGCGTGTTTCCGGGGGCTCGATGACATCGTGAATGTAGGTTGCTTCAGAAGCTACGGAGATGGGATTAGCATAGAAATCTCGATATTCCTTTATCTTTTGAGCCCGAAAGGCCTCCTTATTTTCAGCCTTGCTGATCTCTTCGGCATAGAATAGGTCCACTGACTGCTCTGGCCCTAGCACCCCGATCTCAGCGCTGGGCCAGGCGAATACAAAGTCTGTGCCCATACCGGCCATGACTCCCATACCAATCATGCCACCGCCATAACCCTTGCGGAGCAGCACTGCAATCCGTGGCACCACTGCCTCGCACCAGGCATAGAGCACCTTAGCCCCATGCCTAATGATACCGCGATGCTCCTGGTCCAAGCCTGGCATATACGCTGGTGTATCGACCAAGATAACGATTGGGATGTTGAAACAGTCACAGAAGCGGATGAACCTAGCCTGCTTATTAGAGCTGTCATAGGTGAGCGCACCAGCCATAACCATGGGCTGGCTCGCAATGAAGCCCACGGTACGTCCTTCTAGACGACCGAAGCCCACAACTACATTCGCAGCGAATTCCGGCCTCACCTCGAAGAAGTCCCCATTATCCACGAGACGATTGATGACCTGGTGCATGTCATAGGAACGATATGGGGTAGTGGGCACTATATTAGCTATCGCATCGTCAAGGCGTTCTGGGTCATCGCCGGTGTCTACTACAGGCGGTAGCTCTCGGTTATTGGAAGGGAGGAAGCTGAGGAGCCTCCTGATCCTTTCAAAGCAGGCATCCTCGCTCTTGTCTCTGAAGTCAGCAACCCCTGAGATCCGAGTGTGTACCCTCGCTCCCCCCAGCTCCTCCTTCGATACGTCCTGGCTCATTACTGATTCGACTACCCGGGGCCCAGTGATGAACATATGACTGATGCCATCCACCATGAAGATGAAGTCGGTCAGCGCCGGTGCATAGACAGAAACCCCGGCACACGAGCCCAATATGGCCGAGAGCTGAGGTATCACACCAGAGGCCTGCGTAATGGGCATATATACAGAGTGAACTGACTTCTCCTCGCCATGGCGGGCGGCATCGAAGGCAGCAGGATGACCCATCTTCATGGCTCGAGCACCTGCCGAGTCGAGCAGGCCGATGGCGGGGACCCCCATCTCTAGAGCACGCTCCGTGGTGCGGTACATCAGATAGCCGTGGTATGGCCCAACCGAGCCCCCAAACACCGTGGCGTCCTGAGAATAGACACAAACTTGCCGCCCATCTATAGTGCCATACCCACTGATGATACCATCACCTGGAGCGTTAATTTCATGTCCTAGAAACATGTTGAGTGCCACAAAGCTGCCCGGGTCGACGAGCCGGTCTATCCTCTCCCAGGCACTGAGCTTGCCCTGCTGATGTTGGCGGGCTATCTTCTCAGCCCCACCCCCTTGCACTAGCTTACCTTTGACCTCCTTCAGTTTCGAGATCTTCTGCGCCATCTCGTCTTCCATCTTGACTATCACCTCCTTGCGAAACTTACCTCTTGTATCCATACTTCGAAACCTATCTTCAGACTGCACTCAAGACCGCAGTTCAGTTGATATTTCCACACGCAACCCCCACTCCAACCACCGGCTGGATCCTCCCGCACGACACTGAACAACGATGTTCAGCTCAACAAAGCAACTAGACCAGGAAGGCCTCTGACTTCATGTCGAGTTATGAGTCTGCCTTGCTTGCGTTGCAGAAAACAACTACCGGACTTACGGCAAGCTCTTTACAGCCTTCCTCAAATATCACATCTAACTACCTAACGCTGGCCTTAGTGCGATTCTCTTCCTTCGCAAAGTCTATCCAGTCTTGAATCTTAGGGTACCCACCTGCTAGCCCCACCGCAACAAGCCCATCATGATGGTGTAGTTGTCTTCGAGTGCACGAAGCAGAACGTGCTTCTGCGAATGAAGGGCACTCCTGGCCCCAGCGCAGATTGCATTCACAAAACAACTGGGTACTGCTTAGCCATCCACACTCCTGAAAACATAGCGCTCTCTGACACATACTACGGCTTGTCATATAATATCGCCTGGTGAAATAATGGTCAACAATCAGACCTTTTCGGGAATTCTTGTGAGAGATATGCTCATATCTCTGTTTTAATAGAAAAATAGACCGTCACATTGCTGAAACGTAACCTGCACTCACAATAAGCGATACTGCTACGTGCACTCGTTTAGTACATTACCAACATGCTCACCCAAACCTACTGACCATATGAATTAGTACGAAGCATTGACATAGGGCCAAATGATATAGTAGAGTCTGCCAAGGTCAAGAAACGAAACAGGAGGTGACAATGCAAAACATGCCAGAATATGAAAGGTACCCGGTAAGCGAAGCAGAAATGGGGCAAAGGTACAAGAACTGGGTAGACGCCTTGTCTAGGTACACAGTAATTGCTTTCAACGTTGGTAAGGAGGTGGCGGGAGAAAAATATGTTGAGAGGGTGAGGGAGGAATTTTACAAAGCGGGCCAAAGAAGTGCTAAACACTGGCTAGAGGCTTCTGGTGTCAAAGAAGCTGAGCTTGCGGATTGCAGGGGCTTAGCGAAAGTACAGGACTTCATCGATGATGGATACGCCAATTTTTGGGAAGGCCATATTGAAAATTCGCCGAGGGCCTTCGAAAAGGAGCTTTTGACCTGTCCTGTAGTCAAACCTTGGTCGCGAGCGCCCGAGCTTTGCGAAATCATGCTAGCTGCATCCATGGACGGGCTAGTAAAGACGCTAAACCCAAAGTGCGAGGCAAAGGGCTTCAGCAAATTGCTGACTAGGGGAGACAAGGGCTGTCGTTTTCGGGTCGAAATGCAGGAGTAGAAAAAAGGATTTCTAGCGCAGTGTTTTTGCATATTACTCAGCCCCTTTACTGCATATACATATATTGTGGTGCGTTTTTTGGCCTCTGGAAGCTTCATCCACGATGTAATGCTGGTAGTTTTCAACAGACTTCCCCCAATAGACAAGCGTGAGGATAGATGTACCTTGAAGACGTGGGTTGACATAATGTTTCACGGTTAGGAACTTCTAGAACCGGCCAGGAGGCCAGCGAAATTTGTTCTACGGGGTTTTGGCACTGACAGGGGAGAGGGGGGCTTGCTTTTTGCAGCGATTGATTTTCTAGCTGCAGGAACTTGCTCTCAGGCGCAAGTATCTCAAGAAACTACCGGTTAGTCGGAGAAGGGGCTCTAACTTCGTTCTCGAAGATATCTGAAGGCAGATATAGCAGCGGTAGTGCCGTCACCGACGGCACTGGCTATCTGGCGGGCTGAATTCTTGCGGATATCGCCGACAGCAAAGATACCAGGGACTGAAGTGGCCATCAAGTCATCAGTTATAATATGTCCTGATTCGTCGAGGCTTACGATGTTAGCAAAGCACTGGCTATTAGGCTTAAGCCCTACGGCAACAAAGACGCCAGACACCGGCAGTGTAGAAAGTTCACCCGTTTTCACATTGCGTAGCCCAAGCCCGTTCACCATTCTTTCCCCGGTGATCTCCTCTACCACTGTATTCCAGATGAATTTCAGTTTTGGCTGGGCAAAGGCCTGCTGCTGAAGAATCTGCCCTGCCCGAAGCTGGTCTCGTCGATGTACTACATAGACGTTGCCGGCATGCTGGCTTAATTCCAAGGCATCAGTAATGGCGGTATCGCCCCCTCCCACTACTGCTACATTGAGGTCACGGAAAAGAAAGCCGTCGCAAGTGGCACAATAAGAAACACCATGCCCCAAGAGCTTCTCCTCACCAGCAACACCCAGCTTATTATATTCCGATCCAGCAGCGATAATTAGTGCCTCAGCCTCAAAATTACCATCAGTGGTAAGGACACCATAGGTATGCCCCGATTTAAGACCCGTAACCTCAGCAGTGACGGTCTCCAATCCATATTTGGTAACCTGCTGATGCATAAGTGATGCTAGCTCAGAGCCAGAGATGCCCTGAGGAAAGCCTGGATAATTCTCCACCAGCCGAGCATTTACCATCTGCCCTCCAAACATGCCACGTTCCACCAGTAAGGTCTTAAGACCGGCTCGCGATGTGTATAAGCCAGCAGCAAGCCCGCCGGGGCCACTACCGATGATAATCACTTCGTATCTGTTCATTTATTACTAGTATCTTTCTCAACAATAACCGAGTGCTTCAGGAAGTCAATATCCTTTATTTTACCCTCGAGCAACTTCTCCTCACCCAAAATGGTGGTCAGTAAGATGCCATAGTTCTCAGACTCAACCGATATCACATCCTGCATCACTCTTTCCATTCGACCAGCCTCATCAACATAAACAGTGGCTATGCACATAACTTCCTCCCAAATTAGCCTTTTGCTCTGGAAAGTCTTTATCTTACAGCAGGCTATCTAAAAACTTATCTAAGTCTTCCGTTGTCTTTCGACTATTATATATTGGGCGTCCTTCCAGACAAGCCTCGAAAATCTCCGTATCATAATGAATGGAGCCAATCACGGCAATATTTCTCTTGGTCAGCTCGATCTTTAATTTCAAGGCTAGCTTTTCTGAAGTAATTTTATTTAGGATAGCCCACATGTTATCAACCCCAATGCTAACAGCAAAGCCATTTACCTTTTCAGCAAGCTCCAGAGACTCGAAAGAGGGCTCAACCACAATGAGCACGCTGTCTATGCTCGTCTCAATACCTCTGCCAAAATGCTCCACGCCTGCTTCCATATCCACTATCGTCACTTCATTGTCCTTCAAGCGCAGCTTTTTCAGGAATTCACGACTTAACACCCCCATAGGACAGGCACAACCTTCCAGCGATTGAAGTATCTTACCTATGCTCACTAGGGCAATGCCATCTCTGCTAAGCATATGCTGAGGAGGGATGTCTGCTATCCAGATTTCATCCTGCGCCAAAATCGTCATCTGAGGCTCAGATTCCCCCGCGGAGAACTTAGGGGCCATCTTTTGTTTTATACCTTTCTTACCACCCACCAGCTCCATGAGAGGGCTCGGAGCTCTGTCAAAGCCGAGCATTCTATATAACCCCGAATTTGATTCATCTGAGTCAACCACTAACACGCCATAACCCCTATGGCATATTCCATTTGCTAGCAGTGCAACTATACTACTTTTACCACTGCCACCTTTGCCACAAACTATTAATTTCTTCACCAGTACCCCCAGTCAAACATCGCCAGATATTCACCAGCATATTCTCCATTTATAGCCCGCTAAACATCTCACCCCCCACCCCTCCCAGTATCGCCTAACCTTCAAGCTTTCTCAGCGCCACATTTGCTGCTACCAGAATCGAATCCCAAACAGGAGCAAAGGGTGGGGAGTAGCTCAAATCCAGCCCTGATATTTCCTCGACAGTCATGTCATTGTGAAGAGCAGCGGCAAAAACATCTATACGCTTAGCCACACCTATCCTACCTATCATCTGAGCCCCCAGCAATTTCCCTGTTGTCCTCTCAATTATCAATTTGATAGTGATATCTTCTGGCTCAGGATTGAGATAAGTGTGAGCGTGGGAAGGATGGGCTACAGTAGAGGTGACAAAATCATAACCTTCGGCGGAGGCTTCGGCAGAACTTAAGCCAGTGCGGGCAACCGTCAAGTCGAAAATCTTGGAAACAGCCGTGCCCAGGACGCCCTTAAAGACTTCGTTCCCGCCGGAGGCATTGTCACCAGCAACCCTTCCCTGCTTATTAGCTGTAGTCCCTCGTGGGATGTAGACGTCCTTGCCAGTGATGAGGTGCTTTTGCCCCACGCAGTCCCCAGCGGCAAAGATGTCAGGATTGCTGGTCTGCATCCTCTCACTAACGACAATAGTCCCGTTAGCAGCAACCTCAAGTCCTGCTTGCCTTGCCAGGTCTGAATTAGGTTTGGAACCTATAGCTAACAGAACAAGGTCAGCCTCATAAGTCCCCTGTGCCAGGACTACAGCCGTTACCTTGCCCTGTGTATCACCCTCAAACCCTTGAATAACAGCATCTTTAACAAGGTCAACACCCTTTGCCTTAAGCTCCTCCTCGACTAATTTAACCATATCATCATCGAACATCTTTAAAATGCTCCCTGGCCTCTTTATCACCGTTACCTCGAGACCTATCGCCTTAAAGGCCTCTGCCATTTCCAAACCAATAAGCCCGGCGCCGATTATAGCTACCTTCTTAGGGGTTGCCTCTCCTATAGAACTCTTGAGGACTACCCCATCCTCAGCTGTTCTGATGACGAAGATATTCTTGAGGTCAATACCAGGCAGGTCTGGATAGTAAGGAGAAGCTCCGGTGCATATTGCTAACTTGTCATAGCTTAGCTCTATCTCTTCATCCTGCTCAAGGTTTCGGGCGAAAACGACCTTTACCTGGGGGTCTATCTTAGTAACCTCATGCCTTATTAATACGTCGATCCCCCTTTTGTCTTTAAAGAAGGCAGCATCATGGACCACCAGCCCCTGAACATCCTCGATCATATCAGAGATGAAATAGGGGAGCCCGCAGGACCCATAGGAGACAAAGCCTCCTCTCTCCAAAACAATGACTTCCATATCGGACTTGTTTCTCTTAGCCCGACTGGCGGCACTCATCCCGGCCGCTACCCCACCTATTACTACAAGTCTCTCCCTGTCCATTGTCTATGCCTGTGTTCTCTTATATCCCCAGTTTACACCACTCTAATCGCCTCAAACAGGCATGCCTGAACACATTTAGCACAACCACGGCAAAAATGAGACGGATGAGAAAAAGGAAACTCATAGAAGGCTTCCTGCCTCAAAACTTTGTTTGGACACTCGAGCATGGCAGCGCAGACACCACTGTCGCATCTATCAGGATGACACTTCTGGTAGTCAATTATAGCTACTGGGTCTGGCATCGTTTTCCCCCGAAACTGGCCATATCTGATACTCCTTGTTATATTTCAGCCAAGACAGCCTAGATGAATGCTTCGACCTTTGGTCGAAGCATATGCTCAGGAACGGCGCCGAGACTCTCATCAACCATCTGACTGTTCTTGAAAAAGAGCAGCAAGGGTATGCTCATAACCTGATATTTTCTAGCCATCTGGGGGTTCTCATCTACATTCAGTTTACAGAACTTGACTTTACCCTCATATTCTTTCGACAGTTTTTCAGTTATAGGGGCAATCATAAAACAGGGGCCGCACCACGGCGCCCAGAAATCCACTACTACAGGCAGGTCAGATTTCAATACCTCCTGATCAAAGTTTTGGTCTGTAATTTCTATTACCATTATGCTCCCCCCATTACAGTTGGATAACCAAAGTCCTTCTCATTTCAGATAAACTCAAACAGGACAGGCTTTCTTACAGTCGAATTATCTGCCTCGGAATTTAGGCTGTCTCTTTTCAAGAAATGCCTGAGTGTCTTATATTCTATAACATTCATTCAGAGTCTTCCAGCCCATCGAAGTATATGCTGAACCTAGTGTCATGACCACGAAGCTGGAGCATTCCCAGAACCAGTCCTTGGGTCTAGATAATAAGTATCATCTCGCTGTGGCTCAGGGTGACAAGTAAAACTCTCTAGACCGGTTTAGCCAGTAAGCTTTCAGTTATTATGCCTCACGTAAGCTTAGCTGTAAAGCTACCATCACTTGACATAATACTAAAGCAGCCTACTAGGAGATTAGTCCTAAGTATAATAAGGAATTTAGTCCTGTTCTATCCATTTTTGTCACCTAAAGTCTTGACAAAACCTGCATAGTCCATTAGAGTGCGGCTTACATAATGTTAATCCTTTGCGACACATATGATAAATAGTTTCGGGGGTGAAGTTGAGCGATTTACTTACCACTAAGGAAATAGCCAAATACCTCAAGTTGAGACCGGAAACTGTGCTCCGCAAAGTGAGGAGGGGAGAAATACCGGCAGTTAGGATAGGTGGGCACTTCAGGTTCGATAAGGAAGAAATCGATGAATGGTTGCGTGACAAGTCAACATCGAAGAAACGCATCCTGGTTATCGACGACGAGGAAAATATAAGACAGCTGTTCAAAGAAACGCTAGAAGGTAGTGGCTACCACGTAACAACTGCTCAGAGCGGTACGGAGGCTTTAGAATTGCTGAACGGTTGGAATTTCGATTTAATCTTCGTTGACCTTAAAATGCCGGGGATGAACGGGGCAGAGACATTTCGACAAATAAGGCAAATCGACAGCTCTATGCCCGTGGTCATTATCACCGGCTACCCGATAAGCGACTTGATGAAGCAGGCCTTAGAGCAAGGTCCCTTCGGGATTATGAGAAAGCCATTTAGTGCTTTAGATATACAGAGGTCTGCCGGCAGCTTTCTGAGAGGCGTCAGAGCAAAGGACAGGTTAACAGATGGCCTCCAGCAGCTTGGATACACGTTGAGCTAGTAAAAGAACTAGCCTAGGCTAAACTTAGTTGACATAATATACATACTGTTTTAATTATCATCTGGCTCATCCAAGGGGTGAAATTTCCTGTGAGTCTCCTCGGCGTATCTGTCGGAGGCATGGACATACCGAGTGGTCGTATCCAGAGATTCATGACCGAGGAGAAGCTGAATAGCTGCCGGGTTAGCGCCTTCTTCAGCCAAATAGGTAGCGAAGCCATGTCTTAAGGAATGGGCTGAGGTAGGGACATTTATTTTGAGCTTTTGACTTTGTATCCATCATTTGGCAACTTACTCCTACTTGCTTCTGCCATGAAAAGCCTTGTGAACTTCTTTCAGGCGTCTGTTGGTCACATGGGTATACACCTGGGTTGTTCTAATGCTTTCATGGCCCAGCATTTCTTGGACAGAGCGAAGATCAGCCCCGCCAATTAAGAGGTCTGTAGCGAAAGAATGCCTTAGGGTATGTGGGCTTGCTTCGATTGGTAAACCACATCTCCTTGCATATTTCTTAACAATCTTCTGGATAGATCTTGCTGTCAGCCGCATTTTTTCTCCCTTCTTGTCACTATCTACGGCACCACTATATCGGATGAATAGCGGCTTAAAATGGTCTTGGCGCGATTCTAAGTAGCGCTCAATCCACTCTGCCGCCGTATCTGACAGAAAAACTACCCTTGGTTTATCTCCTTTACCTCTGACACCAAATTCCTTACGGTCTAAATTTATCTGGTCACGGTTTAGCTTGACTAACTCTGATACCCTCAATCCTGTGCTAAACAGGGTTTCCAGGATTGCTTTATCCCTCAGGCCTACTTTATTTGATATCTTGGGGCTGTTTAACAACCTTTCCATCTGCTCCGAGTTTAAGAAAGTAACGGAACGAGAGCTTTGTTTCGGGAGTTCTACCTTGTCAGGGGACAGAGTAGCTATGTCGCGCTGAACCAGGAGATAGCGCAGAAAAGCCCTCAGGGCAATAATATGGTAGGTCTGAGTGGCACGTTTTAATGGTGTTCCATTTCGATTACGCAAGTGGGCCAAATACAACCTGTATCTTCTAACAAGCTCCAAGTTTATGTCCTGAGGTTCAGTAGTAGAGGAGTTCTCATTGAGCCAATCGTAGAAACGCTTCAAATAGTGTCTGTACTCACGAATAGTGAGACGAGAGCGGCCTCTCTCAATTTCCAGGTATTCCAAGAACTCGGTGATTAATGGCGCCAGACTCATGTTCTCCTTCGATAGTCCTCTTTAGCCATATCAGTGGTTCGCAAAAGTGCTGTTGTGCGAACCGATTTATGCTAACACTTTTGTACTTTACTGTCAACCGCCTGAATGTCGCCTCCCAATTACCTTTGCCGGGTTGTCACTTCTGAAGATTAGATGATTAATTGCAGCTAACAGACTTGGCATTGCCTCTCACCAGCATCAGCCATCTGTTCCCCCCTAGTTAGCTCTATTCCTAAGTCAAGGCAGCGCTGGAACTTTCGCCCAAACATATAACAATTTTATCTAGTAGCTTGTCCAATCCCCAACCTTTAATGGCAGAAATAAGCACTGTCGTATCATCAGGCAATTTTAGAAAAATAGCCAAAGCCGTTAATTCTTCCATGCTCCCAACGACTAAGTCTATTTTGTTGAGAACCGTAATCCTGGGCTTGGCATTGAGATGAAGGCCAGTGAGGATTTCTTCCACCGTCTGGCATTGTTCAGCAGCATCATGGTGTGTTATGTCAACAACGTGCAGGAGTAAGTCAGCCTCGGTCAGTTCTTCCAGTGTAGCTCGAAAAGCGGCAACAATGGACAGTGGTAATTTGTGAATAAAACCAACGGTGTCGGTAAGCAGGAATTGCTGGTTATCGGGCAAGATTAATCGACGGGTTACCGGGTCAAGGGTGGAAAAGAGTTTGTCCTCCACCAAGACATCAGCCTGACTTAAGGCATTGAGCAAAGTGCTTTTGCCGGCGTTGGTATAGCCAACCAAAGCGACAATGGGAATCTGGTTCCTCTTGCGTTTTTGTCGATAAAGTGCCCGATGCCGCCTTACCGCCTCTATTTGGGCTTGAAGACGATGAATCCGATTACGTATGAGACGACGGTCGGTTTCCAACTGCGATTCTCCTGGACCTCTAGTGCCGATACCGGCGCCTAGACGCTCAAGATGACTCCACTGTCCGGCCAGTCGTGGCAAAAGATATTGATGCTGGGCTAATTCGACCTGTAGCTGACCTTCGCGGGTTTGAGCTCGCTTGGCAAAGATATCTAATATCAACGCTGTGCGGTCGATAACTTTGACCTTGAGAGCCTCCTCGAGGTTTCTCTGCTGCCGTGGTGAAAGCTCGTCATTGAAAATAACCACATTATATTGGCACTGCCCTTTCAGACTAATTAGCTCTTCGAGCTTTCCTTTGCCCAAATAATAGATGGGAGAAGGTTTTTCTAACCTTTGACTTAACTCACCGACTACTTCGGCACCGGCCGTCTGAGCCAGATAGCACAATTCCTCCAGAGAACTGCTAATAGACCAGCCATCCATAGAGGCTTTGGTCTCAACTCCAACCAGGAAAGCCTGCTCGACTTCAGTATGGGTAGTAACAAAAGCTTGTCGCATAGCTCAAAATATTATGTAACCTATTCCCCCCTAGCCTTATGCCAGTCCAATAACCGCCTTATGCCTTCCTCAAGGCGGTAGTCAGGCAGCGTCAACGATAAACGAATGTAACCTTCGCCGGCACTACCATAGCCGACACCGGGTGTAACCGCCACATTAGTCTTATTCAGCAGCTCAGTGGTGAACTCCACAGATGTATAGCCCTCGGGAATCCTCGCCCAGATATAAAAGCTGGCTTTGGGCAACCTGGCTCTTAAGCCTATATCATTGAGAGCTTTGGCTAATTTATCCCGGCGCCGCTGGTAGACCGTGTTATGCTCCGCAACGCAGTCCGGTGAACCATTTAAAGCTTCAATAGCCGCTCGTTGAATCGCTTGGGGGATGCCCGAATCCAAATTGGACTTGAACCGGAACAGAGCATCTATCATCTGAGCATTGCCAACAGCCATACCTATCCGCCAGCCAGTCATATGAAAGGTCTTGGACAAGGAATGAAACTCGATGCCGAACTCCCTAGCCTCGGGCACCTGCATAAAGCTTGGTGGGCGATAGCCATTGAAGGCGACTTCGGTATAAGGAGCATCATGGCATATCGCCAGGTTATGTTTTTTGGCAAAATGCACCGCTTTTTGGAAAAAATCAAGCCCAGCCACTGCTCCAGTGGGATTATTAGGGTAATTCAGCCATAGAAGCTTAGCCTTCTCACTTATCCGCTCAGGAATAGCTTCTAAATCAGGCAAGAAATCATTCTCCTCAATCAACGGCATGAAATAAGGCTCGCCACCAGCCAGTATCGTACTCATGGAATACACCGGATATCCAGGGTCAGGCACTAAGGCTATATCACCAGGGTCAATAAAGCAAAAGGCTATGTGTCCAATGCCCTCTTTGGAGCCAATGAGCGGCAGCACCTCCTTAGTCGGGTCGAGAGCCACTCCGAAACGCCTTTGGTACCACTGGGCGATAGCCTGGCGAAGCTCAGGCAGACCGGCAGTCTCCGGATAGCGGTGATCAGCCGGGTCACAAGCTGCCTGACATAGCCGATCGATGATGTGTCGTGGTGTCGGTATATCAGGGTCGCCGATAGCAAAGCTGACTATATCGTCTCCCTTAGCCCGCTTTTCGGCGATCTTCCGATTAATTTCCACAAAAAGATACGGAAAGAGTTTATCAAGACGATGTGAGAGCCTCACTTCAGCCACTCTCCAGCAAAAACTTCCTCTACTGTTCCGGTTAGGTACACCTCCCCCACCCCACCCCAGTCTATAGCCAAATCGCCACCTGGTAACATTATGTCAACTTCGTTATCTATATAACCCTTCACTCTGGCAATTACAGCTATAGCACAGGCACCGCTGCCGCAGGCGAGAGTTTCCCCGGCCCCCCTCTCCCAGACCCTTGCCTTTATCTGCTTTCGATTTAGGACCGTAGCTACCTCGAAATTTACCCTCTCCGGGAACATAGGATGTTTCTCCACCTCTGGCCCTACTTTGGATAGAGGGAATTTGGTTAGTGGTTGCGATAAAAAGTTCACGGCATGAGGATTGCCCATAGACACAAATGACAAAGCTAGCTCTTTTCCCGCTACATTCAAAGGATAGTCCAGTATCGGCGTTATGTCAACTCCTCCCCTGCTCTCTTCTCTGTTTATCACAACCGGTATATCTTCAGCTTTGAAGAGAGGTACCCCCATATTCACTTTAGCCCGATTGACTTTTCCTTGAGGCATAAAAGCTTGGATTGTCTTATTGCCTGCCAATGTCTCCACGGTTAACCGCGACCCAGAAATTATCCCTTTACCAATGACATACCTAGCCAAGCATATCAGGCCATTGCCACAGACTTCAGCCTCAGAGCCATCGGGGTTAAGAATCCGCATTTTTAGGTCGGCAGCATTTGAAGCCATCACCAGAATCAAGCCATCGGCACCTATGCCAAAATGGCGGTGGCACATATCTTGAGCCAGCTTTGCCCAATCCCGCTCCATGTTTCGGGCATCTAGCACTATAAAGTCGTTCCCTATAGCCTGCAGTTTAGTAAAGTTCATGGTCAATTTACCCATCCTCAAAGCTAGTTAGAAAGGCTTGCACCAAACCGCGTGCTTTCTCCTGTATATCATCACTTACATCAAACCAATGAATCCTAGCATCATCCAAGTGAAACCAGGCATATTGATGGCGGGCAAAGCGATGTGTTTCATGTTTTAACTGCTGAATAGCTGTGGGCAAATCCAACTCTCCCTGAAGAAACATACCTATCTGCCGATAGCCGATACCGGACATAGAAGGCAAATCTAAACTATAGCCCTTTGCCATCAAGTCTTTCACTTCATCAACCAGCCCCTGTTTTATCATTTCATCTATCCGGAAGTCAATCCTTTTGTATAAATCGCCTCTCTCCGCAGTTAAACCAATAATCAAAATTGGATAGGGTGGAGCTTCCTTTTGCCATAGTTGGTAGGCTGGTTGCCCCGTCAACTGGTATATCTCCAAGGCTCTGATGATTCGTCGCAGATTTGTTGGCATAATCTTGGTTGCAGCCACGGGATCCACTCTCTGGAGTTCTTGATAAAGAGCATAACCGCCTTCCTCTTTGACTCTCGTCTCAAGTCTATGTCTCAGTTCAGTATCAGGAGGTACCTGTGGTATCTTCCAGCCTTCCACTACTGCCCAAACATAAAGTCCACTGCCGCCTACCAGAATCGGAAGTTTGTGGCGCTGCTGAATATCTTCAATCACCCCACTGGCTAACTTGTGATATATAGCTAGACTGAAAGGTTCGTCAGGGTTGATCATGTCAACAAGATGATGCTGAATCAGAGACCGCTCGGCTTGACCGGGTTTAGCCGTGCCGATGTCCATATAGCGGTAAACCTGACGGCTATCAGCATTTACTATCTCGCCATTGAAATCTTGCGCCAGACGCAGAGCAAGCTGGCTTTTGCCTACTGCTGTCGGACCAATAACAGCAACGAGGCACTTCATTAGGTTGATTTGATGGCTGCTGTCTGGCTGACGATGCGCAGAAAATCGTCAGCCTTAAGGCTAGCACCGCCAACTAGGGCACCGTCGATTTCAGGCTCAGCAATGAATTCAGCGATATTACTACCAGTAACACTACCACCATAAAGTATGCGTATCGCTTGAGCTGTCTCAATATCCCAGAGGCTAGCCACAGTGTTGCGGATGAGACCGATAGTAGCGTTGGCTTGTTTGCCAGTAGCTGCCCTACCAGTGCCAATAGCCCAGATCGGTTCATAGGCAATCACCAATTGGCTAGTAGAATTCACCCCTGTCAATGCTGCCCGTATCTGTTGAGTAATTATTTCCCCCGTTCTCCCGGCTTCATTATCTTCAAGGCTTTCACCAACACACAAAATAGGCTTGAGCCCAAACTCCAAAGCCTTCTTCACTTTTTTATTTATAATCTCGTCTGTCTCGGCAAAATACTGCCTGCGCTCTGAATGACCGAGAATGACCAGGTCGCACAAACCTATGAGCATAAGTGGTGAGATTTCACCAGTATAGGCACCTTTATCCTCGAAATACATATTCTGAGCGCCAAGCTCAATAGACATGCCTTTGATTAGCCCTTTTATACTAGCTAAAGAGACAAAAGGCGGACAGAGCACTTTTTCTACACCCGATATCTCATCCAGTTCAGCCAGCATTACCTGGGCTAAATTTGTAGCTTCAGCGACATTGGTATTCATCTTCCAGTTGCCAGCAATTAGAGGCCTCCTCATAATCAGGCTCCGAATTTGGTCAATTTTAAAGCATTAGCCATAGCTAAAGGCATGATGTCTAGGGCAGGGAATCTACCTAGTCCTCCTAAAGCACAGGCTGATTCAGAGAATTCTCTAACCTTATCAAGTCGACACCACGGGGAATACAATAAGAAAGGCACTGGATGCCAGCTATGCCCTTTTAGTAAAGCTGGAGTTGAGTGGTCACCGGTAACTATAATAACCTCCGGCCTTAAATTCAATAGTTGAGGTAGAGCAAAATCGACCTCTTCAATAGCTTGAACCTTTCTCTTAAAGTCACCATCCTCACCAGCACTATCAGTTTCTTTAACATGAACGTAGAAAAAATCATGCTCACTATAGCAATCTGCCAAAATCGCCAACTCTTCCTTAATACCGTTGTCAGCCTCAAATATCTTCATCCCTATCAGCCTGGCAAGCCCCTTATACATGGGGTAACGAGCTATGGCCACTGGCTTCAACTTATATATTTCACCTATAGAAGGGATATAAGGCAGTCTGGAAAAACCGCGAAGCAAAATCATGTTGGCTGGGCGTTGCCCAGCCAGAACTCCCTTAGCTTCATCGATAAACGCATTTACAATGTCAGCTGTATGCCTTGCCTCTGGTTTTGTAGCCAAAGTTATGTTAGGGACAACTCCAGTCTTCTGAGGGTCGGTATCGCTAAGCTCAGCAGCTAATCCTTCACTACGTAAAACGAATAAAAACCGATGCTCCTTAACCGGTGAGACAAAAAGCTCAGTGCCCTCCAACTTGATCTGGCTTAACATCTCACACAGCTCAGCGCATTTATCGGTAGTGATACGACCGGCTCTGCGGTCAATAATAAGTCCCTGGCCATCAACAGTGCAGAAATTACCCCGAGCGGCGATATCGTCTTCCCTGAGCTCGAAGCCTATTCCCAATGCCTCTAAGACTCCTCGACCGATGGTAAACTTAAGGGGGTCATAACCAAACAGCGCTAGGTGCCCCGGACCGCTCCCCGGGGTAATGCCTGAGCCTACCGGGTCAATAAGTCCGCATACACCATTTCTAGCTAAATGGTCAAGGTGAGGAGTAGAAGCCGTCTCCAACTCTGTCTTACCAGTTTTGAGAGCAGGCAATCCGCCCAAGCCGTCAATAACTAGCATCACTATCTTAGACGGTGAAGCTACACTAATCTGTCTTATATGTTCTAGCGCAATCACTGTCCCTTATCCAGCAACACAGCTACCCCAGGTAGGCTTTTCCCTTCGAGGAATCTCAAACTGGCACCTCCACCTGTAGAAACATGGGCCATTTTATCTGTAAGGTTCATTTCCTCGACGATTTCAGCTGTTGAGCCGCCGCCGACAATGGTCGTTGCCTTGAGATTAGCCAAAAGCTCAACCAAAGCCCTAGTCCCTTGGGCAAATTGAGGTACCTCGTAAACTCCCATAGGACCATTCCAAAAAACCGTTTGACATTGTCTTAATTGTTGAGAAAAAAGGGCGATGGTTCGAGGGCCAATATCGACAATATACTTATTCGGTAGTATCTCAGCTATTGGTACTACCTCGCCTGTAGCTTGCTCGCTGATACTATCAGATACCACGACATCTACAGGCAGAAGTAAAGATGCTTCAGTTTTCTGAGTAGCTTGTATCAATTGACGAGCTAAACCCTGTTTATCAGCTTCTACTAACGAAAGCCCAACCTCGTAGCCCTGGACTTTTAGGAAAGTGGCTGCCATGCCACCGCCAATAAGCAACAAGTCAACCTTGTCTAAAATATTCTGGATGAGGCCAATTTTGTCGCTGACTTTGGCACCACCCAATAAACCACCGAAGGGATGCTCAGGATTGGTTAGGATGCTGCTGAGAGCCTCTAATTCCTTTTCCATTAGAAAGCCTACAACTGCTGGTAGATATTTGGCTACTCCCACAGTAGACGCATGAGCCCGGTGGGCACTGCCGAAGGCATCGTTAACATAGATATCAGCCAGTTTAGCTAAAGCTTGGGCGAAGGAAGGGTCATTCGCCTCCTCTTCAGGATGAAAGCGAAGGTTCTCCAGAAGCAAAACCTCACCATCGTTGAGGTTCTCTATTGCCTTTTCTACCTCAACACCAATGCAATCGGAGACAGCTGATACTGGCAAATCTATGAGGTGTGAAAGTCGCTGTGCCACAGGAGTCATTCGTAATTCCTCAACCACTCTCCCCCCCGGACGCCCCAGGTGGGAACATAGAATGACTTTTGCCTTGTGGTCAACCAGATACCTGATGGTAGGCAAAGCAGCTCGGATTCGACTGTCATCGGTAATAGCACCGGTTTTCATATCTAGAGGTACATTGAAATCAACTCTGACTAAAACCCTCTTTCCCCTGACTTCTATATCTAGGATAGTCTTTTTGCCCACCTTACCTTTTCTGTATGATTTGTTCTAGCCTTCTCTTTATCTCTTCAGCTTCAGCTACTGTTCTTGGGGCTGTTTCAAAGACACTCTTTCCTAGTCGGTCGGCTTCAGCGATTTCTGAATGGT
>DUEX01000127.1 GCA_011170325.1 Dehalococcoidia bacterium | reverse complement strand
GGTGGGTGATGCCATGGGCATAAGAAGAATACATCACGCAACTACAGACGGAGCTACCGTAGCGAGAGCATTGTAGATATATGTTAGGACTACATAACATAATAAGAGAGGCACTCAAGGTGCCTCTCTCTTCTTTTCCCAATGCCATTAGACAAATAGAGAGTATTTACTGGTTACTTTGTACCGCTCTCGGTCTCTTCGGCAATACCCTCGGCTGCATATCTCACCATAGAAAGTATAGTCAGCGTAGCACGCTGTATTTCGCGTGGTTCTTGTGACAACACCATGGCAACATAGGGATCCAGTCTCCCAGGCGGCTCTTCTTCACCTGCTGTGCTGGGAGATTCAGGGGGTAGGTAGTTAGCCCAGGCGAATAGCTCAGCCTCACTAAATCCCAAAGGTCCTGCAAGCTTGTGCAGTATACGACCTGAGGGAAAGCGGTCTCCCTTCTCTATTCGACCCAAATATGAAGGCGATATACCGGCATTAGCAGCCAGGTCCCTGAGTGTCATTAACATCATAATCCTTCGCTGCTTGATGATTTTTCCTATACTTTTATTACTGCTAACCATTTTATAACCTCCCTACCTTCTTTACTTCTACCCTGATGATAACCAATCCGACCGCTATAGCTTCATTCCGCCTATCTATCTTAATAGCATGCCACTAGACGATTGTTAATCCCCTTACGGAGTTAGTCATCCATCCTCCTGCATGTAAACATTTCATCTACTTCAGCAGAGTTTTAGCTGCCTGTCTCCATTCGGCTCCGTAATATGCGTAGATATTCATCACATGTGCACATTAACACATTTTATAATAGCATTGTCTTTGCCCTTTGTCAACAATTTGGCATTTTTTATAGGCAACTTTTCTGTCTTTTAAGCTTGATTCTTTCTTTCCGTTGAGTTTAGGTTTTCGGGTAGATATGTGATGTGGAAAGTGTATGATAGCAATATACTAGCTGTGCCATGAGTCGATATTAATTTATAACAGGCATGAGATATTACTATACTGGTGAGTCCTATTGACAATTGTTGACAAATGGCTATATTACTTGCTGAAATGTTTGCTTTGATGAGTTATTTTTCTTCTATGCTGATGTCAAGAATGCTATCGCCTTGTTTGACGCTTTTGAGTATATTAGTTCCCCGTGATGACTGACCAAATACCCTGTGTTTCCCATCGGTGAACCGGGATGATACTGATAATACGGAATAGACTCCTTATTATTACAAGCCTGCCCTACCTGTTCAAAAGTTATTATTGAGGCCAACCCACGACGGTCATATAGATAGTACTTTCCTCAATGCTATCAACACCAACGATCTCATTGACCTCTTCATCGAACAACGCTCCAATTTGACATGACCCAAGCCCGAGGCTGGTGGCTGAAAGGGCAAGGTTTTGGGCAATATGCCCGGCATCAAGGTAAATATATCGGTACGCCCGGTCTTGGTACCTCCATTTTGTTCGCTGGAAAACAGCTGTCCATATGAACACCACGGCGGCTTGTAAACATATTCGTTGCCCCATTGCAGCGGCCGTAATAGCTTGCCTCATATCACCAGTCTGTAATTCCTCCAACGTATGCTGCTTAATAGAATAGTGATAGAGTCCCTGAGGTACATTTTCAACATTATTTACGATAACGTATGTTTCTATTGGGTAAAGCGCCCCGGCTGATGGTGCCGTACGAAACTCAAAGTTGCGCTCTCTTCTCTGAATGCCAGTTGATGCCCACAACAGGTACGATAGTTGTTCTATACTTAGCGGTCGTTCACTGTAGCTCCGGATGCTTCTTCTCTGCCTCAAGGCTTGGTCAACGGATGAAGTTACCGCTGGTTCAGGAGCGGGAAGTGCAATGCTGGGCTTGTCAGGATATTCTTTATACATACTTGGTCTGGCTGACCCATTAGACCTTCTACCTGTCATCTTGTCTCGTATGTATTTTGTATCCTGTTGAAAAGTATCACCTGTTCCATCTGTCATCATCAACTACCTAAAGCACGCCTTGGCAGAATTCTACAATACAGTATGTGTTTTCAGCAACACTGACAAGCCGGAATCCTAGACTGTCCACCAGTATTACTGGCACTGCTAGTGGAATTGTCTGCCGTTTTGGGTTAAGCTAGGATATTATTATTAATTAATCGATTAATGGAGGATGCTATGGATAGTCTTGAAATCTGCTATATGTCGGCGGTAGAAATGGCGGAGGCAATAAAGTCCAGAAAACTCTCATCTGTGGAAATAATGGATGTTGTCTTGTCTCGCATTGAGCGGTTGAACCCAAAGGTCAATGCTTACTGCACTCTGCTCGCTGAGAGCGCCAGAAAGCAGGCTGGCGAGGCCGAAAAAATAGTAATGAAGGGTGACGAACTGGGACCTCTTCATGGCGTTCCCTTCTCAATCAAGGACCTGACATTTACCAGAGGCATTCGTACCACCTTTGGTTCCAGGATATACGAGAACTTCATTCCTGATAAAGATGCCATTGTTGTTGAAAGGCTGAGGGCAGCCGGGGCGATTATGCTTGGTAAGACGAATACACCGGAGTTCGG
>DUEX01000126.1 GCA_011170325.1 Dehalococcoidia bacterium | reverse complement strand
GAATAGGCTATGCGATGCTGCTTTCAGCAGTATATATTCGGTGAATTCCTTTTGCAAAATAGTGCCAGTTATAGTTGTCGTCATCTCCGAGAAGTCCAAGTTTTTGGCTAGAATTGGCGGAATGTTCCGAGACACAAAATACCACCTTACAAATATAGGGATAGCTGGTGAGCATTTTGTGCTCCAGCTGAGGACTTGGGCATTGAAACTTGTTGGATAGGCTGGTTTGACGAAGTGGCAGTAAAATCAACATTGAATATCACACAGCACAAGAAGATAGATGCCGTGATAGCGTTAGGTTATTACGATAGGGAAAAGCTAGGTCCAGAACATAGTAGAGAGCCAACAGACAAAATCGTGTCCTTTAACTCCTATTGAGTCTTACGATTTGCGAGTCTCGAGAACCAGCCAGAAAGACCTTGAAAATCGCCACGCGGCTTTTACGGCGCTCGCGGCAGGTACGGTGGCCCAATCCTGAAGGCCATGTGAACTCTCTTCTTCGCATAATGCTCAGAGTTTTCTGCGAAATTCCCTTCTTATACTCGCCAGCCGTATGCTATAGTTGCAGCGAACTGCATGAAGGAGGAAGACGATGGAAATGAAGAAGGAACTGGCAGCACCGTGTGGCCTCTACTGTGGAGTCTGCAGCGTTTACATAGCTCACAGGGACAACAACGTCAAGTTCAAGGAGAGGCTGACGACTGTCTACAATGTGCCAGTCGAGGAAATCACCTGCGAGGGATGTCTCTCAGATCGGCCCTTCGGTTATTGCCTTACGTGTCCCATCAGGTCCTGTAGTGAAAGCAAAGGCATTGAAGGCTGTCATCAATGCGCTGATTTCCCCTGCCAGTTGATCGAAGATGTCCCTTTCGACGTGGGCAAGAAAGTGATATTGCGCGCCATACCAACGTGGAGGGAGCTAGGAACCAAGGTATGGATGGAGGAGGAAGAGAGGCGCTATATCTGCCCCCATTGCGGCTATCTGTCTTTCAGGGGGGCAAAGAGATGCCGCCAGTGCCGCAAGCCGCTTGACCTTGATTGAGTGCGAACCATCAGCACTGTTTTTTACCAAGAGATGACAACTCAAGCAAATGTGACCCATTGTGAACAAAGCGGGCATTTGTGACCTACGCCTCACATTCTGGGCCTTTGTATACTGGTAGGCCAAGTAACACGAAAGGCAGAAGTTCCTTGCTAGCCAGTATCTGCGAATCTGCACAACTGGGTAGTGAGGTTATCTCATGGTCAAAGATATCGCATCTCATTGCTTTCCCGACTGCCTCAACCTCTAGGTGAAGGGTAAACTGTGTTGCATGGCTTTTCAACCCCATGTTTGCTATCCTTTCTCCCAGAGGTGCCGAAGAAGGAGGCCGTTATCCCTATATAGTCGTGTCACACACTGGCTTATAGATAGGCAAATGAGCTGCAAGGTCGCTTTCAAGGTGCAAAGATGCTGACGGAAAAAGGAATTGCTCAGAGGAAAGGAGGTTTTCATGGAAGAAGCCCTTCGTGGAATAAGAGTATTAGAACCGTCCCAATACCTCTCTGGGCCTGTCGCTGGGATGCTTCTGGGCGATATGGGTGCCGAAGTTATCCATATTGAAAGACCAAGTATAGGAGACCCATTACGAGGGTATGGCTTTCAGGCAGGCAATCAGAGTTCCCGATTCTTGTGGGTAAACAGGAACAAAAAAAGTATAACCTTAAACCTTAGTACGCAAAAGGGAAGCCAGATATTCAAGGAACTGGCAAGAAAGGCTGACGTCATAATCGAGAACTTACCACCAGGCACAATGACAAAATTTGGGCTCAGTTACCAAGAAATAGAGAGGGTTAGTCCATGTATAATCTTTGCCTCAATCTCGGGATTTGGGCGAACCGGGCCGTACAAAGACAGACTCGCTTTCGACTTAGTAGCCCAAGCGGCCGGGGGGTTAATGAATCTGACCGGCTATCCCCAACAACCGCCCGTTAGAGCCGGCACCGCTATGGCTGATATACTTGGTGGGTTGGTGGCATTATTTGGGGTACTTGTAGCCTTATTCTGGAGGGAAAGAACAAAGCGGGGGCAATATATCGATGTTTCCTTAATGGATACCACATTTTTTACCTTAGGCTACCAGTTCATAGAGCATATAAATTTCGGCTTTAGGTCCGAGCGTGAGGGAAATAGATACCCTGGGGCAGGAGTAACCGATATCTATGAATCTAAGGATGGTTATTTTGTAATACAAGCTCCGCGTGACCACATGTGGAAGAGATTAGCTAAAGCAATCGGAAAGGAAGAACTTGTCGATGACCCTCGGTTTGACACCGATCTCAAAAGGTCGCAAAGCGCCGATTTAGTGAAGGAAGTCATCGAGCAATGGTCACGGAGTAAATCGATGAAAGAAGTGACGGAAATCCTTACTAGGGCAGAAATCCCTTTCTTCCCAGTTATGACTTTTGACCAGCTTTCTCTTGACCGTTCCCTTCTGGCACGAGATATGATTTTGGAGAAAGAGCAATCTTCTATGGGGAAAATAAAAACTCCAGGCATCCCCCTAAAGCTGTCGGCTACTCCAGGTAGAATTGACAAAATGGCACCATCTTTGGCTGAGCATAATCAAGAGGTATACGGTCACCTTTTAGGTTTTACCAAGGAGGAAATCAAAAGGCTTGAAGAAGAAGGCATTATTTAAAGACGGTTATCTCCCTTGGCCCTCTATCCCTCTTAAGCTAACTTAAGGGATGGCTCTTGAATAATCGTTCTAACTTCTTCAGCGCTTACTGTTGCATTGACTCTTGGAATCGTATGCCAGCCATTGTTCTCAATCTGACACGAACCCCTGGTCGTGCGGAACGCGGCTACGACTTTGGAGAGACATGCAGTACTATTTCAAATACCTCTTGAGTGGGACGACTGTTGCAACAGTCTGCGTCGTGTATTAATCAAAACACGCAACGAAGTGCCATTTACGCTTGTGCTTAGTCTTCATTGAGGAAGAAGACGAGCCTCTAATATCATCAGACGCATATTCCGTGAAAATGAAGCCAAGAACAAATAGCTAGGTTGTTGGAGGACGAAATGGCACATACAAGTGGCCATAGAGGCAAACCAAGGCCTACAACTGCTGGCTTTGGAAGTCTTCTACAACCTTCTTGTTTCTCACCAGGGCATATTCTATCCCATAGTCCTGCCTGAGCCTGGTAGGAACACAGCAGCAGCTGCAACAATTGCAGATGGCATAAAAATGTTGCTGACACCTCATAATGGTATGCGTTAGCCTTTTCTGGTGGCACTGACGTAGAATCTCTTTGGCTTCCTCCTTCGAGACCTCACGGAACCCATTCGGCCTAATTTGAGAGAATACCTCAACACCAGTACCAACAATGATTTCACTCATAATGGGGCTATCACAATGACGAAACACCTGGCGACAACTGCAGGGCCCCAAGGCTACATTCTTCGAAGCATCTACTATCTGTTCTGCCTCTGCTACGGTAAGAAGGTATCCGTGATGCCCATGTTGTCCGTAGATATTGGCTATACGCCGTACCCATCTGCCAATCAAAGGGATACTGGTAAACTTCGCAAGGAAAATATAGAGCTTTAGAAACTGGTGCTGGTGCTGGCCGTAGAACCGAAGATAATGATGCATATCACCTATTATATAATAATGGCTGTGCCGAGATTTACTCTCTCCCAGCGCGAATAGCCTGATATATTAAGTCTACCACGTCCTCATATGTCCGTCATATGCCAGAAACCGAGTTGTCAGCCACCTACTTGGCCACACTACGTTAAGCAAAACGTCCGATGTTACTCAATTCCCGTAACGGCGTCTCACTACGTAGCTTCATAACCCGCCTCCGGTGTTGCTATTGATTACACCACCTGTACCAATACAAAAAGTAGAACCTCCTTAGGGAGGTTCTACTTTTTAACAGACCTGGTAGCAGGGGTTGGATTTGAACCAACGATCTTCGGGTTATGAGAAGTCGAATGTAGAAGCGTTTTAGTCACCATTGGATTTTGCCTCTATAATTGGCTCATTCACTTGCTCAGGTAGTATTTCGGTTAATGTATGTACATCCTTAGGCTGTTTCTTGAATGTCTTAGCTCTGGCAATGATCTGCTTAGGCACATCCTCATTAAGATTAAAGCGATACCCAGAGCGATTACCTTCGACCAATGTCTTACCTGCTCGGTTGAACTCTTTGCGGAGCAATTTCGTGATTACGGCAGTAGACACACCAGCCTTCTCGGCCAGTTCCCTTGCTGCGAGTAATTTAGTTTCCTTTACCTTTTTGATTTGTGTTGCCATTTACTTTCCTCCTATATATTTGACGATAGCCAGATAATAAGAGAAAAGACGGGCAATCTAAATGGTCTAGTTCACATAAGGGTAAGGGGAGAAAATTTGATTACGTCTTATAACAATTGTTAAGCTTTGGATGAAAATATTCTTGCCTTTACAGCTTTCTCCTTCAAATAATTAGTGAAGGCGGAACAGCTTACAAGCATATAGTAGGCATCTTCAAATGCTAAGGTATCTTCACCCCCCTGATGCCGAAGTGCGTGTTACGGATTTCAACGGTACGATAACATTATGGGAATAGCCCCATTGACAAAATGTATATGACGCTTTATAATTAGTACAATAAACTATACAGGAGGAATCGGAATGCAAATAAGTAAATTTCGTATTTACAAGGCGATCATAGCGGGCGGGCTGGGCATTGCTGTGGCAATTGCAATTGTTACTAACACCGCCATAATCGCGCTGGTGGCGGTTATTGTAGCTATTGTACTTGCGTTTATTCTGGAACGTAGCAACAAAGAGATAGTACGGGATGAGCGAATCTCGCAGATCAGCGAGAAAGCTGCTTCTGCTTCTTTCTATAGCGTGCTTATACTGGGGGCAGTCGCCTCATTGGACACCGCCCTTTTCCGCAGCCAGTTGCCGGAAAACGTTGTTTTTGTTGGTGTTATCATGGGCTATTTTATCTGTCTTGCATTATTACTGCTTATGTGTTTTTACCTCTATTTCAGCCGTAAGCTATAGGGTGCAACAGATGAAAAACAGGCTAAAGGTATTTCGTGCCATGCACGACCTCACTCAGGAGGCACTGGCCGATCAATTACACGTGACCAGGCAGACGGTCGTCTCCATCGAAAATGGTAAATACGATCCTTCCCTGCCGCTTGCTTTCCGTATCGCCAATCTTTTTAATGTAAAAATTGAGGATGTCTTTTTATGCGAAGGTGAACCGGGTGAATTTCATGGCTATCCACCCATGTCTAAAAAGTAAAGCCTATGTATATAGGGATACCATCTGCGCAGTTGTTAAATATTTTGTTTAGTAATGATTGCAGGTCATTATCTTTAGAAACGAAAAAGGCACAGACGATAAAGGCTGTGCCTTTGTTTTTACTGGTAGCGCATACCGGATTCGAACCGGTGATCTCCTCCTTGAGAGGGAGGTGTCCTAAACCCCTAGACGAATGCGCCAAACGTAATTATATCACCAACTGTTCACAAAGTTCACAACCCTCTCATAGCGCTTAAACAGGAGGAAGTCCAGTTGAACTCAAGCTGATCCTTCCCCTCAAGAATTTATTATACTGAGATATACCAAGTCAATTAAGTCTGATGATAGCTTGCAGTTTGGTAAATCACCACCATAATAGGTCGCGTCTAAAGGGTATTGCGATTCTGTGGGAGGGCCTTTTGAGGAGGGATTTAGCGCTTGAGTGCGTGAGAGCAGCTTTGCCTAAAAAGTCTTGGTTGCCCAAAAAGTCTACAGTCATAGCAGTTGCTTATCCATTTGCCTTTCCATAATCTCAGCAACAGTTATTGCCTCAATTTCTAGGTCTTCTTCCCTTTTGGCTCGCCTGATTTCTTTTTCCGCATCCCTACTGAAGGAGAATCCCACAAAGATGCCTCTGGCTCGCTTATCTCTTTTCATGGCAGTCTCAAAGTTATCTATATCTGGCTGACCTACTTGGTCTGTCCGCTTTACCTGAATGGGAATATATCGGTCTATATCTCCAAAGAGGTCTATCCCTTCAACTTTTTCCTTCCGAATGTCCTCAATCGGATACAGCTTACCATCTATACCCCCATTTCGTACCTTGACCTTACTAGGGACTCCCCCGATGGCATTGATAGCCCAATTCTGAAACTCAAACGGGGGATATTGCCTTAATTCTTCTATGGTTTTTGGTAAATCCCTAATAACAAAACCTTCACCTTCTTTTATACCACATTCATTATTTAGGCGATTAGCTATAAGCCTACATGCAGTGGGGGATATATCAATTCCAATCCATCTTCTCTTTTCTCTTTCTGCTACAACTAAGG
>DUEX01000125.1 GCA_011170325.1 Dehalococcoidia bacterium | reverse complement strand
TATTCAGATGCTGAATCATAGCTGCCAGTGTGGTAGATTTACCGCTGCCGGTAGGTCCACTAATCACCACCAGCCCTCTGGGTTTAAGAATCAGCTCTTTACATACCTCGGGTAGCCCCAGTTCATCAATAGTCGGGATGGTTGGCGGCAACAAACGAATAGCCAGGCTGATAGCCCCACGTTGCCGAGCCGCATTGCATCGGACCCGGCCAACATCAGGTAAGGTGTAGCTAAAATCCAACTCCAGACATTGCTGAAAATCTGCTCTATCCTCAGGTGTGGTTATCTGGGTGAATGCCTGGTCTATATCATCAGGCGTCAGTTGTGCCATACCTGCCACCGGCTCAAGAGAGCCGTTGACGCGCAAAATAGGTGGACTGAAGGCAACGAGGTGTAAATCAGAAGCAGCTTTTGCTTTTGCCTGGTTAAGCAGCGAAACAATATCCATCAATCCTACCCCCTGGACGTAAGGGTTAAAGTGAAACTCTTCTCGCCAGTTTCAGCTTTTTCCATGGTTGAAATAATAATCTGAGAAAACCTGCCGCTGGCGCCTAAGTTATAAGCATAGTCTAAGACTTTTTCCTCACTTGAATACGTACCTTCTATGGTCAATGTGACACCGCTGTGAGTAATGTTACTCAATTCTACGCCGCTCGGCTTGTCAAGCATTGTTTCATCCAAATCACCGTTAACTTTCGCCCGATGACCACTAAAACCGCTAAGCACACTGGTAAAGTTATCGAGGGTTATCTTTGCCTCAGCTACTTTCTCCTCCAGCTCGGTAAACTCCTGCTTTTGCAACTCCTGTTCCTCCTGCATTTGTTGCAGGAGATGGTTAGCCTCACCCACTTGAGTTCGCAATACTACTGTATCGGCAGCAGCATCCTGCACACGCATTGCCACGGGAACAAGCAAACCAATAGCCACTATGATACCAAGAGAGACCAGAATCTTAGCCACAGGTATACCTTTGGGCTGGTAGACCTCAGGGAGAACATTCAACTCCACCACTGAAAAGGTAGCTTGCTTCCCTAATGGTAGCTTCTTGAAAGCCAGACCAATGTTAACCATATACTGGGCTGGAGCTAAGCCTTCGGGGTACTTAAGAGGTGACGACAGTGATGAAAAGGAGTAATTTAGTTCCTCAGCTAGGGATTGGTATATTGACGGCTCCTCTGCTAGCTCCCCTGAGGCAAATACAGGTACACTAGGTTCAAGGGGCTGCTCCGGATGGCTGGAGTTATAGAAATGGATAGTCCGCTTAAGCTCATCTTTTATCGCTGGTAATTTCTCATTAAGGGACGCGGCTTCACGGGGAAGAGTCAGGGAGCGGATAAGCTGAGGGACTCCTTCTACCATGACTACAATGTCAACCTCAGCTGACTGAACATCAACGACTATGGCAGTCGCCTCACTTACTACTCTAGCTAAAGCTAAAGGTGCCAGGTCTATAAGATAGGGCTTAATGCCTGCCTCACGCAGTGTTTCAATCAGGGTATCAGCAACGTTACGGGGCAAGGCAGCTACAAAGACTTGCGTTTTTTCTTCAGAAGTGGATACAACCTGCCATGAGAGATAGAGTTCTTCCACAGGTACTGGCAGCACCCTTTTTGCCTCCCACGCCACTGCTTCAGCTAGCTGTGCTTCAGGCAACCGAGGTAAAGTAATCACTCGAAACAAGCAGTGCAGCCCGCTCAAACCAACAATTACCTTCCTCCCCCCCACCCCCTGGGATTTGAGAAGCTCCTGAATCCTGGCAGCTACTTGCGTCCTATCAGCAACCTCACCATCCCTGATTAAGCCTGATTCCAGCGGCAAGGTCGCCCACTTTTTTACTTGATTACCCCTGACTACCAACAGCTTGAGGTTGGTATCATCAATATATAAAGTAACAACCTGTTTAGCCATTAAAGTAGCACCATTTTTAGCCATGCTAGTCACCCTCATAGCTATAAATACTCATTTCTACAGTAGCTGACGGCTTTTCAACATCTATCGCCACTGATTCCAGCACACCGGTAGGGAGATGTGCACTCAGTTCGCTAATAAAGTCGATTAACTTGGATATATTTCCCTCGGCTGTCGCGGTGAATAACAGGACGGACAAGTCAACCCCTTCCATGTCAACATTGTCCGAATCTTGTGAGCCAACTACGACTATTTCCACATCCGTATCCTCAGCAACAGCAAAACAGGTCTCAGTAATCTTGGTACTATCAATTGACCAGCGAAGTTGAGCCTTGACAGCCTCGAGGTTTGACTCGGCTATATTCAGCTGGCTTTCCAGTACCCTCACCCGCAAGGGAATATTCTCAGACGCAAAGTCAGCCTCCTGCTTATCAAATAATAATTGAGCCGAAGACAGTTCTTGGGATAGTTGGTCTTGCTCCTCGCCCTGCTGAAGATAAGCCACAATCAGGCTACCCATCAGAATGACAAATATGCCGATACCAAGTGATATCTGAGCCTTTCTACTTAACTTCATCCCTTAACCATTTCTTATTTTATAGTCACCTGCCAGGAGACGATGTGTATCACTACCTCTACCTCTTCCCTTAACACACAAGCTTCCACCTTGATTATCTTTTCGCCGTGCTTCTCAGGAACCTTGGCTTCAGCTTCAATCGTATACATTTCGCCTACAGTTTCGCCCACTTTCCCAATATCCTTGTCTTGGGCTTCTACACAGGCATAATCACCCTCCAGCTCTCCTACACCGGTAACATAGAAGGTCTGGGTTCCTATTGGCCAATCTTCTGTAACCTCAGGGCGAGGTGGGTGTTTAAAGCTCCAGCCAACCATATAGGCACCAGCCCCATCCTGTTCTTCAAAATCTGGCTCGTCAGTAGAAAAAAGCTCGCCACCAAAAAAGCCTTCGGCTGAGCCTGGCTGGTAGCTATAGCCAACAGGTAGCCTGACCCCTATCTCTTCCAATTTTATAGGCTGTGTGCCTTGCTCAGGCTGCCAGGTGACGGTAATAGTATACTGGTAAGCCTCCTCCACTCCATCCCACACCATCTCCCCGCCTACATCAAGATAATCGTATTTATCGCCAGTTTCTGTTAGTTCACCATAATATATGGTATAAGGCCCCTTCTTCTCCTCATGTGTTTTTATTTTCACTTCCAGCTGATTTACATTTTCCGGCAGTTCCTTAGGTATCTTGCTATCGGCTTCAATACACCACAGAGCATACTCCACACCGGCATCAGCCGCATAGAGTCCATTTACATTTTTCTCAACAACCCGACCGGCATTGATACTGGTGGTGGCATAACTGAGGGACGGAGCAATAAGCAGCCCGCCTACAAGCATCAGAACCAGGACTATGGGCAGGGCTT
>DUEX01000124.1 GCA_011170325.1 Dehalococcoidia bacterium | reverse complement strand
TCTCGAGATTTCCCAATGATTGCCTCACCTTCCCACCAACCGCACTAAATCTGGGTAGTGCTTAAGGTACTCGCATGTCACCCTGAAGTAGACGAGCCGCAATGGACAACCAAATCAGCCTTTACATAGCCGACTTGGGAAGCATCCTATTCAGTAAGCCTTATAGTAATCTTGTGTTTCAACAGGGAGCCTGGCTTCGGGCCACCTTTTGACCTCAAAAGGTGTAGCATCTCTCTTTGGTGCTTTAGCTTCCTATTGATGGTAGCTGAGCTCATCCTCTTTAATTTCAAGGCAATCTCACCGGATACCCTGAGCTCGCCATGATCCCTCAACTTCCAGCTCTACATTCAGTATGGGCTTAAGCCTCTGACCGCATGGGCAATCAAAAATCTCCCATACCTTGGCTAGAGCTGCGGTGACTTGGCCATTGTAGGTTTGTTTCCTCTTCTTCCTCTGCTTCGGCCTCAGGTCTACCCCAGGCTGTATCTTCCTGATGACATATTTCCTCGCCTGACCGGTATTGCGGCAATATTCATCTAGAATCTGAGTCTTCTCTTTCTTGGCTTTGGCTTTGAGATACCTTTCCCTTAATACCTTGAGATACTGGTTTCTCGACTGCATGTCCATCCTTTGCATATAGCCTGGCTTTAACCTCCTTTAAGTTACTAACCAAGCTACATCTTAGTTGATTTGGTTGGGTGGCTGACCTTTACGGTTACTTCTTTATGATTTAACCATGTTAATTAGCAGTCAAACACCAATTTATGTTGTTGAGAAGGTTGACAATAATGCCCTCACATGATACATTATCAGTCATATTATTAGATGATTCAATTCGATATATTGACAGAAGGCTTAGCTTTGCTACCACATGGTTTGACAATTCCCTTCGCTTCGTGTTTCAATTTTCTTTAAAAATAACTATTGATTAAATTATGTTCCATAAATGGTCATAAAAATATATGAGTCAGGCGTTTGGGTGAGATAGAAGGAAATAGCTGGCAAACTTAAAAAAGAAAGAAGGAAATTATGAGTGGGCCATATATAATTCCGTTGGATTTAGGAGATTCGGTTTCGGATAAGAGTTTATCATATTTGCGGAGGGGCGTAGGAGAGGAAGAGTATGGGAAGCGTGTAGCGGCGTATATAGGTGGTGCCAAGAAAAAAATCGTGGTTGATACGGGTCCTCCTGAGTTGGAGCGGAGCTTAAAGTATCATCCTTACTCCAAGTCGGAGCCCCTCAAGCCTGGGCAGGGTATGGTTCCACAGCTTGCGAAGGCCGGGGTGAAACCGGAGGAGATTGATATAGTTATTTTGACGCATCTTCATTGGGATCACGTTGGCAATGTAACCACATTTCCGAATGCTGAATTTATCGTATCTCAGGAAGAGTTGAGGTTTGCTCTGGATCCGCTTCCTTGTCTTTACACTGCCTATGAGGCGCTTCAGTCAGGGATGGAGCCACTGTTTCTGAAGGTTATTGATAGGATTAGGACTGTAGATATGAGGGAACAAAAAGTTGTGGATGGAGTCAGGGTGATACCGCTTCCGGGTCACACACCAGGGTCAATTGGTGTAGTGGTTGATACGGAAAAGGGTCCGTATGTTATTACTGGAGACGCAGTTTCTAAGTATGGGAATTTGGAGGGAGTTCCCGAAGAACGTCTACCTTATTTGATGAGCGGGATTTATACGGACATGCTGGCGATGTGGAAGAGTTTTGAACTTATTGATGAGATCGTGGGAGGTGACTATTCTAAGGTCATTCCTGGTCATGATCCTCGTGCCTTTCAAAATGAGAGATATCCTTAAGGTTTCTAAATAGTGAAGTTACTGCCTAGTACATAAGTCTGACTGAAGATCAGGAAGGACGCTAATGTAACTAGGGTGGCAACCGCTCCCGCAGGCTACTGAGCGTCCTTTACCGTGTCTTAAGTCAAGAGCGTATCCATCGTAAGAGAAATAAATTGGCAAAGAGGAGTGTAGTCCCGACCGCCCTCATCACCTCATAACTGATGCTATGGCATTGAGCTCTGTGAAAGGTTAGGGGACCAGGGTTGGACGTTACTATATGGACTCTCTCGCTCTATAGATAGGGGGATGATCCATGAACAAAAATGTTAGAGTGAAAGGGGGTGATAGATGACAAGGAAACTGGTCAATTGAGAATTTGCGCTATGCTTTCACGTTAGGAGCTGACTAGTTACTAATACTGCCCATCTAGAAAGAATTGAAGCTAAAATTTCACTAAGATTTTGGAGGAGATAATAATGAGCGAGGTTATGGATAGGCTTACCAGTTTCATAACGAGGACCCAGTTCAATGATTTACCAGAAGATGTCATACACGAGACGAAGCGTGTTCTCTTGGACTCGATTGGATGTGCTCTCCCCGGACATGCGGTTGAGAGAGGCAAGATCGCAATAGGATTTGCGAAGAAGCTCGGAGGATCATCTGGAACAACTAGATCAACTATAATTGGAACGAAAGATAAAGTTTGCCCCGCCAATGCCGCTTTTGCAGATGGTGAGTTGATAAATACGCTAGATTTTGATGCCCTTTCTCGCGCGGGGCTACATGATACTCCAACTGTCATTTCAGCGCCACTGACGCAAGCAGAGGCTGTTGGTGCCTCAGGTAAGGATTTGATTTTGGCTACTGCTCTTGCCTTTGAGATTTCGGGTAGGATTAAATTAGCAGCACCAGGCGGGTACGCTGCTTCACCTGAGCAGGGTGGCAAGATATTGTTCCCAGAAGTGGGTGGCAACAGTCCTGCTACCCTGGGTGGTGCAGCTGGTGCCGGCAAGCTTCTTAAACTTAACCAAGGAAAAATGGGGTTCGCGATAGCCATAGCTGGTTACATTTGCCCGCCAAACACACTGGAACAGGTGGGACATAGTGTTAGACCCGTCAGGATGACTAAGTATACTCCTCCTGGATGGGGAGCTCATACAGCTGTTAGCTCAGCAATGCTGGCTGACATGGGGTATACGGGCGATACCAGCTTGTTTGATGGTGACTTCGGCTTTTGGAGATACACCGGTGCACTCAAAGGGCAATGGAACACGGAGAAGGTGGTGGATGGCCTGGGTAAAAGCTGGTTTGTGCAAATCAACTATAAGCAATATCCTGCCGGCCTCTGCATAGCTGGCGCATTGGATAAGTTCATCCAGATTATAGGAGAGAACGATATTCGACCAGAGGAGATAGAGCATGTGACGTTGCAACCACATCCTCGCGTCCAATTTCATGGGGAAGCTAAGTTGGTTACGCATGATGATTACTCTTTTAATCCAGTCTATTTACTTACTTGCGCAGCCCACAGGCTTGCCCCAACTGATTGGCATGAAGAACATGTGAGGCAAGACGTAAAGATCCAAAAATACATGCGATGGCTAACACCAAAGGTCAGTATTGCCCCTTGGGATGAGATAGAGAAAGACTTTGCCCTAGCGAAGCTTGAAGACCCTAGGACTTACCAGCAAAGGTGCGAAGTTGTAGCTAAAGGGAAGACTTTCAGGGGAGTAGCACGTCATCCAAAAGGTGGATGGTGGGCAGAGGACCTTAGAAATACAGACGAAGAACTCGTCAAGAAGTTTGTTGGTAACGCTTCAAAGGTTCTGTCCTCCGACAAGGTCAACAAAGCAGCACAAACCATTATGCAACTAGAGAAATTAGGAAATACAGCTGAGCTTCTCAACATCCTTGCACCATAGGCATAATCATGCCTATGGTGTCGTGCCATCCTCGACAAAGGGGAGCGAGGCGATAGATGACATTGAGACTAAGTCAAACTACACCCAGCCGTTCACCAATCAGGGACTAGCCAAGCAAAGGAAGCCAGAAAGATACCTAACCTGCCTCAGTATATCGATGAACGACTAATGCGCCTCGAGGGTGACGTTGAGCGGATAGAGTACGTGAAGGCAGCCGTAAAGTGTAATGGGCCAATAGATTGTTACCAGTCTCTAAAAGAGACTGTCGGTGCTTATAGCATCTAAGATAGTTGGTGGAAACACAGCAAACTGTTCAGGTAAATCATAGCCTGATTCCCTCAGTTTCTCAAACGGTGTTCTTCCTTCCATTCCTTTTCTGTAATGGGGCCTCACCAGATTAGAGAAGTATTGCCAACTTGCTGCCTTCTCCAAAAATTCCTGCTCATTTTGGATGCGGGGTAGGAAGGGGATATAGAACTCCTCATCGTCAGAGCGGTGGCTTCTCTCCACTCGCCCATTATAACCCTTCCTACCTTTTGGAATCCGGGCTAGATTAGCTCCTAACGGTCGATAATGTCTCTCCTCAAGCATAGCCAGCTTTTCTGGATTTGAGCCACCAAACTCCTCGCCCTAGTCAGTCTGC
>DUEX01000123.1 GCA_011170325.1 Dehalococcoidia bacterium | reverse complement strand
TTATATGAGCCGAGGCAGGTTCTCTCCAAAGCTTATTGCTAGCGTATTAGTAGCCCTATTCTTTGGTATCGCCTTATATCTCAGAATTGTTCTACCTTATGACCAGGTATTTGGTGGCGACTTGATAAAATTTACCAGTGCTGACGCCTATTATCATATGAGAATTCTGGATAATCTGATTCACAACTTTCCAGACCGCATCACATTTGATCCATACATTTATTTCCCCAACGGTGGCACTTGGCAATCTATGCCGTTTTTCGACTGGCTCCTTGCTGGTATTATATGGTTGGTTGGTCTGGGTTCTCCAACCCAGCACATTGTCGATGTAGTCGGCGCCCTTTTCCCGGCTATTTTGGGTGCCCTGACAGTTATCCCGGTTTATTTCATTGGTAAAGCGTTATTTAATCGCTGGGTTGGTGTAATCTCGGCAGGTTTAATAGCTATACTGCCAGGTGAATTTCTAGGCCGGTCATCGCTTGGCTTCACTGACCATCATGCTGCGGAGACCCTGTTCAGTACTGTAGCTATACTGTTTCTAATCTTGGCAATAAAATCTGCCAGGCAAAGACAAATAACATTCAAACACTTGATAGTGCTAGACTGGGCAGTTATGCGCAGACCTCTTATTTATAGTCTACTCGCTGGCGTTTTCTTAGGAATCTATTTTCTCACCTGGGTAGGTGCAGCGCTATTTGTCTTCATAGTCTTCTGTTACTTTATAATCCAGTCTGTTATTGATCACCTGAGACACGAATCTATTGACTATCTATGTATTGTTGGTTTCGTCTCTTTCTTAACTGCTCTCTTGATGTTTCTGCCGGTATCTCAGGAGAAGATGTACCTAGCTTCGCTGGTAATAGCTTTGCTAACGCCACTGGTATTGAATGGCATTTCCCGGCTTATGACATCCATACGTATCAAGCGGTTCTATTATCCAGTAGTTTTGGTCCTACTGGGTTTGGCTGGATTAGGTATCTTTCAAGTCGTTGAGCCGGTTCTCCTTAAGCAAATACTAGGTAGGTTCAACGTCTTCTCGCCCGGAGTCATACTGCGTACAGTGAGCGAAGCGAGACCGTTGCTCTTCTATGAGGGCAGCTTTTCGATTTCTCTTGCGTGGGCATCTTTTACAACCAGTTATTTCCTCAGTATTATTTCTATATTCATATTAATCTACCTGATTATTAAACGAGGTGGAACTGAGAAAACCCTGTTTCTTGTCTGGTGCCTAGTTATTTGGTTCGCTACTTCTATAGGGGAACGACGTTTTGGCTACTATTTGGCTGTAAATGCAGCTTTACTGACTGGCTACCTTTCGGCGCTAAACTTCTTTGTAGTCCACTTTATTGTCGTCTATTTAAGAGGCCAAAATGGCAACTACCTATCTGAGGAAATTGTTGAGAATCCTGACTTGGAGAAATTAGCAGATGAGCCCACACGCTTAGCGAAAAGAAGGGCAAAAAGGAGAAGGGCTAGGTTAAAGGCAAGACAAGAAGGCGGTTATAACATTGCCACCATGGTTGTGGCAACAATAGTTATCTTCGGCATGAGCTTTGCTCCCAACATCGCTCCAGCTATAAGTGCTACTAAAGAAGCGCCCTTTGCTCCCAGTGATGCCTGGTGCAGCTCCCTTTCCTGGCTAAGAGAGAATACGCCAGACCCTTTCGGTGACCCAAACTTCTATTATGAGAGATATGAGCAGCCCCCTCGAGGACAGAAATATGAATACCCTGATTCTGCCTACGGGATAATGGCTTGGTGGGATTATGGCCACTGGATTACACGCATTGCTCGCCGTCTGCCTAACCATGGTCCAGGTGGTGGCTGGAACCCCGATGTTGCTCGCTGCTTCACTACTCAAGACGAAGCCACCACCTATGAGATAATAGATAAGCTGAAGTCGAAATACGTGGTTGTTGACTATGATACGGTTACTACTAAATTCTATGCCCTAGCGACTTGGGCTGGCAGCAGCAAAGACAATTTCTATGAAATCTACTATCTGCCCCAAGAGAGTGGGCTGGTACCCTTTCAACTTTACTATCCTGAATATTACCGCTCACTGGTGGTTCGACTATACAATTTTGATGGCGACCAGGTTACGCCACAAGACTCTCTAGTAATTTCCTACGAAGAGAAGATAGATCGAGACGGCAATCCTTATAAAGAGCTCACCAGCGGGCAGTCTTTCGATAGCTATGAAGAAGCGGAAGCCTATATTTTGAGTCAAGAGTCAGTCAACTACAGGATTGTTGGTACTCATCCATTCATAAGTCCGGTGCCCTTAGAACCACTGAAACATTACAGATTGATTCATAGCTCAGATGAATCCAAGATTGTACCAGAGTTGGGTGAAATATCTGAAGTAAAGATTTTTAAGTATAGTCAGGATTAATGTTGAAACCAATGACCATAGCGATTCATGGATTTAGCTCTAAATGTACGCGGGTAGCACAAAGGTTCAGGTTGTATGAAACTGTGGTTTTTCCTTAAACAAATACCCTCGGATGCTATAAAGGTTGCCACTTCCAAAGAGGGTATATGCGGGATTTGGAACCTTCCGCTCTATCGCAACTCTATTTATCTCATGACAAACACTGCGATTCTATCCCTAACTGGTTTTTTCTTCTGGGCGATAGCCGCAAGGATTTATCCAGTAGAGGGTGTGGGCCTTGCCTCAGCAGCTATATCATCTATGACGCTGCTAGCCTTGCTATCCACAATAGGATTAGACTACGGACTGGTAAGATTTCTCCCAAATTCTGGTCGAAGAGCCACAAGTATTATCAATTCCTGTTCTACAGTAGGCGGCTTGATATCGATAGCTTTGTCTCTTATCTTCTTGGCAGGACTTAATATCTGGTCTCCCGCCCTTCTTCTCCTTCGAGAGCACCCCGTTTTTCTTGCCGCCTTTGTTGTATTTACCGCCGCTGTAGCGTTACGTACCTTTTTCTCACAGGCCTTCGTTGCTAAACGCAGAGCTGGCTTGACCTTGGCCGAGGGCTTAATTTTTAGTCTGATTAGATTCATTCCACTTATCCTGCTGGCAAGCTCTTACCGTACCTTTGGCATCTTTGCCTCTTGGGGAATTGCGTTGGGAATAGGAGTAGCGATCAGTATCATTTTATTTCTTCCCCGAATTCAAGCTGGCTATCGCCCTCTGCCTATTATAGACAGGCAGGTAATAAACGATTTGATGCATTTTTCCTTTGCCAATTATGCTGCCAGTCTTTTTGGGGCAGTCCCTGGTTTCGTTTTCCCTCTTATGGTCGTAAACTTCTTAGGTGCCGAATCAAATGCATACTTCTATGTAGCTTGGGTAATTGGGGGCATACTCTTTATGATTCCTCGGGCTGCTTCACTCTCTCTATTTGCCGAAGGCTCACATGATGAACAAAGACTAGGGCAAGCTACTAGGAGAAGTCTAAAGCTTATCCTTGTAGTTCTTATTCCAGCAATAGTGATAATAGCTTTTTTAGGTAGTAGAATACTCCTGCTCTTTGGCGTGACCTACTCCGAGAATGCCACCAAGCTGCTCTGGATTTTAGCATCCTGCGCCTTGCCAGCAAGTATAAGTTATGTTTACTTTAGTGTAAAAAGGGTTCAGCGGAAAATGAAAGCCCCGGTGGCTCTTAGTGCGTTAACAATGGCTAGCTCGCTACCGTTGAGCTATTTTCTTCTATCCAGATTGGGAATCATTGGTGTGGGTATAGCTTGGTTAATAAGTCAGATGGTAGTGGCTTTGCTTATTTCATTTGAGTTCTGGAAAATTCTTAAACATAGCAAATAGGTTCTGCACAACCGCCATGTCACAGTGCTGATGGCTGGAACTTTTAGCTTCAAATACTAAATCATTTGGCTGGTTATTTTTTCCAATAATCTTAAGGTCTGTTTTCCGTTTTCCATTGTGACTGGCGGCTCCCAGCCACTCCGTATGCTGTTAATGAATTTGTTGATTAGACTACGGTGACCGCCCTGTTTTCCAAAGATCACCTGCAACGTAGTAGACATAGTGCTCGTTAGTATCTGAGTGCTCTGTATAATATTTGCCATCGCGCGCTCGGTAGGAACTACCTTGCCCATATTACTTCTAGCCTTATAAGTGGTTACTATCGAGCTGTATAGGTCTCCATGTATGTTCATTTTGGTTCCAAAAATATCAATCATCATAAGGCTAGGCCAATTGCACGACGAGATAATTGTTGCTGCGCCGCTCTGTCCTTCCAATATTATTTCTACTTCATCAAACGGCATATGCTCCAGGTGACCAAGTTTTCTTGTATGGACCATTATGGGTTCTAACTCCCCTAAGAATTCTCTCGCCAAGTAGATTGGATGTGGTAAGGCATCACCAAATACTCCACCGGGTAATTTGTGCCACCAGTGAGTTTCGTCTGCAATAATAGGGAAATCTTGTGGAGGGAAACTCTGCTTAACCTCTACTCCTACTAAATTCCCAACTATCCCTTTATTTACCATGGATTTTATTTTCATCATTGCTAACCCGAATAGCATGTCATGAACAACGCATAATTTGACGTTATTTTTTATCGAAGTTTGTATCATCTCTGTAGCTTGTTCCGTAGTTAGTGCTATTGGCTTTTCTACTAAAACGTGACAACTGGCCTCCATCGCCTGAATGGATAAAGGCGCGTGAGTATCTATTGAAGTGCAGACATCCACTATATCAAGTGTTTCACTGCTTAGCATTTCACTGACATCGGAGTAGTGTTTATTAATGTTGAATGTTTTTGCAACATTCTTCGCCAGTTCTTCATTTTTGTCACAGACTGCCACCAATTTAGCACCTTTGCACTTTACCAGGGAGGGTATATGGATGCTCTGTGCTATGAAACCGCAACCAATTATTCCAACATTCAGAGGTGGTGTGTTCATATCCTTTATCTCCTCCTGAAGGCGCTAAAAAAGCCTTTAATTCCTGCAGCAATTACTTTACTCTCTTTCCGCTCCAACCTCACCGTCGCCCTTAGCCAAGCAAAGACTGAGAAAAAGAAAGACCCAAGGCACAACGACTGCATATAGAGGTCCTTTCGGTACTTTTTAAAGATTGCCTGCCTATGAAGTCCGTAAGTATATGATTTTTTCAAAACACCTTCTATAGTTTGAGGGTCATCGTGCTTAACTACTGCTCTGGGTTCATAAACAATCTTGTAGTTAGCCCTGAGTATCCTGTAGAACATGTCCATGTCTTCCCCGGCTGA
>DUEX01000122.1 GCA_011170325.1 Dehalococcoidia bacterium | reverse complement strand
GCTCCCCCAGGATATGTAGGCTATGAGGAGGGAGGACAATTAACTGAGGCAGTGAGGCGTAATTCTTACTGTGTCATACTCCTCGACGAGATTGAAAAGGCGCATCCCGATGTCTTTAATATATTGCTCCAGATTTTCGATGATGGTCACTTAACTGATGCTAAAGGGCGTCGGGTTGATTTTCGCAACAGTATCATTGTTATGACTAGCAATGTCGGCGCAGAACTCATAAAGCATGATATGACTCTGGGCTTTGTTAGTCGCACTGATGACGAGAAGAATCGGCAAATTGAATACGAGAAGATGAAGGAAAAAGTGCTTGGGGAGTTAAAGAAGACCTTTCGTCCTGAGTTTCTAAACCGAGTTGATGGCGTAGTCGTTTTCCATTCCCTTAGTAAAGAACAAATCCGCCAAATTGTTGACCTAATGCTCGCTGAGGTGACTAAATCACTAGAAATGAAGAACTTGAAGTTTGAGATTACCGATGCTGCCAAGGATTTCCTGGGTGAAAAGGGTTATGACCCAACTTTTGGGGCACGGCCTTTGCGTCGTGTAATTCAAAATGAGGTTGAGGATAGGCTCTCTGAAGCTCTACTCCATGGCGAGTTTCAGTCTGGAAGTACTGTGAAGGTGGATTATGATGGCGAGAAAATTGTAATTCGAGCCACTGCTGAAGCTTTATTAGGAGAGGGAAAAACATAAAATTTGATTTGTGGCTCATAAACTTAGAACCTTAATTGACTGACTCGACTTAGGGCGGGATTATGCAAAGAGTGATAAAGCACCCGCCCTTTTTAGTATTTGAATCTGCTCTATAAATAAGTCTTTAGCAGCGACCTTGTAATAGTTATTAGCTAGTTAAAGATATGGAGCCATTTAAGGGCTAGTAGCTTGGATAAATCTAAGGCTAAGACTGTTTTCGTTTGTCAACAATGTGGTAAGGAAAGCCTGAAGTGGCTAGGACGTTGCCCTAGCTGTCAGGAGTGGAATAGTTTTATAGAGACTGTGGTCACTGCTCCTAGTTCCCCAGCTGCACAGTTATATTCCGCAAAGAATACCCCACAGGAGCTTTCCCAGGTGAAAACTGAGGCCTCTCCCCGGCTTGTTTTTCCCCTGTTTGAGCTTAATCGAGTTCTAGGCGGTGGCTTGGTGCTCGGTTCCTTAGTTCTTGTTGGTGGCGATCCTGGCATTGGCAAGTCAACTCTGCTACTCCAAGCTTCCTCAGCAGTGGCTGAGGAAGGAGGCACGGTAGCATATATTTCTGGTGAGGAGTCACCCCAGCAGATTAAGCTGAGGTCAGGACGCCTAGGGATAAGAGGTGACAGTCTCTATATTCTTTCTGAGACTAATCTGGAGATTATCTTTGGACGCTTAGGCGAATTGTCTCCGAATTTGGTGGTTATTGATTCTATCCAGACTGTTTATCTTGAGGATTTAACCGGGGCACCAGGTAGTATTAGCCAAATACGTGAGTGCACTTTGAGGCTTATGCGCTGGGCGAAACAAGCCAGTATACCAGTTCTTATCACCGGGCATGTAACTAAAGACGGTGCTATTGCTGGTCCCAGGGTGCTCGAGCACATTGTTGACGTGGTTCTTTACCTCGAAGGTGAAACCTTTAGTAGCTATCGAATATTGCGAAGTGCCAAAAATCGCTTTGGTTCCACTAATGAAGTAGGCGTTTTTGAGATGAGTGGTAGCGGTTTGGTAGAGGTGACTAACCCCTCTGAAACTTTTTTGGCTTCGCATTGCAATGGAGCAATTGGTTCGGCTGTGGTGTCTACTCTTGAGGGAAGCCGTCCCCTATTGGTAGAGATTCAAGCTTTGACTACTCCGGCAAGTTTCGGGCCTCCACGTCGTATTGCTAATGGGGTCGACTTTGGTCGATTGCTTTTGGTAGCTGCTGTGCTCACCAGACGTGCCGGTGTTAACCTTTCCAACCAAGATATTATGGCTAATGTTATCGGTGGTATGAGGGTTGGTGAGCCGGTGGCTGATTTAGGGATTGCTCTGGCAGTTGCTTCAAGCTTCCGAGATGCCCAGATTGCCCGGGGACTTGTAGTCCTAGGAGAGATAGGCCTAAGCGGTGAGCTTAGGGCTGTGCCCCAACTGGAAAGGCGAATTGCAGAGGCCGCTAGGTTAGGTTTCAAGCATTGCCTTGTTCCTGCAGCCTCATCTAAACCTTCATCTAATGTAGAAGGCATCGAACTTCTGGCAGCAAGTACTGTTGCTGAAGCTCTTCACCTTGGACTTACTAGGTCAACCAAGAAACGGATTGCAGAATGAGCGAAATCTCCTCTCAAGTAGGGGCTGTTATTGTTGGTGCTGGCAGTAGTCGGCGGATGGGGGTGGGCAAAGTCTTTTTGCCCTTGGCTAGCAAACCCTTGCTAGCCTGGTCAGTAGATGTCTGCCAAAATTGTGAACTGCTTGATCAAATGGTTATCGTTCTAAATGAGAGCAACTTGGATTCAGGGCGCAAGTTAGTCGCTGAAAGAGGTTGGTCTAAGGTAGTGAAAGTATGTCTTGGTGGTAAGCGTCGGCAGGATTCAGTAAAGAAGGGACTTAAAGGTCTAAGGAGCTGTGAATGGGTAGTCATCCATGATGGTGCCCGTCCTTTCCTAACTTTAGATTTAATCCGAGCTGGATTAGAAGCAGCCCTAGAGACCGGCGCAGCGGTGGCAGCAGTTCCAGCTAAAGACACCATTAAGCTAACTGATGACGATGGCATGGTTAGAGAAACACTTCATCGTCAGCGATTGTGGACGGTGCAAACCCCCCAGGTTTTTCGCTTTGATATAATAACTAGAGCCTATGAGCAAATAGCAGACGAAGTCACTGATGATGCCACTTTAGTGGAAAGATTGGGATACAGAGTTAAGCTTTATATGGGGTCCTATAGTAATATAAAAGTAACCACTCCTGAGGATTTAGCCTTAGCGGAAGTTATAAGTAAGGGATAGATAAGACAATGCGAGTCGGAATTGGCTATGATGTGCATCCTTTAGTTTCGGGGGGCGATTTAGTGCTGGGTGGGATGAAGATCCCATTTAGCAAAGGACTCTCAGGTTATAGTGATGCCGATGTGTTAACTCATGCTATAATCGATGCTCTACTTGGTGCCGCTGGGCTTAAAGATATTGGCAATCAATTCCCGCCAGAGGATTCCAGGTATAAAGATATTTCCAGCCTAGTTTTGCTGGACGAGGTTAATAAGCTACTCAGGGCGAAAGGTTTCAAGATTAAGAACATCGATGCTATTATTGTTGCCCAGCAGCCTGAATTATCACCTTTTATTGATGACATGCGTGACTGCCTTAGTCAGACTTTAAAGATTGCCTTAGGGCAGGTAATGGTTAAGGCAACTACCACTGATGGTTTAGGTTTTGTTGGTAAGGGGCAAGGGATAGCTGCTTATGCTGTAGCCTTAGTGGAAGAGAATGATGTAAACTTTGCTAAAAGGAAGACTTGATGCGGCTTATTAGAAGTATTAGGAAAGATATACAGGCAGTTTTTGAGCATGACCCAGCGGTCAGAAACATCTGGGAAGTCATTTTTGCTTACCCTGGCTTTCACGCTCGGCAATTTCACCGCCTAGCCCATACTCTATGGGATTGGCGCATCCCTTTTCTTCCTCGGCTGATTTCCCACATCAATCGTTTTCTCACTGGGATTGAAATTCATCCTGGGGCTAAGATTGGAGAGGGGTTTTTCATTGACCATGGTATGGGAGTGGTAATCGGCGAAACATCGGAGATTAAAGATAACGTTGCTGTATACCAAGGAGTTACTTTAGGAGGCACCAGCTTGCAGAAAAGGAAACGCCATCCGACCTTAGGTAACAATGTAGTTGCTGGTGCTGGAGCAAAACTCATCGGAGCTATCACCATCGGTGATAATGTCAAAGTCGGCGCTGGTTCTGTGGTAATCGCTTCAGTACCTTCCAATGCTACTGTAGTTGGCGTGCCAGGTCGGGTGGTTGAGATTCGCAACCCTGACACTGATACTGTGGAGAAATTGCCTGACCCGGTTTGGGAAAGGCTCCAGAATCTGGAAAGAAGAGTAGCCGAATTGGAGAAGAGTTTAGGAGTTAGCCGGGCTGTGGATGAGGCTGAGATAAGCATTGATCCTTCACTCTCGGAGACGACAGATGAGACTGTTTAATACCCTGTCGGGGCAAAAGGAGGAATTCTACCCTAAAGGTGAAACGGTGACGATGTATGTCTGCGGGGTTACCGCTTACGATGATTGCCATATTGGGCATGCTATGAGCTATGTGATATTTGATGTTATCAGGCGCTATTTGGAATTTAAAGGCTATAAAGTAAAACATGTGCAGAACTTTACTGATATCGATGACAAGATAATAAACCGAGCTCAGCAATTGGGGATACCGGCACAGGAGCTGGCTGATAAGTATAACTCCGAATACTTCAAAGACATGGACGGTTTAAATATAAAGCGAGCCCATGTCTATCCGAAAGCAACTGAGGAAATACCCAAGATAGTTGAAGTCATACAGGGCTTGATGACTAACGGCTATGCCTATGAATCCGAGGGCAATGTTTATTTCCGAGTAAAGAGTTTTCCCGGCTATGGCAAGCTGGCTCACCAAAATTTAGAGGAGATGATGTCCAAGACTTGCTCTGAAGCTGGTAAGAAAGACTATCCCTTAGATTTTGCCCTATGGAAGGCAGCCAAGCCAGGTGAACCTTCATGGTCAAGCCCTTGGGGTGAGGGTAGGCCAGGATGGCATATAGAATGCAGCGCTATGGCATTGAAATATCTTGGAGACAGCCTTGATATTCATGGTGGCGGGCAGGACCTTATTTTCCCTCACCACGAGAATGAAATAGCCCAGTCAGAAAGTTTTACTAAGGTCACCCCTTTTGCCAAGTATTGGCTCCATAACGGCCTGCTGCAACTAGGTGAAGATAAAATGAGTAAGTCACTGGGCAACTTGATAACTGTGAAAAAAGCTCTAGAGCGTTACAGCCCTGATGCTATTCGACTTTTTGTCCTTGGCTCTCATTACCGCAGTCCGCTAACCTACAGCGAAGAGTCACTGGAAGCAGCCGAGACTGGCATGGAAAGATTACGACAAGCAATTAGAAATGGAGGGGAGACCGGTGGGAAGGTCGCTCTTGATAGTGAACCGTTTAGGCATAGGTTCATCGAGAGCATGGACGACGATTTTAATACTGCTCAGGCTATAGCCGTGCTTTTTGAATTAGTCAGGGAGATTAATCGGGCACGGGAGGAAAACATCGATATGGCTCAGGCTCAGCATACTTTAACCGAATTAGCTAAAGTCTTGGGCTTTACTCTAGAGGAACCAGCAAAGCCGCCGCTTGAAGCTGAGCCTTTCATTAAACTTTTAATCTCGGTTCGTGATGATTTGCGTCAAGCTAAAGAGTGGCAACTGGCTGATAAAATACGTAGTCATCTCGATGAATTAGGAATAACCCTCGAGGACACGCCTAAAGGGACAGTATGGAAGCGCAGCAGATAAAACTCAGCCTCTTTTAGTCTTCGAAGCCAGCTAATTCTTTGGCTAGTTTTTTCTTCTCCTCAAAAAAGGTTATCACTTGTGCCATGCTAGCCTTCATCTGTGGTCAGGAAGCAAGCCTGACAACCCAGATGGAAATGACTATAAACAGTACCACTAAAGCGATAGTAAGCTGTAACAGGCTCTTTTCCACACCTCGCCGCGTTCGGTAGACACTATCTGGCTGGCCGAATATGCCTCCAAGCCCACCACCCCGCACCTGAAGCAGAATTACACCGATTAAGGCTATAGCTACCAAAATCTGGGCAATAATAAGATAACTAGGCATTTTGTTTCCCTCCGAGTTTGTCCAAAAGGACTTCCTTTGCCAGCCCGGGATTAGCCCGCCCCTTAGTAGCCCTCATTACCTGGCCGATGAGAAAGGTCAAAGCTTGTTGCTTCCCGACCTCAAAGTCAGACACCGCCTGACTATTGCCGGCTATTACCTGGGTTACCACCTTCTCTATCTCTGAGCTATCGCTGATTTGGCTGAGCCCCTTCTCAGCGATGATATCGCTAGCCGCCTTGCCGCTGAGGAACATGTCTTCAAAGGCTGCCTTGGCTGCTGGACCGCTGAGAGTCCCTTCATCCATCAGGTTTAACATTTCTACCAATTGCTTCGGGGTAACCTTGGTTTCTTCAATCTTAGTATTGGTGGCATTGAGCATCCGGCTGAAGTCTCCCAATAGCCAATTACTCACTGTCTTTGACCTCTTATGAAGATTCGCTTCGCTTGAGGAGTCTGTCATCAGCTTGACGCAGTCCTCGAAATAGTTAGCCATCGCTTTGGAATCGACAAGCAGATTAGCATCATATGCCGGTAAACCATACTGAGATATGAAGCGGTCTCGTCTTACCTCAGGCAACTCGGGCAATTGAGACCTGACCTCCTCCACCCAGGTTTTATCGAAAACTAACGGTGGCAAATCAGGCTCAGGAAAGTAGCGGTAATCATGTGCATATTCCTTGCTCCTCTGGCTCACGGTTATCCCCTTTTCCTCTACCCAGCCCCGCGTCTCTTGGATAAGTCTCTTGCCTTTCTCTAGCTCTTGACTCTGGCGTTCGGCCTCATAGTCTAAAGCTCGGTAGACAGCTTTAAAGCTGTTCATATTCTTGACTTCGACCTTCGGCAAATAATCGGTGCTACCTGAAGGACGGATACTGATATTGGCATCACACCTGAAACTTCCCTCCTCCATATTGCCTGTAGATACGCCTAGATATTGGAGGATAGCTCGTAGCTTGATTAGATATTGCCTGGCTTCTTCTGGTGAGCTGATATCCGGCTCACTGACGATTTCCATCAAAGGCACCCCAGCCCGATTGACATCCACCAGACTGTGAGTTTCTCCTTCAGTTGTAACGCGATGGGTCAGTTTAGCAACATCCTCCTCGAGGTGAACTCTAGTAATGCCAATCCTCTTCTTTGTCCCATTGGTATCCAGTGCTAGCCAGCCATGCTGACCAATAGGAGCATCATACTGTGATATCTGATATCCCTTCATCAAATCAGGGTAGGGATAATTCTTACGGTCGAACTTGGCGTACTCAGAAACGGTACAGTTAAGAGCTAAGGCAGTCATCACGGTATATTCTATCGCCTTCTGGTTGATTGTCGGCAGAACCCCGGGCATGCCCAGGCATATAGGGCAGACATAGGTATTAGGCGGAGCATCAGCGTAGTCAGCGCTACAGGAGCAGAACATCTTGCTCTTGGTCAATAGCTGAGCATGGACTTCCAAGCCGATAATGGTCTCGTAGTTCACGACATCGGTTAGTATAACAGCATCACTAGGACGAGGCAAACGACCTCAAGATCTGGCTCCATATTTCTTAACGGTATTATCCCCTTAACACACGTGAATGTTGAACCTATGTCCAGTACATATGACACTTCTATTGTTAATTGTCAATCCATTGTGCAAAAGGTTTGCCACTTGTAACGCTAAGTATCTTTGTTTTACTGATACGCCTACCTTCAACTATGATATCAATATGCACATCATATTCCCCTGGCAGGAGAATTACTTGGGGGCGTTCCGTAAAAACAGTGACTCTTCCTGAATCTTTGTGGGCGATAGCGATGCCAAATTCGGCAGGTAAAACTGAAGCAGGCAAACTTATGCGCTGGGCATAAGTCCCAGTATAGGAGCGCATCTTAGATAATGAACCTTGAAAAACTATGTCTTCATTATGATGTTTCTTTATACTGAAAATTGTCACTATATCCTCAGCTGCCCTTCTATTAACGCCGAGTTTTCGTAACGTAGAGGACCTTATTGGACGATTATATATTTCGCATTGCAAAACATCATCACTATCCATGAATTGTGTAGTGAAGTTCAGCTCTATTTTAGGTTTACCAAAAATCATCTGTGTAATGACAGGATACATAGCAATCACAATAGCAATTACTGATAGAAGGAGAGCTGCACAAGCCATAACACCATTGTATCATAGGTGTTATAATGGTCATATAGGGGGTACGTTATGGGTAAATCAAGGCCTTACAAAAAGTACGATGTTATAGTTGATGGCAAAATCGTCAAAAGTGGTATAACTACAGACCTTGAGAGGCGAAAGCAAGAACACAAACAGAAATGGCCCACGGGACACGTTAGGCAAGTTGGTGGTTCTGTAACGGAGCAATCAGCCCGTGAGTGGGAGAAAACAAAGAAAAAGGCCTAAGCTCACTCAACGTCAAATGCTTTACCATCAAACTCACCTGTATCCCTTTTCCAATACCATACATCCCCATTAACGGTCGCAGTCAAGTAATACGGTGTTTCCTCAAACTTTATTTCAATACCATTATCACATTTGACTATCACTAACTTACTCATTTACGTGCTCCATAGGGATAATACCGATTATTTATTTGAGCAAACTAACAAAACCAACATTTATTCTTTTGAGGATTTGAAAGCATCCTTTAAGTTAATAAGCGTTTAGGGAGAATAATTATGGATAAGGCAAAAAATAAAAGCGAAGATAGAGCCGTAATCATGTGTATTTGTGGTAGAACTGTAGCCGTTGAAGTTATCGGTGGTCAATATCAGGATACCTACTACGGTGAATGTGAGTGTGGGCGTAAGTGGTCTCTAGAGGAGCTAACGGCCGCGTTAGAAGAACTGTCCCAAGAGAGCACCGCTTAGAATTTAGAATGTGGATATGTTGAGAGGCTAAGATAGAAGCCTCAGCTAACAGCATTCTCAATAAGTTCAATTCGGGTGGCTTTGCCTTTTTGGTCAAGTTCTATGGCGACGAAATCTATGCGCCATGATGAGGGCAGATTTTGGTGGCTATTAAGGTAGGCAAGGGCTGAGGCGATAAGCCTCTCTTTTTTGGCAAATGTCACCGATTCCTCAGGGCTGCCGAAATCAGAGCTAGTCTTGGTACGAACTTCTACAAAGACAAGGTAGTCCTTTCGCTCAGCAACGATATCGATTTCACCTTCGCCACAGCGAAAGTTTGTTTCACGAATGCGGTAGCCTTTCTTTTTGAGGAAGTCCTTGGCTAGCTTTTCTCCAAGGGCACCGAGCTCTCTGCGCTTCATCTTACCTCGGCAACCTCTCTTACCGGGGCAAAAGAATAGCGGTGGATAGGCAAAGGTCCCAGCTGGCACAAGCAGGAAGAATGCTGTTTGGTACCATAGCCCTTGTGATGAGCTAATCCATAGTTGGGGTAAAGTCTGTCAAGCTCTACCATGATGCGGTCACGGGTGACCTTGGCGATAATTGAGGCGCAGGCGATGGAAAGACACAGTCTGTCGCCTCTGGTTATCCCCTTTTGAGAGATGCGAAGCTGGGGGAGGGTTAAGTAGTCTATGAGTAGGAAATCAGGCAAATAAGCTAGCTGTTCCACAGCCCTGCACATGGCGACCTTAGTAGCATTTAGGATACCAATCAAATCAATGAGTTGAGGTGGAACGATACCGATGCCAACAGCTATGGCCTCTTCTTGAATCAAGCCAAAGAGGAATTCTCGCTTGGCTGGAGGAATCTCTTTGCTATCTCTGACCAAGTTGAGCCAGGGAAAATTGGCAAATTGGGGTAGGATTACAGCAGCGGCGACCACCGGGCCAGCCAAGGCTCCTCGTCCAGCTTCATCAATGCCAGCAATAAGCTTGTAACCCTCAGAGCCAAGTCTATTTTCCTCGATGAGGCTTGGTGGCTCCAATATCGATTTATCGCCTTTAATTTTCAATGATGCCACCGCCGAGAACCTCGCTATCTCGATAGAAAACCACAGCTTGCCCAGGGGTGATAGCATGCTGTAGCTGGTGAAACTGTATTTCGGCCGAATCTGACTCTGGGTAAAGAGTAGCGACCGCTTCTGGCGATTTGTAGCGGATTTTAGCAGTAATCTCCACCGGCTTAGACGGTGGCCTTCCTGATACCCAGTTCACTTTGCTGGCGGTGAGCTTCTGACTGCAGATCTCTTCTTCACTACCGACAGTGATTCTATTTATATCAGGTTCTATCTTCGTCACATAGAGACGGCTGCTACTAGCAAGTCCAAAGCCATGCCTTTGGCCTATAGTATAGAAAGCTATCCCTCTATGTTTGCCTAGTACTTCGCCCCATCTGTTAACGATTTCCCCCGGACTTGTAGCAGAGTGCTGCCCCAGGAGAGTACCGTAGTCGGTGGTGATGAAGCAAATATCCTGGCTGCTCGGTTTGCTAGCAATGGGTAAGCCCTTTTGCCGCGCTAATTCTTTGACTTCAGCCTTAAGGTAACCGCCTAAAGGAAAGAGCAAGTGGCTAAGTTTCTCCTGCCCCAAAGTACAAAGCATATAAGACTGGTCCTTTTTTAAGTCGACGCCTTTCAACAGATGGTAGGCATCGTCGAAATATTCGGTTCTAGCGTAGTGACCAGTAGCTAAATAGTCAGCTCCTAGAAAAAGAGCTTGATTGAGAACAAAACCAAATTTTATGTGTTGGTTGCAGGCAATACAAGGGTTAGGGGTCCGCCCTTGCCTATATTCCTGGCAAAAGTAATCAATTACATATTGCTTGAACTCCCGCTCCAAATCGATTATATGAAGAGGTATCCCAAAGGTGAGGCAAATCTGCTCAACATCATAAATATCCTGTGTTGAATAGCAAGAGTAGTGCTGACCACCCACCGTTGCTTTTTTCTCATGCCATAAACGCATAGTTATCCCGACAACCTCATAGCCGACTTCCTGGAGTAGGAGAGCTGCCATTGAGGAATCAACCCCACCACTTAAAGCTACAGCTACCCGCTTTTTAGTCATGTTTTGAGATATTTCCTGCCTGCAGTAGTTGGTTAACCTTACCCCAGATAATTTTACCGATTTTCGCTTTGGGCAAAGCAGCGTCTATCACCAGCCATCGTTCAGGCTCCTCTGCCGCTAACTTGAGGTAGCCATCTCTAACTCGATTATGAAAGGCAATCTCTTCTTCTTCAAAGCGGTCCTTCAATTTAGCTTGCTTGCGGCTTAAGCCTTCTGCAGCGGGGATATCCAGCAGTATGGTGAGGTCGGGTTTGACGCCCTGGACGGCTAAACCATTGATTTCCTTGATAGCTGCTAAATCTATTCCTCGGCCGTAGCCTTGATAAGCTGTGGTGGAATCGTCAAAGCGGTCGCAGATAACCGCCTTACCTTTTTGCAAGCTGGGGCGAATCACCTCAGTCATCAACTGAATGCGACAAGCAGCAAACAGCAATAGCTCGGCTTCAGGTAAGATTCTATCTTGCCGCTTTCTCTTTAACGAGTGCCTTATCTCATTGCCTAAAGCCGTACCTCCTGGCTCATGGGT
>DUEX01000121.1 GCA_011170325.1 Dehalococcoidia bacterium | reverse complement strand
TAAGGTGCGATTATCCAGTATTCATGATTGCACAATAGGACAGAAAGTGATATTTCAGAATGAACCTATATTTTCGTGACATTGACAATACGAAGCGTAATTAAGGGGACAAAACAAGAGCCCTCTTACCCGTATGGGCAGAGGGCTTGCCTATGATAGAGGTTGGCTCTATGCGTTAATAACGGCTTATAAAGGGCGCTTTGTTATGGATTAGGTGGCAAGGCTGAACGTCAAAGTAAAGGTTCTGTCTATTGTACACGTTGGCCCACTATAAGGTAACGATATTACCAAAAATATCACTGACTATCACAGCCAAACCAGTTCTAGCAAAACGTGAACAATAAGAACCGCTGAAACGCTGAATGGCACAGCAAGAGCCAGATATTTACTAAGATTGACCTTGTATCCTCTTTTTTCTAGCATCCCGCAGGCCAGAACGTTGGCAGTAGCACCCACTGGCGTTATATTTCCTCCTATACCTGTTCCTACCAGCATCCCAAAATAGAGTGGGAAAGGATTTATTCCCAGCGTGTGTGCTACCTCAGCGCAGACTGGTATCATTAGCATTGTATATGGCACGTTGTCAATAAAAGAAGATAGACAGACCGAACCCCATATGAAAACTGCCAAATATATTGTTGGACTGCCTAAAGATGAATGTCCAAGCCACGCAGAGAAATCTTTTAGGAGACCAACATTGTCCGTAGTGGCAATGACTATGAATATCCCAATCAGAAAGAAAATGGAATTCCAGTCAAATTCCCTCAACATATCCTTCGCCCAGCGTTTGCTTATCACCAGTGAAACTGAGCCAAGGGTAAGGCCGACAAGTCCCGGGTGGTTCCAGGCGTCTAGGTGTTTCCAGGGAACAAAAGCAAGAGCCAATATACTCAACACGAAAAGTACAAGGGGAGTAAAGGATACCTTAATCATCTCCTTGGTTATTATGACTTGTTTGTTTAGTCTGCGGAACTGAAAAAGGAGGGTTAAAAGCGCCACTAGTGCCCCCATTATTGAAAGTGTACCCAAGCTAACTTTACTTTGAAACCAGTAGAAGTCCAGAAAGTCCATCCCAGTAGCACTAGCTAGAATTATGGCTGGGGGGTCGGCAATCATGGTCACGGTGGTGACTACATTAGAGCTAATAGCTATAGCGATAAGATAGATCAATAGAGATGCTTTAACTTTCGTTGTTATCTCTATTGCTAAAGGTGCAAGCATAATAACCACAACAGGATTCGCCATAAAGCTAGAAAGAACCATTGCCAATACACAAAGGAATAACAGCGCGTACTTTTCCTTCTTTACCCTGACCAAAACTCGATTCGCTATCCACGCAGGTATTTTACTTTCGCGAAAGGCTATAGCGAGCATGCCATAGCCCCAGTATATTGCCAAGACATCCCAGTTCACACTTTTAAGGAATGCTTCGACAGGATTCGTTATCCCTACTAAAACAAGTAGTACAGCGGCTGCAAGAGAGGCATAAGCTATATTAAACCGGCGATAAAGTATGAATGCAAAAGTGACGGTGATAACTACTAAGGTCACCCACTTTTCTGTATCAGGACTCAGTATATGATACCAAATCATTTGCAGCGTCTCTATAAACCATATTATGGCTGCCAAGACTGCGTAGCGCTACTTTCCATGATCTTGCCTATGGAGGAAACAAGCAGTCCTTACACTTACAAATTAGGGGTTAGTCCGTATCTGTGCGGTTACTATAGCATAATCCATGGCTTATGAGTAAGACAGAAGTAGTTGCTACAAAGCAAGGGTAAGTTGCTTCTTCTCAAACAGAAGTTCGGGAACTGCCCAGATGACCCACCATATACTATCCTCTGGATTTCTTCGCTATTCTGGAATAGAAGATTGGGATTAAGAGTAGAGCTCCCAACGCAGATACAACCATTGCTACCCACATCACAGAAGCTACTTGCATATGAATTCTTAATGGCGAGAGATATAGAATGGAGAGACCGATAGCCAAACCAAGGGCATTGGCTAGAATTGGGCGTGAAAGACTAGTTAGAGCAGAATCTACTGACTCTACGCCGCCCAGGCCCAGGTTTCTGAAGTAATAGATGCCGGAAATGAGATGAATGGCATAGTCCACACCTACCCCAACAGCAATAGCCGACATGTTTGCAGTGAGGACATTGAGATTGAATTTTGTTATTGATAGCATACCCAAAATAGCTGCAATTGTAATAATTATTGGCAACATAGCAGCCAGAGCTGCTCCAATTTTTCTGATAGTAATCAGCATCATGATAAAGATCAAGACAAGTGCCAAGCCCAAGCTCCGAACCTGACTTTGTACAACCAGATTGTTCATCTCATCAAAAAGTACCGGCATACCGCTTATCACCCGAATATTTTCGTGCTCAGCAACAAAGTCCTCAAGCTTAGCAATATCCAGTGAATCAAGGTCTTCGGTCTTAATCATCATTCTGAGACCATCATCCGAAATCCAGGTTTCCAAGTCTTCCTCGTCTATCTTCATTATGAGTCTCTGGATGTATCGAGGGTTTTCAGGATAGTCATGCTGACCAGTCATCATTCCGTTGATGTCACGCAATATATCGAAAAGAGAAACGGCGCTTTCCACCCCGGGTAACCTCTCCATTTCCCTCTCTG
>DUEX01000120.1 GCA_011170325.1 Dehalococcoidia bacterium | reverse complement strand
CTTTTTATCCGCTCAATCACATATTCCTGCTCTTCATCTGTCATTTGGGGATAAAGCGGCAAGGTCATGCTCAATTTATCGGCAGCAAGTGCGTTGAGATAGTCCCCCTCAGCTATATCATATTTCATTTTGTAATAATTCAAGGTATGGACAGCATGAGTGCCTTGTCTGGTAGCAATGCCCTCCTCCTCCAGTTTAGCCATAATTTTGTTGCGGAACTGGTTTGAATCTTGAATGGCATCAAGAGTAAGTTGCTTAAATTTGGGGTTTTGAACCAGGGTAACATAGGATTGATAAGTATGCTTATATCCTTCAGGGACACAGGGTGTTTGCAGCCACTCTATATCTCTTAGTTCTTCATCGTATGTCTTTGCCTTTTCAATTCTCTGACTAACAACCCACGGGAACTTTTTCATTTGCTCTACCCCTATAGCTCCCTGAATATCAGTCATGCGGTAATTATAGCCCAAAACATTAAAGGCTGGAAGCATAAAGCCTCCTTTTTCGTGCCGGGCTAAGTCGGAGACAGCAGCACCGTGGTCTCTCAGGCTCTGCACTTTAGAAGCAACTTCCGGATTGTTGGTAATCAGCATCCCTCCTTCGCCGGTGGTGATAGGCTTGCGGGGGTGAAGGCTGAAGCAGCCAGCATCCCCGAAGGTCCCTGCGTGTTTTGCCTTGTAATAGCTTCCCAGGGCACAAGCAGCGTCCTCTATTATGCAGAGATTATATTTCCTCGCCAGCTCCATAATCGGGTCCATATCAGCGGCAAGCCCGAAGAGATGAACCGGCATGATACCTTTCACTTTTGAGCCTTGCTTCTTAGCTTGTTCTAGATACTGAGCTAACTTTTGGACATCTATGTTGAAGGTCTTGAGGTCGATGTCAACAAAAACCGGCTTTGCTCCGGTGTATTCAACGGAATTGGCGGAAGCAACATAGGTGAAAGAAGGAACTAAAACCTCATCTCCATGGGTCACGCCTGAGGCTATCAGTGCCAGGTGAAGAGAGGCAGTACATGAAGTGGATGTTCTGGCGAATTTAGCCCCGGTATATTCACAGAACAACCTCTCAAATTCGGCTACTTTTGGACCTTGGACTAGCCAGCCGGAGTCCAGAACTTCATTCACGGCTTTCTTTTCTTCCTCGCCGAAATACGGTTTTGTAATGGGTACTCTCAATTCAATAACTCCTCTTACTTTAGATTTTGAATTCTGTCTCAATAACCTTTCTCAATCCGTCTTTAAGACTGACCCTGGGGATATAGCCAAGGAGCTTTTTTGCCTTTTGGCTGGTGCCGACTCTCCGTTGCATTGGTACCTTCTCATCAAGCTTAAATTCCGGAGTTAAATCAGAGCCAGTAAGCTCCAGCAAGGCAAAGACGGCGTCTTTGACGGTTACTTCTTCCTCGCCACCGATATTAAAGACCTCGTCAGTAATGTCACTTTCCATCGCTAGAATATTAGCATTAATAACATCGTCAATATAGACAAAATCAAAAGATTGAGAACCGTCATTGAAGATAATCGGTGGCAAGCCTTGTTTAATGCGCTTTAGCACATTCATAATAAGCCCGCCTTCCTGACCTGGACCGTAGACATTCATGTACCTGAGGATTACGTAATCAAGCTTATACATATCGTAGAAGGCTCTCAAGAGATACTCACCGGCAATCTTGCTAGCTCCATACATTGTTCTGGCGTTCAGAGGGTGGCTTTCATCCATCGTTTGTTCGGTATCTCCGTAGACAGACGAGGCGGAGGAGAAAACTATTTTTTTAACCCCGGCATCTTTTGCTGCCTCAATTATATTGAATGTGCCGTTTATATTTGTTTCAAGGCACGCTCGCGGATTCTCAATGCAGGCACCAAGAGGCAAAACAGCCAGGTGAAAGACATAATCAACTTCTGGCATTATTTCCCTTAATCTTTCTCTCTGTGTGATTTCACCCTGAACGGTTTTCAGGTTATCACGGGGCTGGAATTTGTCATGTTGTATGTGTTTATCAAAGACAATAATTTCCCGTGGAGATTTTGCGGTCAGCCCCTTCACCAGATGAGAACCAATAAAGCCTGAACCGCCGGTTACCAATACTTTACTTCCCTTTAGCAATGTCTAACTCCTCATTTCAAAGACCCTGGTTGCATTGTGTCAGTTGTATGTTGATGCCGATGCTTTAGAGCTTGCCTTGGAGAGAGCTAGTGCCAGCAGCAATTCCATCACCGGCCAGGACTATTAAATTGTTCTATCGTTTTCTTGAGCCCCAGTTCTAAATCATACTTTGGATAATAGCCGATGGCTTGGGCTTTACCGATATCGGCTAAACTATGTTTTACATCGCCGGGTCTCGGCTCCTGATGAATTGGCTCAATATCTTTCCCCATAATGCTCCTGATAAGCCGTGCCAGCTCGTTTACGGAAACCCTCTTTCCCGTGCCGACATTGAAAACGCCGCCAGCATTCCCCTCGGCAGCCAAGATACTAACCGCTATGGCATCCTCAACAAAGGTAAAGTCCCGTGTCTGGTCGCCGTCACCAAAAATGATAGGTGGCTCATCTTTGAGCAGCTTGGATATGAACCTGGGTATAACGGCGGCATATTGCGAGCTTGGGTCCTGTCTCGGCCCGTAGACATTAAAATATCTGAGACAAGCTGTAGGCAAGTTATAAACTTGCTCAAAAACCTGGCAATAGTATTCCCCGGCAAGCTTAGTGATGGCATAGGGGGATTGCGGGTTGGGTGGCATGTCCTCTGTCTTAGGCAGGGTAGGAGTATCGCCATAGACTGATGATGAGGAGGCATAGATTACCTTCCTTACCTTGTTATCTCTGGCTGCCAGCAACACATTCAAGGTGCCAGTTATATTGGCGTGGTG